>NZ_JBSFVU010000026.1:0-126862 GCF_053592475.1 Streptomyces sp. NPDC002671
GAGGGCGGTGTACGCGGTGGAGGGGCGGGTGTTCTCGTGCGGTTGTGCCGACGAGTCGGGCTGCGGTGTTACGTCACCGGGGGCAGCGTCGGATGTGGATGCCTGGGCAGGCGTTGCGCTCTGCGCGGCGCTCGCGTCACCGTCGAGGAACCGGGCCCACCATTCGTTGTCACGTGCGGTGCGGGACCAGTAAGTCTGGAAGACCCAGCGGGTACCGGTGGCGGTGCCGCCTTCACCACGGGGTTCGACGCGTCGGCGTACGCGGCGCAGATGCCCAGCCCCGGCGAGCTCGTTGAGCACGGTACGGACGGCCTGCTGCCCGTAGAGGGGCTGCGCCTTGGCGATGGTCTTGGCGTCCATCGCCGCGTTCTCGCCAAGCTGATCGAGAAGGCCGGCGATGTACGCCTCGCGGGCCGGGAGGTGAGCGAAGTCGCCGGGCCGGGGCGGCAGCTGATCGGGGGCGTTGCGTTTGCCGTAGCCGGGTTTGGCCATGGGATGCGATGCGGGAGCGGGCGGGGCAGCGCTAGAGTTTTCGTAAGCCACGAGATCGTCCTTTCCGATCTTGCGGTGAGACCCCGGCGGGTGCTGCTAACACCCGACCGGGGTTGTTTGTTGCTGCGAACGCTAGAGGCTCGCGACGGCGCGTTGCAAGCCGATCACGAAAAGTCATGTCGGCTGGTATACGCGGCCGTTGGACACGGGGAGGGCGGGAGGGCGGGTTGTTTCTTTCCACCCGTTCCTTGAAAAGAGGGCTCGGGTCTCGGAGCCCGAAGCTCGGGGCTCAGACCTCGCGGGCTGCGTAGGTGACGAAGTCGGCCCAGGAGTCTGCGGGCACCCCGAAGCGGGGGCTTCGAGCGCCGAGCTTCGAGTCGCGGACGTGGATGGCGTGGGGGCAGGCGGCGACCTCGACACAGGCGCCGCCCTGGGAGTCGCTGTAGCTGGACTTACGCCATGTGTAGGCGACTTCGAGGCAGGCGCTGCCTTCGGAGTCGCTATAGCTCGACTTGAACCACGACAGCTCGGCGCTCACAGCTCCTCCGCAACCTTCCCGATGAACCGGGCAGACTCCTCAACGCTAAGCGCCTGCATGCGGATCATGCCATAGCGCTGAGTCAACGTACTGAGCTTGTTTCCCTCGGAGTAGAGGGCACCTGTCGACTGACCGTCCACAAAGGCGTAGCGCTCGTGATCACGGGTCTCCACAAGCACCATCGGGCCACTGAGCGCCGCCGTGGGTGCAGTGGCGAATGGGAGCACCTGGATCGACAAGTGTCGCTGCCTCCCAGCCTCCAGCAAGCGGTCGCACTGCCTACGCATGACGTCCTTGTCGCCAACCACCGAACGCAAGGCGGCCTCATGGATCACAAAGCTGAAGTGCGTGAGTGGTTTGCTCGTCAGCTTCCCCTGCCGCTTCAGTCGCGCCGAGACTCGCTCGTCCACCGTCTCCTCGTCCAAGGGGGGACAGTTACTGCTGATCAGCGCCCGCGCATACTCCGGAGCCTGAAGCAGACCGGGAATCAGCATCGGCTCATACCACTGCACCGTGATCGCCTCGGCCTCCACCAGCACGTACTGCTGCGTACGCTGCGGAAACGGCTCCGGCTTCAGAAACTCGTGCGCAGCCACCAACTTTCCCCTCGCCCCGCACAGCTGATCCGCGACCTGCAACAGCCGGAGCGTCGGCCGCCGCCTCCCGCACTCCATCGACTTCACGTACTCGTAGTCGTACCCGGCCTCGTCGGCCAGAGCCTGCCGACTGACCCCGGCCTCCTCCCGCCACAACTTGACCTGGCCGCCGCAGTATCGCCAGTTCTGCTGCGCCTGCTGGGACTCGGTCGAAGCCACGCGCCCACCCGCCTCCCGCTGACACACCGTGTACAAGCACGCTGTGTACCCGTTCCGCTACTCCCGAGGCTACGCGCGAACCACCAGCCTGGGCTGGCCGAATGACGGAGAACCACACGCAAGGAACGAACCGCGTATGCCGACGCCGCCCACAACCTCCGGGCTCCCCAAGGACATCGAGTGGCGCCTCCCTCGCCACGCCCGCAGCGTGAGCCGGGCCCGGACCCTCCTCCGCGAACAGGCCACCTCCTGGAAACTCCCGGACGAGGTGACGGAGACGGCGGTCCTGCTGCTCAGCGAGTTGATGACGAACGCATACCGCCACGCGAAGGTCTTTCCGGGCCGCGAGATCTGGGCCCGGGCCATCCTGGAGACAGACCGCCTGCGCGTGTCGGTGGCAGACGCGAACAACACTCTGCCGAAGCCCCGGGAAGCGTCAGCGGACGACGAGACCGGCCGGGGCCTGCACATGGTGGCAGCGCTGGCCGACCACTGGGGCGCGGAGCCTCGCACCTGCGGCATCGGCAAGACGGTCTGGTTCGAAATTTCACACAAGCCCGGTGACGCCCACGGGCAAGTAGCACCCTGGCAAGATCTTGGGGCCGTCGGACAGGCGGCTTCGGACTACGGGGAGTTGATCCATGGGAACGGTGACGGCGCTGCGCCGGTACCCGGTGAAGTCCATGCTCGGCGAGGATCTGGACTCGGTGCGGGTCACGGACGGCGGGCTGTACGGAGACCGGGCTTACGCGGTGCTCGATGAGACGGGCGCGGTGGGCAGTGCGAAGCACCCGCGCAAGTGGGGGCCGTTGCTGCGGTGCCGGAGTCGGCTGACGGAAACCGGCGTGCCTCGCGTCGAGCTGCCGGACGGCACCTCCCTCGCGGCCGACGATCCCGAACTCGACGTACGGCTCTCGGAGTTGCTGGACCGTAAGGTGTCCCTCGCGACCGCTACGCCGGGGGAGCGGGGCCGGCTGGAGCGCGCGGTGCCCGAGTACGAGGGCGGTGTGCCGGACGCGCTGCGGGAGACGGCGGTCGTGGACGGCTCCGGTGAGCTGATCACCGTGGGCGGGGTCGCGGCGGGCACGTTCTTCGACTTCGGGCGGGTCCACCTCGTCACGACGTCGGCGCTGGCGCAACTGCGCGAGGCGTACCCCGCCGGAGACTTCGACCCGCGCCGGTTCCGGCCGAACCTGGTCGTGGAGACCGGCCAGGGTCCTGGTTTCCCCGAGGACACCTGGCCGGGAGCGAGGCTGCGCGTGGGCGAGGTCCTCTTCCGCGCCGTGGTCCCCACGCCCCGCTGTGTGATCCCCACCCTCGGCCACGACGAGCTGCCGCCCGACCCCGGCATCATGCGCACGGTGGCCCGCGAACACCGCGTGCCCGTGCTCGCCCTGGGACGGTTGTCGTGTGTCGGCGTCTACCTCGACGTCCTCGAACCGGGCACGCTGCGCGTGGGCGACCCCGTCGCCGTGCAGTGGCAGCCCGGTTCGTGACCGCGGGTGGAGAAGGACGGGTCCGTCAGTCGGGCAGCCGGTCCAGGAGCCAGTAGCCCAGTTCCTCCGTGATGGCGGTGTGTGCCGTCGTCGTGGAGGAGCAGACGAAGTCGTCGACGTCGCTCTCGTCCGGGCTGAGGTTGTCGATGTTCGCGTACAGGTCCTTCTGCTGGTCGATGTCGCGGATCGAGACCGCGCTGACCGAGGGGACGAAGCAGACGTCCTCGTGCTTCAGGTCGACCGAGGCGCCGAACTTCTTCAGCGTGTCCGCGAGGATCCCGTACGAGCGGAGGGTGCCGCCGGGGGCGCCGTCCAGCTCCGGGAAGCCCGACGTCTTGATGGTCTTCTCGGCCTTGGGGAACCGTCGCTTCAGCTCGGCGACGATGACGTCCCTGCCCTGGGCCTGCGTGTAGAAGGTGGTGCCGGGGTAGATCCGGTCGACCTTCAGCGCGGTCTCGCCGGGCGGGATGGCGGGGCCCGTACCGTCGCCGCGGCCGTTGGCGAGGGCGAGGAGGCGGGGGATACGCGGCCAGTAGCCGATCTGCTCCAGCTGCGCGAGGAACCGCGTGCGTTCCGGTGCGATCCCGATCTCGCCGGTCTTGGGGTCGTAGTGCCGCCAGAGCATCTGCCGGGCGGCGGGGCTGTTCATCTGCCGGGCGAAGGGGTTGGAGACCGGGATGAAGTGCGAGAACGCCTGGAGACCGACCGGGATGACGGCACCGCGGTGCGGGGTGTCGTAGGAGAAGTACACCCCGGTGCGGTGGTCCATGCGCTGCGCCTCCATCCTGGCGAGCGCGTACCGCGTGATCATGCCGCCCATGCTGAAGCCGCCCACCATCAGCCTCGTGTCGCTCAGTTGCTCGGCGATGGTGCGCATGATGGCGGCGGTCGCGGTTTCGGCGTTGTCCAGGATGGAGGCGGCGCGCTCCTCGAAGCCCAGCAGGATCACGTCGCGGCCCCGGCGACGCAGCTCGCTGATGAGGGGGTAGTCGCGGTCGAGGCCGGCGTAGAGCCACTGCAGGTCGCTCCGGCCGAGGTTGAAGCCGTCCGCCATGATCACCGGCCGGACGATCCCCTGGTTCCGCTCGCCGTAGAAGACGTGCGCGAAGCCGTTCGGCAGCTGCCACCTCTCGTCCGGCGCCGGTACCGGGTAGGGAAGTTCGGTCGGGGGCGTGCTGAGCGGACCGGCGAGCGTGAGCTCTCCGACACTCTGCTCCGCCTTCTCATCCTGCTCGGACAAGGCCGTCTCCTTCCGAATCCGCGCATGGCACAGCAGCCCGACGGAAGCGGGCTGGAGGACTGTGGACGACGCGAAGACCTGACCATGATCAGCACACCGCCCGTCGCCGCGGCTGGTGCATCGCCCGACCGGTCACCCGTACGCAGGCAATGCAGGCGGCCGGAATTCAGGCCGGATACGTCACTCGTCCGGAGGTTGGCGGGCGCCCCGGTGGAGCAACGTATGGGGATGGAATGGATCGGTCTCGCAAGTACGGCACTGGGCGCCCTCGTCGGTCTGACCGCGACCTTCATCCTGGACCGGTCGCGTTGGCGGCGGGAGAACGAGCAGCGCAGGAGAGAGGACCGGAGAGCCGTGTACACGTCCTTTCTCGCCGCCACCGCGGAGGCGAGCGAGATACTTTTCAACATCGCCCGCGGCCACGACAGCGACGAGTCGGCGGCGAGCCGCGCGCAGACCGTCATCCGCGACAGCAGAGTGCTCTCGCGGCGTCTGGAACTCTCCCTCATCGCGGAACCGGCCGTCATGCGCGAGGCGAACTGCCTCGTGGACCGCCTGCGTGACTACCGCGCGGTCGTCGGGCAGGGGCTGGCCGACGACGCGGAAGCGGTCGATGAGGCACGCGTCGCGTACAACGAACAGCGGGACCAGCTCGTCGAGACGATGCGCAAATCACTGTGAGTCGTCTCGACGTCTCAGGCGTTGATGAACTGCCGGGAGGCCGACGCGAGTTGAACCCGTAGCAGTCCGGCGGAGCGATCCGGTGGCGCAGTAGGCGTCCAGGGTCTCCAAGTCCTCGGGGTTGCCGGCGACTTGGGTGAGCGCGGCCACGTCGGCGTTGTCCCGTACCGCGTCCGGAGGTACCTGCTGGAGGCAGGCGTCTCGGTGGAACTGCACCAGTGGCCCGGCACCTTCCACGGGTCGCAGGCGATCCTGTCCGCCGCGGTGTCCCAACGACAGCCGGCCGGACTCGCCGCGGCCCTGCGCCGGGCCCTGACCTGACCTGACCCTTCCGGTCTCTGGTCGGCTACGCCTTGTGCGGGTAGACGATCAGGTAGGGCTCGTTGCCCTCGTCGTGCTGGAAGACGCCGACCCCGGCGAAGTCGCCGACCGGCACGTCGGAGTCGTCGGGGAGTGCCTTCGGGGTGCCCGTGGCGAGCGGGAGCTGCACGGGGGCCTTGGTGCCGGCCAGGCTGTCCTTCGTGAGGGAGGTGCCGTAGGCGATGCCGTCGTCGGTGACGGAGGTGAAGGAGAGCGGCTTGTTGTTGTCGTCCTCCTCGAAGCAGTAGCCCTTCTTCGCCCGGAGGTCGAAGGCCAGGTGTTCCGAGACGAGGTAACGGCCGTTCGGGGAGAGGACGGATTCGGGGGCCTCCGCCGACCCGACGAACGGCTTGGCGCACAGGACGGACGCCTGGACCTGACCGGTGTGGCTGTCGAGAACGGCCCAGACGTTGTGGTCGCCCTCGTTCTTCTCGTCCCAGCGGGCGATGAGATACCCGCCGGTGCCCGGCCACACCGCGCCGGTGGCGGGGTCGGCCTGTGCCGGGGCGACACGGGCGCTGCTCCAGGAACCGGGGACGCCGAAGACGCCGTGGCCCTCGTTCGACACCACTGGGTCGTGGTCCGTGAGGGCGGCGATCTCGTTGCCGTAGCCACACGACGAGCAGCCGTCGGGTGCCTTGACGGAGTCCTTGCCGTAGGTCGTGAGTTCGCCCGTGATCACGTCGAGGGCGGCTGTGCCCTTGTCCGTGTCGGGTATCAGCAGGCGCGCTCCGCCGTCGACGACCCGGCCGTTGCTGTACTGGCGCGCCGGGACCTCGACGTGGTGGGCGGGGGCGACGGAGCCGCCCGAGCCGTCGGCGGTGTAGATGTCGACGGCGTACTCCTGCTTGCCCTTGGACAGGGCGTCCTCACCCGTCTCGCCCTCCGACCAGGTGACCAGGTAGTCCTTGCCCCCGACGGTGGTCGCGAACACGCCCGGCGCCCCGCCCTCGGCCAGGTCCTTGAACGGCTTGCCGGTCCAGCGGACCTGGCCCGTCACCGCGTCCCGCACGGTCACCCGGTAGGTGGAGCCCGTGCCGGTCATGACGGCAACGGAGCCTGCCTTCGGCAGCAGGGCGTACTGTCCGAACTGCTTCCCCGAGAGTTCCCAGCCGCGTGAAGTGTCGTAGCCGGCAGGGACCTTGAGCTTGAGCGAGGGCGCCGACGCCGGGGCGGAGGAGGCCTGCCCGGACCCCTTCTTGCCGCTGCCGAAGGGCTTCGGCGCCCCTCCCGACCCTCCGCCGCCGCACGCCGCGAGCGATCCGGCGGCGATGACGGCGACCGCCGCCCTGGAAAGTCCCTGTCTCATGCACTGTCCCTTCTGGCACGGGAGGACAGCGCAAGACGTCGAACCGCCTCCCCCGATGGCGTGATCCCGGCTGCATGTTAGCGGTCGGGAACAGTGACGACGGCGCGGGAGGCGGCGTCCTGCGCCCACCGGCCCGGACAACCTGGGGGTGCGTCGGCTTTTTGGGCCCGTACATTGAGAGGTGGGACACCAGGCGTCAATGACGCGTACCTGCGGGCGACCGGCCGTACCTGGGGGGACCTGGTCGGGACGTACGTCTTCGACGCCTTCCCCGACAACCCGGCGGACCCCGACGCGGACGGGGTGCGCAACCTCAGGGCCTCCCTGCACCGGGTCCTGACCACCCGGGAAAGCGACACGATGGCGTTGCAGAAGTACGACGTCCCCGTCGTGGACCGGCCGGGAGTGTTCGAGGAGCGCGAGGTCGTCGTCACCCTGCAGGAGGCGATGCTCACCTCCCCGGACCTGGTCCGCCACCCCGACATCGCGGTGCGCTATCTGCCCGCCGTGGGTTCCCTCAACGTGTGCGGCGACTGGTACGACGTGATCGACCTGCCCGACGGCTCCTTCGCGGTGTCGGTCGGCGACGTGGTCGGCCACGGCCTTCCGGCCGCGCCGGCCACCCGCCCCCGGTCCTGCTGCACGCCGACGGCACCTGTGACCTCCTCGACCAGGCCACCGATCCGCCGCTCGGCGCACACCCCGAACGAGATCCCCGAGCGCCTCACCGACGCACTGCTGGCCCGCTTCGGGGTCAGCGGGGGCGCGCGCGACGACATCGCACTGATCGCCGTCCGCCTCTAGGAGCGCCCTCTGTACCACCAGGAGCGCCCTCGGTAATCGGACACCGTCGGCCTATCCCGGCGTGCCTACCCCCCGGAGCGGCGCCGATCCTGCTGAAGGGGCGTGCGGTGTCCGAACCCGTACGAGCCGACAACAACCCGAGGTGCGCCTTGACCCAGATGACCGAGCAAGCCCTCGCCACCCTCCCTCACCCCGACCTCCTCGCCCATTCCACCGCCCTGCACGACGGACTCGGACCCAGGACGTTCGCCGACCTGGTGGCCATGCGCCGTGCGACGCCGGTGGAGAAGGTCCGCAAGAGCGAGAAGGACCTCACCGATGCCGAGCGGTCCCGGCTGATCGACGCGTTCAACGCGATCAACCAGTCCGGTGAGCTGGGGAAGTTCGTCGCCATCCACGCCGACATGCACCACCACCAGCACTCCATGCCGGGCATGGGCATGCCGGGCATGCCCGATCTCGGAGCCCAGCGCTTCCTGCCCTGGCACCGTGTCTTCCTGGACCGGGTGGAGTCGTCACTGCGCCGGATCCACGGCGACGTCACCATCCCCTACTGGGACTGGACCGCCGACCAGCAGGTCCCGCAGTGGATGACCGACGTACTGCCCACCGTGGTGGTGCCCGGTCCGATGGGCCGGATCATCCGGGTCAAGCGCTCGCCCGGTGACCAGCAGGCGCTGCAGCACATCACGTCCCGCATCGACCATGTGATGCAGGCCGGCACCTTCAACACGTTCGTGGAGGGACTGGAGTCCGTCCACGACGACATCCACGTGTGGGTGGGCGCCACCATGGGGGACATCGCGACCGCCGCGGCGGACCCCCTCTTCTACATGCACCACGCGAACGTCGACCGTCTCTGGTGGGCCTGGCACCCGACGCACCAGAACGAGAACCCGATGCTCTCCGGCGACGACGCGGTGATGGACCCCTGGCGGGTCACCGAGCCGACCACCCGCAACATCGCCAACTTCCACTACTCCTACCGCTGACGGGCACAGGAGCGATCGATCGGGGCAACCCCGCACAAGGGGTTGCCCCGATCGACTGTCTGATCACCGACTGCGCTTCCCGCTGCCATGGCCGCCGCCTGCCTGGCCGGTCCCGGCCGTGTGGTCCTGGTCCGTGCCGCCCGGCGTGCTGCCGGACGTGCCGTTGCCGGAGGCGCCGGTGTTGCCCGTTGTGCCGCTGCCGGCGTCTGCATCGCGCCCGCCGGGTCTGCCCGTGCCGGCGGCCCTGCTCGGCGTGGCCTTCGCCCGCGCCAACTGCTCGGAGCAGTACGCGGCGACCTCGGACTTGCCTCCGGCAGCCGCGACGAGGCGCTGCCAGACCTTCGAGTCGAGCGCCTTGCCACGGCCCTGGACCTGTTCGTAGGCACGGCAGTGGGCTTCGGTGTCCCGGGCGGTGGCCGGCCGGTCCGTCGGGCGGGGGCCGCCGGAGGACGCCGACGGGGCCGCACCGCCCGGCTCGTGCGGGGCGACTGCCGACGGGTGCGCGGTGCCCCGGCCGGCGCCCGCACCCTCGGTGGAGGAGCCGGCGGAACCGATGGCCGCGACCGCGACACCACCCAGGGTGAGGCTGGCGAACACCACGCCGAGCGTCATCCTCGCCGGGCGCCGGGCACGCCGCTCCGCCCGGGGCCGCCAGTCGTCCCGGCGCCGGGTACGTGCCCGGTGCGGCCCCGCGGCGCGGGCGGCCCGGAAGGCGGCCACGGCCCGCTGCTCGGCCTCGGGGTCGAGAGCGGCGGGGCGCAGGACGGCGGCCAGGACCGCTTCCAGTGCGGCGGCGTCATGTACGTCCCGAGAGTCGGACAGGGTGCCGCCGGGCCGCACACGCCGACGGCCCCGAACTCCGCCGCCGCTCACCCGTTCACCCATGTCCGCTTCCGTTCCTGTCCCGACTGTTCTGACTGTTGTGACTGTTGTGACTGTTCCGACTGGTTTGATTCGCCCGATTCGCGCGATTCATCGGGTTCATTTCGCCCCCAGCGTGCGGGAAGTCCCGTCCGGCACGCCCTTCTCCGCCTCGCCGCCGATGCCCAGCTGGCGTGCGAGGCGTTTCAGGCCCCGGTGGGAGGCCGTGCGCACCGCCCCCGGGCGCTTGCCGAGGACGCGTGCGGCGGCGGGACCGTCCAGGCCGACGACGACCCGCAGGAGCACGGCCTCGGCCTGGTCCTGGGGCAGCGCGCGGACCAGCTCCAGGGCCCGCTCGGTGGAGAGGGACTCCAGGGCCTGTTCATGGGTGCTGTGCGGACTGGGCAGGTCGATGATGTCCTGCTCGGTCCCGCCGGCCCGGGGCCGTACGCGCTGGCGACGCAGATGGTCCAGCGCCCGGTGCCGGGCGATGGCCGCGGTCCAGCCGCGGAAGCCGGCGCCGTCGCCCTGGAAGCGTCCGAGGTCGCGGGCTATCTCCAGCCAGGCTTCGGACGCGACGTCCTCCGCGTCCTCGCCGACCAGGCGGTGCAGGTAGCCGAGCAGGCCCGGCTGCACGATCCGGTAGGCGACCGCGAAGGCGGTTTCGTCGCCGTCCTGGGCCCGCGCGACCGCCGCGCCCAGTTCCCCGTCGTACGCCTGTACGCGCCGGGGTTGCCGTACCTGGCCCAAGATTGCCCTCGTTTGCACCGGTTCATGGCGAGTCCGTGCCGACCGCCGCGCTCCGGTCGCATCGACGGCCCGTATCGACGGCCCATGGTGATCAGCGTCTGTCGTCACGGAAATGTCACAAGCAACAGGCGTCCCTCACATCCCCGCAGGTCCGAAACGGGTGTCGGGGCGGCCGGAACCCCGTGCAGTGGTCGGGGCCGGCCGCCCCTCTCCCTCCGTGCCGCTCACGGGGGGAGACAAGAACGGCACGGAGAGGCCCGGGGTGGGTTGCGGCCCCGGCGCCGAGGGGTGGTCGCCCTCGGTCTGCGCGGTTCCGAACCCGGCACTCATCCAGCGCACGGCCTGCGTGAAACGTCACCCGGCGGGGACGGCCGGGAGTGCGTCGACGCCGGGCCGAGGTGTAACAGATCTGGCCGGTTGTGCTCTTTCCATTCGGAGGACCATGCCGGTCGGCCAGGACAGAGGGGCACAACTCGTGCAGTGGACGGACGGAAGCGGCACAGCGTACGGCGCGGATCCGTACGGCGCGGATCCGTACCGCGGGGATCCGTACGGCGGGGATCCGTACGGCGCGGATCCGTACGGCGCGGATCCGTACGGCGCGGATCCGTACGGCGCGGATCAGTACGGCGCGGATCAGTACGGCGGTTTCGGGTACGCGCATGCCTACGGCCACGCTCCCCACGCTGACGTCCTCACCGTGCCGCCGCCCCCGCTGGCGCCCCTGGAGTTCGACACATCCCGCCATCCCGCACCAGATCCGGCTACTCCGGAGAAGGAGTCGGTGCGGCCGGTCTTCGTGGACACCTCGGGGCGCCGTCGGCGCCGCGTGCACCGCGCC
Source organism: Streptomyces sp. NPDC002671 (assembly GCF_053592475.1). Lineage (NCBI taxonomy): Bacteria > Bacillati > Actinomycetota > Actinomycetes > Kitasatosporales > Streptomycetaceae > Streptomyces > Streptomyces sp. NPDC002671. The sequence goes on from NZ_JBSFVU010000026.1 coordinate 11,180, forward strand.
GCCCGGCTGCTGCTGATCCCCGCCGGCGGCTACGTCGCCCTGCTGATCGGCACGGTGCTGGGCGGCCCCGGCGTCAGTTCCCCGTTCGTCCCGCAGTCGGACACCACGCAACCGCCCACGCCCCGCGTGTCCGCCCCCGATTCCCCGTCCGGTACCGGCCACTCCGCGGGGAGCACGGCTTCCGCCGCGGCGCACGAGAACTCCCGTTCCACGGCACGGCCGACCTCCGGCCCGCCTGGCTCGTCGGCTGCGTCGTCCGCCCCCGCGGCCACGGCGCCCGCCAGGACCACCTCCCCGACCCCCGTCGGCAACCCCAACCGCAAGGGGCACGCCAACGGCTCCTCCCACAACCCCGTGAAGTGATCCCAGGCCCTGACGTGACCGATCGCCGCCGCAACGCTCCCTCCCACCGCCGCAGCCGTACCCGCCAGATCACCCCCCGCACCCACTGGCTGCTGCTGTGCGTGTTCGTGGTGACCCTGTCGATGACTCTTCTGGTGCAGGGTTACACCCACCACATGTTCGGGATCACCTCGGACGACGTGACCCGTGCCCGTGGCCGGACCGACGCGGTGCCCAGCCAGGTCACCCACGGCGGCCCCGTGATCGCGGACGCCGCCGGCTCCGCGCACACCGCCCGGGTGAAGGCCCGCACCGTCGCACTCACCTTCGACGACGGCCCCGACCCCGTCTGGACCCCGCGCATCCTGGACGTGCTGCGCCGCAACCACGTGCACGCGACCTTCTTCGTCGTCGGAACCGAGGTCGTGGCCCACCCGGAGCTGGTCCGCCGGATGGTCGCCGACGGCCACCAGATCGGCATCCACACCTTCACCCATCCCGACCTGTCCCGCCTCGCCCCCTGGCAGCGTTCCCTGGAACTGCGCGAGACGCAGCTCGCAGTGGCCGGCGCGGCCGGGGTCACCACCGCGCTGCTGAGGCCGCCGTACTCCTCGCGGAACGACGCGCTGGACGACGCCGACTGGTCCGTCCTGAAGCAGGCCGGCACGGCCGGCTATGTCACGGCGCTCTCCACCCAGGACGCCGAGGACTGGCAGCGTCCCGGCAGGGACCGCATCCTCGCCCGTGCCACACCGCACGGCCACACCGGGCAGATCGTGCTGATGCACGACGGCGGCGGTGACCGGTCCCAGACCGTCGCCGCGCTGAGCGTCCTGATCCCCCGGCTCAAGGCCCAGGGTTTCCGGTTCGCGACGGTCGGCGCCGCGGTCGGGATGGCCGGGCCCGTCCGGCATGCCGGACTGGGCGACTACCTGTTGGGTCTGGCCCTCATCAAGCTGCTGCAGGCCGGTGACTGGGCCGTATGGCTGCTGGGCGTGCTGATGTACGCGGCCGGAGCGATCAGCGTGCTGCGCGCGGCGGTCGTGCTGGTCGCGGCCCGCCGGCACCGGCGGCTGCGGACGGGGCGCCGGGACAGGCTCTGGGGGCCTGCGGTCACCGAACCGGTCAGCGTCATCGTCCCCGCGTACAACGAGAGCGCCGGAATCGAGGCGGCCGTACGCTCCCTGCTCGCCTCGGACCATCCGGTGGAGATCATCGTGGTGGACGACGGTTCCACCGACGGCACCGCCGACCTGGTGGAGTCGCTGCGCCTGCCGGTGCGGGTGATCCGGCAGCCGAACGCGGGCAAGCCCGCCGCGCTCAACACCGGGCTCGCCGCCGCCTCCTGCGAGCTGGTGGTCATGGTCGACGGCGACACGGTCTTCGAACCCGACGCCGTCCGCACGCTCGTGCAGCCCTTCGCCGACCCCCGCGTGGGCGCCGTCTCGGGCAACGCCAAGGTCGTCAACCGCGGCGGCCTGCTGGGCCGCTGGCAGCACATCGAGTACGTGGTCGGCTTCAACCTCGACCGCCGCCTGTTCGACCTCGCCGAGTGCATGCCGACCGTGCCGGGGGCGGTGGGCGCGTTCCGCCGCCGTGCGCTGCTCGCCCTCGGCGGCGTCAGCGACGTCACCCTCGCCGAGGACACCGACCTCACCATGGCGCTGTGCCGCGGCGGCTGGCGCGTGGTGTACGAGGAGGGCGCGGTGGCCTGGACCGAGGCGCCCGCGTCCCTGAACGCCCTGTGGCGGCAGCGGTACCGCTGGTGCTACGGCACCCTGCAGGCGATGTGGAAGCACCGCGGCGCACTGGTCCAGCGCGGCGCCGCCGGGAAGCTGGGCCGCCGGGGCCTGGTCTACCTCCTCCTCTTCCAGGTCCTGCTGCCCCTGCTCGCCCCGGTCGTGGACGTCTTCGCCCTGTACGGCCTGGTCTTCCTCGACCCGGTCCGGATCATCGCCCTGTGGCTCGCCTTCCTCCTCCTGCAACTGATGATGGGCCTGTACGCGTTCCGCCTGGACGGGGAGCGCCCCGGCCCGCTGTGGACCCTGCCGCTGCAGCAGTTCGTCTACCGCCAGTTGATGTACCTGGTGGTGATCCAGTCCCTCTTCACGGCACTCTCGGGCACCCGGCTGCGCTGGCAGCGCATGGAGAGATACGGCAGCCTGCAGCAGCCGCCGACCGCCGGACAGCCGGGACCGTACGAGACACCGCAGTGGTACTGAGGGGCCATTCGGCTGCGCCGTGATGGCGCCTGCCGCGGCCGGCCCGCAAGCTGGGCAGGGACGCGCTGCCGCACACCGGGTGCCGGCAAGGCCCTGGGAGGACCGCGTGACCGCTCCGTCGCCCGCCACCGACGCACCGCCGGCCCGCTACGACGACCTGCGCGCCGTGGTCATCAACTGCACCCTCAAACGCTCGCCGGGGACCAGCAACACCCAGGGACTGATCGACCGCAGCACCGCCATCATGGCCGCGCAGGGAGTGCACGTCGACGTCCTGCGAGCCGTGGACCACGACATCGCTACGGGCGTGTGGCCCGACATGAGAGAACACGGCTGGGAGACGGACGCCTGGCCGGACCTGTACCGGCAGGTCATGGCTGCCGACATCCTCGTACTGGCGGGCCCCATCTGGCTGGGCGACAACAGCTCGGTGATGAAGCGGGTGATCGAACGCCTCTACGCCTGCTCCAGCCTGCTCAACGACTCCGGCCAGTACGCCTATTACGGCCGCGTCGGCGGCTGCCTGATCACCGGCAACGAGGACGGCGTCAAGCACTGCGCCATGAACGTGCTCTACAGCCTCCAGCACCTCGGGTACACCATCCCTCCCCAGGCGGACGCCGGCTGGATCGGCGAGGCGGGCCCCGGCCCCTCCTACCTCGACCCCGGTTCGGGCGGCCCCGAGAACGACTTCACCAACCGCAACACCACCTTCATGACCTGGAACCTCCTGCACCTGGCCCGCGCACTGAAGGACCTCGGCGGCATCCCGGCCTACGGCAACCAACGCACCGCCTGGGACGCCGGCTGCCGCCACGACTACGAGAACCCCGAACACCGCTAGACGTAGGGCGAGTGTGGCGGGCGCCACAGGAACTCGCCGGGGCGTGCGGGGAGTAACGAGTGTGAGCCATACAGAACCAGCAGAGTCGTTGCGTGCGCGCATCCGGGCAGGGGACCGTGCCGCCTTCGCCGACCTGTACGACCAGTACGCACGGGCGGTCTACAACCATGCTCTGCGGTTGACCGGCAACTGGTCGGAGGCCGAGGAAGCCATGTCCGAGACCTTCCTCGCCGCCTGGCGTACCCGGGAGACGGTGGAGCCGGAGGGCGGCTCGCTCAGACCGTGGCTGCTCGGCATCGCCACGCACAAGGCGCACAACGCCAACCGTGGTCTGCGCCGGCGGCTCTCCTTCCTGTCCCGGTACCCGGCCCCGGCGCCGGTCGAGGACTTCGCCGACGAGACGGCGGGCCGGATCGACGACGCCCGTCGCCTCGCGCTGGTCCACGACGCGCTGCGCCGACTGCGGCGCCAGGACCGCGAGGTGCTCGCCCTGTGCGTGGGGGCCGGACTGGACTACCGGCAGGCCGCCGAGGCCCTCGGCATCCCGGTGGGCACCGTGCGCTCGCGGCTGTCGCGCGCCCGTGCACGACTGGCCCGGCTCAGCTCCGGCCACCCCGGCCAGGGAAAGACGGAACCACCAGGCTCTCGCGGAGAGATGGAGAGTGAGGCCGCATTCGCGGCCCTGTTTCTGCAGGAGGAAACCCGATGAACGCCGACAACCTGCCCCACGCCGGAACGCCCCGGAGTCAGGCCGAGGAGTTGCTGGCGTCCTGCGAATGGGACCTCTCGCCGATCCGTCATCTCCAGCACAAGGAAGTTCTGATGCAGCAGATCGACCGCGACCGCGACCGTGCCCGTGACCGTTCACGCGACCGCGAGCACGCCCTCGACACCCCGCCGTCCCCCGCATCCCCCCGCCGCCGACTGCCGCGCCCGGCCCTGGTGCTGCCCCTCGCGTCGATGGCAGTGGCCGGAGCCCTCGTCGTCACGCTCTCCGGCGGTGGCCACAGCCCCGCCCCCGCGACCGCGGCCCCCAGCGCGAACACCGGGCGGACCGATGCGTCCGTCACCCTCGACCGGATCGCCGCAGCGGCCATGGCAACCGACCAGGTACCGGTGAAGGACGGCCAGTTCGTGTACGTGCGAAGCCTGATCCGCGAGAACAAGGGCACGTTCGGCGGCCCCGTACAGCTGGGTGCCCTGCACAGCGACGAGTTCTGGATGTCACAGAACCCCGCCCCCATCGCCCGGACGGGGTGGATGCGCGAGACCGGCAAGGACGCCGTCACGCCCGGTGAGATCATCCCCGTCGAATCCACCACCCCGGTCCCGGTGGGCATCGACCGCCCGACGTACAAGTGGCTGGCCTCGCTGCCGACCGACCCCGACGCCCTGCTCAAGCTGCTCTACTCGCACACCAGGGTGGAGAAGGGCGACTCGAAGGACCAGGCCGTCTTCGAGAGGGTCGGCGACCTGCTGAACACGACGATCATGCCGCCCGCGAACGCCTCCGCGCTCTACAAGGCGGTCGAGAGGATTCCCGGTGTGACCGGCATCCCCGACGCCGTCGACGCCGCGGGCCGGCACGGCATCGGCATCACGCGCGAGGACGCCGGCTCCGCGACACGCAGTGAGTGGATCTTCGACAAGCACACGCTCACCTACCTCGGCTCGCGCTCGTACATGACCAAGAACAAGGTCGAGGGAGCCAAGATCGACACGCTGTACGGCACGGACGCCGTCATGGAGCGCGCGGTCGTCGACCAGCACGGCAAGCGGCCCGCCAGGACCCGCGGCTGACGGACGAGGGGCTGTCCGGGGGAGAGGGGGGGCCGGACGAGGGGCACGGTGGACGCCGAGAGCCGACTCGACGCGGAGGTCCCCCTCCTTCAGGTCTTCGTCTTTTACACTTTCGCCGTCGCACAGAGTGAGGGTCAATGTGAGAAGCGTGATCGAAGCGCTGCGTAGCCCGCGGCGCCCCCTTGTGCTCGGCGCGGTGTTGACCGCCGCGCTCGTCGTGCAGTCAGCTGTGCTCGTCGCCCAGGAAATGCAGATCGACGATCTGCAGATGTCGCCCATCGACCAAAAGGAACACCTCGAGTCCGGTCCCCCCGGTCCGTCCGGTCCCCCTGGTCCTCGCGGCCCGGCCGGTCCTCTCGGCCCGCAAGGCAAGGACGGTACTGACGGGCAGGACGGGACGAACGGGAAGGACGGGAAGGACGGGAAGGACGGGCAGCCCGGGAAGGACGCTGTCGCCCCGCCGGCGTCGAGCTAGACCCTCGGTCGCGGCCATGGCGATCCCTCTCCCTCAAGTCCTCGTCTTCCACACTTTCTCCGTCACGCACCGTGAGGAACCAAGTGAGTAGCGTAAACGAGGCGTTGCGTAGCCCGCGGCGCCGCCTTGTGCTCGGCGCAGTGCTGACTGTCGCGCTCGTCGCGCAGTCGGCTCTGCTCGTCGCCCACCAGCAGCAGATCGACGAACTCCAACTACGGCGCATCGAACTCCAGGGGAAGGGCAACGAGGGACTCCCGTCCGGCCCGCCCGGCCCCTCGGGTCCCTCTGGTGAGCCCGGCCCTACCGGCCCGACAGGTAAACCGGGGCGGCACGGGAAAGAGGGCCGTCACGGCAGGAACGGGCATCGCGGAAGGAAGGGGAGGCGCGGCAGGAACGGGCGGGTCATCTACTTCGATCCACCGGCGGTCAAGTCGAATACGTCAAAAAGCCCGGATGCGTCAAATAGCCCGGACGAGCCGGACGATGCCGAGTAGAAGAGAACGTGCCACCAGCTGACGGGAGTTGACGGTCGCCGCCTACCGCAGCAACTCCATCCAGCACCTCACCGCCGTCCAGCCCGTCACCAACCGAGCGCATCCCCGTCGGCTCGCGCGTCTCGGGCCGGCATGACCGGGCGCGCGTCGTGGCAGGTGAAGCCGAGGCGGTTCAGTGCCCGGCGCATCTCACCCGTCGTGAAGTCCCGGCGGTTCAGCCTGGTGATCACTTCCCCGACCTGCATCACGGGGTAGACGCGGCGGCCGATGGTCACGGACACGCCGGTGACGGGTTCGGGCGTGACGCCACTCATCGACTGCTCGACCTCACTCTTGATCAGGTCGAAGGGGAATCTGGCGATGACACAGCGCATGGATGCCTCCACAGGGGCGGGGACGAACACCGCAGGAGCCGACCGCGTGACGGCGGCCGGACGGCGGTCAGGGGGTGAGCGCGAGGACGCCCAGGGCGTAGCCGTGCTCGTCGATCACGGGGGAGACGTCCAGGGTCCGGACCCGCATGGCGGCTTCCGCCTCGCTGAGTACGGCCATGGACGAGGTGAACGGTCCGCGGTCGAGCGGGATGTCCCGCAGCCGCGTCCGGTCGCTGTACCACGAGCCTCCGCGGTGCGCGGCGAGCTGGGCCCGGGTGACCAGCCCCGCGCACCGCCCGTCCTCGTCCCGGAGCAGCAGGTGCGGGACGCGGGCGCCGATGAGCACGGACAGGGCCACGTCGACCGCCATGTGGTCGTCGACCTGCGGCCCCGGAGCGTGCATGGCGTCACGGGCGGTCAGACCGGTGCCGTCGGCGTCGTCGGTCTGCCGTGCGCGGGGCGGAATCGGCGTCAAGGGGTTCTCCTCGTCGTCGGGGCGTGCAGGGACGGGCGACGTCTCGGCATGACTGCTGGGAGCGCATTCCCTGTGCCTGGCCTATGTGTTGGTCCTCGGGACGGAGAGACGTGCCCGGCCGGCGGATCCCTTGCCCTCGCGTCGTTCGGCGACCGGTGCGGTGAGGGTGACGGGCACGCCGGAAGGGGGCCGGGCGCCGGTTATGCGATGCAGTTCGGCCTCGTCCAGGACGGTGACGGCGACCTGGTCCAGCCGTGGCGCGTTCGGCAGCGTGGCGTTCTTTCGTCCGGTGCCCGGGCGAGGACCTTGTCGGCCCGAGGAGCCTCTGTCCGCGCGGAAATGGCCGGAACTGGCGCCGGTGCTACGGGTGCGGTTCATGGACGAACCTCCTCGACGCGGCGTATCGAGGAATTCTGTTCAGCGGCCGGGGCCGCACGAGGATTCGCAAGAATGAGCCGAAGATAATGCGAAAAGCCGGGCCCCTCGGTGCTGAAGCCGGGGTGTAAATAATCCGGGAAATCCGGGATCGGGGAAAGCAATGAGCTGGGGCCCGCACCCCAAGAGCGCGGGCCCCAGCCACATGGTTCGCGTCAGTGTCAGGCGGGAACGATGTTCTCGGCCTGCGGGCCCTTCTGGCCCTGCGTGACGTCGAAGGTAACCTTCTGGCCTTCCTGAAGCTCGCGGAAGCCGCTGGTGGCGATGTTCGAGTAGTGGGCGAACACGTCAGCGCCGCCGCCGTCCTGCTCGATGAAGCCGAAGCCCTTTTCCGCGTTGAACCACTTCACGGTGCCAGATGCCATATTGAATCTCCCTCGGGGGGCAGTACCGGACTCCGCACTTTACGGAGCCGAGTCGCCGCGATGATCACCCCTCCGGAAAGATCCGGAAAGCTCTGCAAAGAAAAAATCTCTGGCAATCAAAACTGCAACTGCTATCACGTTAACACAGGTCGGGTCGAAGCGGCCCTGTTTTTTCGGAAGCGTCCGGCAATCCTCATCCGGCTGGAGCCTGGATTTCTGTGTCGGCGGGACTAGATATTCGTACCCTGCCCGTCCAGCTGCCGGCGCATGTCCCGGTTCAGGCGAAGGGCGTCGTCGAGCTGGTTCTCCAGAGAGATGATGCGGCACGCGGCCTCGACGGGGGTGCCCTGGTCGACCAGCTCACGGGCGCGGGCGGCGATGCGCAACTGGCGGCGGGAGTACCGGCGGTGGCCGCCTTCCGACCGTAGGGGAGTGATCAGCTCGGCTTCACCGACGGCCCGGAGGAAGGCAGGGGTGGTACCGAGAACGTCGGCGGCGCGCCCCATGGTGTAGGCGGGATAGTCGTCGTCGTCGAGGTTGCCGGCGACAGGGGCTTTCTCGGCGGGCATAGCGACAAGCCTAACTCCGGCAGGCATGGACATGTGGTCTCGCCGTGACAGATATGCCTCCGGACAACGCCCGGCGAGCCGCCGCACGTTGTCGCCGGACGGGGCGAATCCGCGCACTCAGCCTGCGAAGTGTCCCTGCTTCGGTGTCAGTCCGACCGCGGACATGAGCGATGCGGCGGCCCCCTCGGACGCCTCCGGTGGCACGACCAGCAGATCCCGGCGTCCATGGCCGGGGGCCATCAGAACGATGGTGCCCGCCGCGTGCGCCGTGGTGGTCCTGCGCAGCCGGACGACCTCGTTGCGGACGAGCAGGCGGCTCGGTGCCCCGGTCCACGCCGTGCCGTTCACCAGGACACTGACGATCTGGCCCCAGGCACGGGGCAGACCGCAGAGCAGTGGCGGGAGTTCCGCCGGGAAGTCAGAGGTGCGCGGCCACCAGGCCCCGTCGATACGGCGTGGCACGGTGCTCTCGGGCGCGAGGTACAGACGGGGGAGGGGGCGGGCCGGCGGTGGTGGCCGTAGTCGCTCGCTCATGAGGTGTCCTGTCGAGTGCTTCGGCGCGGGACGTTGTCCTCGGCCGGACGGTGGGCCTCGGCGGCGAGGAGTGCGCTCGCGGTGAGACGCAGGGCGGCGTCGGCGGCTGCGACGTCCGGGTGGCTCCGGTCGGCATCGGGAGGGGGCCGGCAAAGCCCTCGGACGAGTGCCGACCCGGGCTCGGGTCCGTCGACGTCGGCCGTGCGTCCCTCCCAGGCGTCCTGTGCGTTCGCGTATGCGGGGAAGCGGTCGAGCAGGCCGGTGTGGCGGAAGACCAGGTCGGTCGTGTGGTTGTCGTAGACGATGCGCATCCAGCCGCCCCGGGCGCGGCAGTCGGACCACGCCTCGCACAGTGGCGTCAGGATGCTGCAGTCGGCGAAGGTCACCTCGCTCAGGTCCACGATCAGGAGGAGCCGTCCGGGCCGGGCCGCGCGGGCCTCGGCCAGGGCGCGGACCAGTGGCGCCAGGGTCTGCGCGTCCAGTTCGCCGCATGCGCGGACGATGCGGCACTCCTCGAAGAGCGTGGGCGCTTTGTGCTGAGCGGTCAACGGCTCGCGCGCGGACGGTGGTCGAGGCCGGCCGGTCGTTCCTGCCGCGGGTTCCCGAGGTGCCGCGTTCCTCATTCCCCCTCCCCGGTCGCGGCCACCGGGCGACCCGTTTCGGCGAGTGCCAGCATCCGTGCGGCGGTCAGCGGGTTCTCGGGGTCGGCGGCGGCGGCCAGCAGCCGGGCTGCTGTTCCGGCCGGCTCCCCGGGCGGGACGACCAGGAGCACCCAGCGTCCCACGGTGCCGCAGTCCAGGGTGATGACGTGCGCCTCGCTTCCGGGTCCGGCCGGCTCCACGGCGATCACCCGGCCGGGCGCCATGACCGTGTGCGGGGCGTCGGGCCATTCGGCGGGGTCCACGGTGACCCGTATCGTGGCGTCCGAGTCCGGCTCCAACGAGCCGATGAGCGAAGGAAGTTCGAGTTCCAGCGAGTCGCAGCGAGGCCACCAGGCTCCGTCCAGCGGCCCGTGGCTGACGTCCGGGGTGAGGGTCAGGCGGGGCAGGGGCATGCGGTACGTGTGCGCGTCGGCACCGGACACACTCTCGGCCGGCGTTCTGCTGGGTTCCATCGTGCGGTCCCGTCCCGGGAGCCGTGGGACGACTGCCCGTCTGGTCACTCGCCGGGAACGGCACCGCCGATCGCGCTGCGCGAAAAGCCCTCGGTACGGTCAGGCTACTCCTGGTCGACGAGGAGCGGGTGGATCCGTCGTCCCGCTGTGCCGCCTCTGTCCTGTGCGCACCGGCCCGCCGCTCACCCCGGTCGACGTGCGGAAGGGGAAGGCCGGGCCGCTTCCTCGACGCCGCTCCCCGCGCCACCTTTCGACTCGCCCTTGGTGGCAGCCCCCCAGATCCCCGCCGCCACTGTCCGCGCGAACTCGGTCGGCGACGGCTCGTTCGGCAGCTGCGCGGGCACCGTCGTGCCTTTTCTGCTGCCTGCCCGGTCGGCGAACAACGCGACCGTCAGGGCGAGTCGGCTGTCGTACCCGGTGGTCCACACGGTCCGGCGGGTGGTTCCGCCCCCCGCCCCGTGGGTGGCGAACGCCTTCGACTCCGCCGGGCCGACGGCGACGGCCGCGGGCCCGGCCCCCGTTCGTACGCCCGCCAGGATCGCCTCCTTCTCGTCCAGCACGCGCCGCACGTCGGGCCGCGCCCGGTAGACGGTGCGGCCCTCCCGGGTGATGCGCGCGACGGTGTACGGGGTGGCGTACCTGCCGTTCGCCGCCACCGTCGCGTACGCCGAGGCTAGGTTCAGCGGGGTCGGCGCCGCCGTCTTCAGCAGGCCGCGCAGCGGCTCGCCCATCCGCTTCACCTCGCTGAACGGCTTGAGGGCCGTCCCTGCCTCCACCGCCCCGCTCACTGCGTCGTTGAACGGCTGCCGCGCGTAGTCCGAGCCCCCGTACAGCACCCGCACCGCTCCGTCGCCGGGCACCATCCCCACGACGGCGGTGTGCACCCGGACGCCCTTGCCCCCGGGATGGTCCTGGACCAGTTGGGTGGCGCTGTCCTGCAGCGCCAGGTCGAAGGTGGTCGTCACGCTGTAGCCGCCGCTCGCGAGCTGGTCCTCGGTGATGCCGAGCCGGCCGGCGGCCTCCTTCGCGGCGATGTCGATCAGATACTGCCGCTGCCCCTCGGTCTCGCCCGGCGGATAGAACCGGAACGCCGGGAAGCGCGCGGCGGCCCGCTGCTTCGCCGTGATGCTCCCGCTCGCCGCCATCGCGTCGAGCACCCACTCCCAGCGGTTCTCCAGCTTCGCGGTCACCTTCGGATCCGAGCCCGCCTTCTCGTAGTACGAGGGGATGTTGATGATGGACGCCAGTGCCGCGCCCTGCGCGACCGTCAGGCTCTTCGCGTCCACGCCGAAGTAGTTGCGCGCGGCCGACTGGATCCCGGCGGCGCCCCGGCCGAAGTACACGGTGTTCAGATAGCCCTCAAGGATCTCGTCCTTGGAGCGGGTGCGGTCCAGCTTGATCGCGATGAGCGCCTCGCGCACCTTGCGGGACAGCGAATGCTCCGGGCTCAGCAGCGCGTTCTTCACGTACTGCTGGGTGATGGTGGAGCCGCCCTGCGGGTCGCCGCCCGTCAGCGTCGCCAGCATGGCCCGCGCGATGGCCCGCGGCGAGATCCCGTTGTCCGTACGGAAGGAGCGGTTCTCCGCGGCGATCACCGCGTCCTGCACATACCGGGGGACCGCGGACAGCGGGACGTCCTGCCGGTCGACCGGTCCGCGCCGGCCCAGGTAGGCGCCGTCCGAGTCGAGGAACACGGTGCTCTGGGTGACGGTCTCGGGGTGCGGCTTCGGAATGGGCGTCAGGTGGTACGCCACGACGGCCGCCGCGCACAGCATCGCGATCAGCGTGAGGAAGGCGTAGAACAGGCGGCGAATTCGCCGGCCCCGATTGCGCCGGAACCGGATCCGCAGCGGCGCGCGCTCACGGCGCCGGGGCGTCGACAGCATCCCCTTCCTCAGCAACCGTGTCGTGCGCGCCGGTCGCGGCCCGTCCGCCCCGTTCCCGTTCACGTTCTTGTTCCCGTTGCCGTTCTCGTTCATATCCGCCACCACTCGCTGCCCGATCGTGCGGCGACCTTGCCCGAGGCGTCGTACACCGTGACGATTCGCTCGTCCCCGCCCGCGGTGAGGAGCATCCTCATGTCCTTCCCGGTCAACGGCGCGCTCGCGTACCAGACGCCCCAGCCCGGGCTGCCCGCCAGGACGAGGACCTTCGCGGTGACCTTGCCGGCGCCGGTTCTCACCTCGACGCGGCCCGGCTCGCCGCTCACGCCGTGGAAGAGGCCTGACAGGAAGAACCCGCCTTTCACGGCGTCCATCCGCAGGGAGACGCCCGGTCCGTCGTGCGGCAGGTGGTTGTCGTCCCCTGGGACGGCCACGGGCACCGACCAGTGCCCGCCGTCGGCCGTCAGCCACACCCGTACCCCCGGCCCGGCGGCCACCCGCTCGCCCGGCGCCACGACCCGGATCGGGCTCGCCGCCGGGCGGGTGCCGCCCTCTGCCCGGGCCCCGGAGGTCCCGTTCTGGGCACCGCCGCTCCCGAAACGGTCGGCGGCGAGAAGGGCGACGGGCAGGAGCAGCGCCGCGCAGGCGGCCGAGGCCACGGCGAGGCGTCGTCGGCGCCGGATGCGGCCCTGTGCCTGGAGGCCGGCCAGCGGCACCCCGGGCGGGACGATGTCCTCGACGGCACGGGCGTACACCTCACGCAGCCGTCCGGGGTCGGCGCCCGCCGCTTTCAGACCGTGTCTGGCATGGGCACGCACCGCGCCCACCGAGCAGCCCAGCAACTGGGCGATCTCCGAGTCCGCCAGCCCCTCCCAGACCCGCAGCACCAGAACGGCCCGCCGCCGCGCCGCCCGCCGTCCGTGCAGCCGGCGCACATGGCCCTGCACCAGACAGCGCCGCACGTGGAAATCCACGTCGTTGCGGGGAACACGCCGCCACCGCGCGCACATCCGCACCAGCGTTCTCCGTACCAGTTCCTCCGCCGCACCGGGGTCGTCGGTGAGCAGCCGCGCGGTCGCGAACAGCCGGGACCAGTGCGTCCGGGCGTACGTGGCGAAGTCGTGGTCGGCGGGGAACGCGTCGGGGGTCGGTGGCACGTGGGCGGTCCTTCGGCTCGGGAACTCGGTCGTGGCCGAACGCGCGGGCGTCCGTCCTGGTCGGGCAACTGTTCGGCCGTGCGGGTAGATTGAGCGGCCGACGAGCCAACGCCGCCGAGGGAAAGGGAGCCTGGAGTCCGTGTGCGCCGTCTTCACGGTGGGGTTGCGCTTCGCTGGATACGACCTACGCGATCTACGGGACCTGTACGCACGGCGGAGGCGGTCGGGTTGCAAGGAAAGGGCACGGATTCCGGTAGGGGCATGACCGAGGACGAGTTCGACGCTTTCTACGCGACCGCGTTCCCCCGGCTGACCGGACAGCTCTACGCCTTCACCGGAGACCATGGCGAGGCCCAGGACGTCGTTCAGGAAGCGTTCGTACGGGCCTGGGACCGGCGGCAGCAGTTCCTGGCGGACGGTGCTCCCGAGGCGTGGATCCGCACGGTGGCCATGCGGCTGGCGGTGAGCCGCTGGCGGCGGGCGAGGCGCTGGCTGGAACTGGTGCGGCGCACTCCGCCGCCCGACTCCACCCCGGGGCCGGGCCCTGAGTACACCGTCCTTGTGGCCGCCCTGCGCGAACTGCCCGAGGCTCAACGGATGGCGGTCGTACTGCACCATCTGTGCGACCTGAGTGTGGAGCAGGTAGCCTCCGAGACCGGTGCGCCCGTGGGGACGGTCAAGGCGAGGCTGTCCCGAGGACGGGCGGCGCTGGCGAAGCGTCTTGCGGGGGACGAGGCCGACGGTCTGGTCCGGAAGGAGAGCGGCAGTGTCCGATGAACTCTCTGCCGCACTGCGCGAGTTGGCCGCCACCAACGAGGCTCCGCCGGCCGTCGGCGGCGCCGAGATACGTGACCGGGCGATGCGCCGCAGGCGCCGCCGCCGTGCCGTCGCCACCCTCGGCGCGGGCGCCGCGGCCCTCGCGCTCCTGGGCTTCGCTCTCACCCTGCACCTGGGCGGGAACCCGGACCACCCGGCAGGCCGCCGGGCCCCGGCCGCGACCCGTCCCGATTCCGCCTCGCCGTCCGCGGCCACCCCGGCGCCCGTCTCCGGCACGCTCGACCTGCCACGACGCACCCTCACGTTCGACGGCCGCGTGATGCCGATCCTCTCGAAACTCGACGTCCCGCTCGGGTCCACGAACCCGATGACGGTGGTCGCGAAGCCGGTCCGGGCAGAGCTGACGGTCGACGAGTTCTCCAACGGCCGCACCATGGTGAACGGCCCGTATGCGGTCGAGCTGCGCGCCGGGGCGGACCAGCCGATCTATGTCGGCCCCTTCAGCCCGCAGCTCAAGGCCCTGAGCGACGGCTGGATCGGCCTCGCCTCCGAGGACGCCTCATGGCTCTTCGCCCGGGTTAGCATCGGCGACACCATCTCGGTGAGGACCGGTGCGACACCGACCATCGTGCCCCCGGGCGCCGTCGCAGCGCCCGGTACCGCAACACCCGGCGCCACACCATCCGCGTCCGACGAGGCGCACGTCGCACCCTCCGCCAGTGCCTCGCCGCCCGTCAGGGAAGGAGCGGGTTAGGGCCCGTCCGGCGGATCCTGCCGGAGACGCGGGAGTCCGGCCCGCCCTCCCGCACGCTCGGCTTCGCTCCCCGTCGCCGGAGGTCGAGACGCCGCTAAGGCCGCCGCAGGATCCCCCGCTCCATGGCCACCACCACTGCCCTCGTCCGGTCGTTCACGTCGAGCTTGGCGAACAGGCGCAGCAGATGTGTCTTCACCGTGGCCTCGGCGATCACGAGGCGTCTGCCGATCTCGGCGTTGGTGAGGCCGTCGGCCACCGCGTTGAGGACGTCGGTCTCGCGGTCGGTCAGCGGGTCCTGAACAGGGCGTCGCATCCGCGCGACCAGCTTCTCGGCGACTCGGGGAGCGAGCACGGTCTCGCCGCGCGCCGCGGCGTGAATGGCGTCGACGAGCTGCTCGCGCGTGGTGTCCTTGAGCAGATAGCCGATGGCACCGGCCTCCACCCCGCGCTCGATCTCCGTATCGGTGTCGTACGTCGTCAGGATCAGCACCCGGGTGCGCGGATAGCGGGCGACGATCTCGGTCGTCGTCGCCACCCCGTCCATGACGGGCATCCGCAGATCGACCAGGGCCACGTCGGGGTCGTGCCGCTCGACGAGTGCGAGTGCCGCACGTCCGTCGCCCGCCTCGCCGACGATCTCGATGCTGTCCTCGGCGGTGAGCAGGGCGACCACTCCGGCCCGCATCACGGTGTGATCGTCCACCACGATGATGCGCAGCCCTCCCTCGCTCATGCTTCCACCTCATTCGCCAAGGGGATCATCGTCAGAACGCGCGTCCCGTCGCCCACCGAACTTGTCACCGTGAGCCTCCCGCCCAGCTCCGCCAGTCGCTTGCGCATGCCGTCGAGCCCGAAGCCCGTCGACTCCTCAACCACAAACCCGGTTCCGTCGTCGGTGATCTCCAGCTCCACTCCGTAAGGCTGCCGGACCAGCACCACGCCGACCGTGGACGCGCGCGCGTGTTTGCGCACGTTGGCCAGGGACTCCTGGGTGCAGCGCAGCAGCGCGATCCGTGTCTGCTGGTCGCACTCGAGGTCTGCCAGGTCGGCGTCCACCGCGAGCCCGGTGTCCTCCGCGAAGCGGTCCAGCGTACGGCGCAGAGTCTGCGCCACCGAACCGCCCGTCACTCTGCCCGGACCCGGCTGTCGAGCCGAGCCGACCAACTCCCGGGCCTCGGCGAGGTTTTCCCGAGCGGTGGACTCGATCGACCGCAACTGCTGGGCACTGCGTGCCGGATCGCCGAAGATCCCCGCCCGTGCCGCCTCCGCGAGCACGATGATCGAGGCGAAGCCCTGCGCGAGCGTGTCGTGGATGTCCCGTGCCATGCGTTCCCGCTCGTCCGCCGCGCCCTGACGTTGGTGCGCCTCGGACAACTGCGCCTGCGTCTGCTCCAACTCCTCGATCAGCCGCGCCCGTTCGCTGCTCTGCGTGACGACCGAGTGTGCCCACAGGCCGATCAGCACGCCCACCGCGACCACGATCAAGGTGGACACCAGTGTCTCGCCGAAGAAATCCGCCGACCAGCCCTGCCGGAGCAGGCTCCCGGTCAGCGTGGCACCGGTGGCCAGCCCGAGGAACCCCATCGAGGCCCTCGGCGTGCGCCCGAACATCCAGTAGTGCGGCAGCGTCACCATGAACAGCGCCGCATAACTGCTGCCCAGATACGCCAGCCCGCCGAGTGCCAGCACCAGCACCGACAGGTAGACCAGCGGACGTACGACAGGATTCCCCGGGAAGCGGTCGAGAACCGCGTAGCACAGCACCACGCAGCTGAGCAGCGCGAGCGCCTTGTACTTGCTCCCGCCGGGCGGAGCCGTCGTCACGAGCCCGACGGCCATCGCACCGAACAGCACCCAGCAGACCGTGTTCCACCGGCGGAGCGTCGTGGCCCAGAAGGCGTCGGCCGAGGGATCGGCGAGAGCGGTCATACCGATCAACGTACGTCGACCACCCGTCGCCCGTCGGCGGTTTCGGCCGAGGCCGCCGCCTTTCGCACCGCTGCCCGCGAAGGCCACCAGCTCGCCTCACCGAGCAGCAGCAGCGCCGACGGCAGCACCATGATGCGGACGACGAACGCGTCGAGCAGCACGGCCGCCGCGAGGACGAAACCGATCTGCTTCATCTCGATGATGTGCAGGAAGACGAAGCTCACGAAGACCGTCGTCATCACCACCGCCGCGCTCGTCACCACGCTCGCCGACCTTCGGATTCCGTCGAGCACGGCCTGCCTCGTGGATACGCCCGCGAGCACGGCCTCCCTGATCCGGCTCACCACGAACACCTGGTAGTCCATCGAGAGCCCGAAGAGGATCACGAAGAGGAACAGCGGTACGCGCGATCCGATCGAACCGGTGGAGTGAAAGTCCAGCAGCCCCTCGGCCCAGGTTCCCTGGAAGACCAGGGTGAGTAGTCCGAGCGCCGACGCCGCGGACAGCAGGTCCAGTACGACACCGATCAGGCCCAGCACCACCGAGCGGAACACGTACGTGGTCATCGCGAAGGTCACGAGCAACAACGCCCCGAGGACCAGCGGAAGTTTGCCGTTCTGGTGAGCGGGATAGTCGGTGTACCGGGCAACGTCCCCGCTCACTCCGAACTCGGCCCCGTCGATTCGGCCGACGGTCGCGGGCAGGTAGTCCTTCCGCAGATGGTCGAGGGAGTCGTACGCCTGCTCGGAGTTGCCCAGATACGGCACCTTCAGCTCGACCACGTTGATCCGGTGGTCGGCAGACGTCCGGATGCGTGAGGCGCCGGCGAACAGCGGATCCGCGGCGGCGCGTCGGACCAGCTCGCGCAGAGCCCCGATGACCTCGTCGGAGCGCGCGGCGTCGGCGCGTACGACGACCTGGTGCGTGACCCGTTGCTCCGGGAACGCCTCGTTGAGCCGGTCGTACACCCGCATGGCGGGGATGTCGCGGGAGTGCGTGTCCCGGCTCATCTCCGTGATCTTCAAGCCGGCCAACGGGGTCACGAGCGCGAGCAGGGCGAGCACCGAGACGCACAGGGTGGCCAGGGGGTGCCGGCTCGCGGGACGCAGCATCGCGGCCCACACACGGCCGCCGCTGTCGCCCCGCGTCCGGCGCGCCGGCTTTCCGCGCTCGGCACGCCGCCGCGCCCTGTGCTCCTCCCGCCGGCCGAGCTTGACCAGCAGCGCCGGCAGTGCCGTCAGGGAACTGGCCACCGCGACCAGCACGACCACGATCGTGCCGGTGGCCAGCGAGGAGAAGATGACGTCGGACGCGAGATACAGCGTCGCGGTGGAGGCCACGACGGCGAGTCCGGAGACCACGACCGCCCGGCCCGAGGTCGCCGCCGCCAGCTCCACCAGTGCCTCGGAGCTCACTCGGCCGCCCGAGCGGGCGCGCTCCTCGCGCTCGCGCTTGAGGTAGAAGAGCGTGTAGTCGACGCCGACCGCGAGGCCGATCATCAGGATGACGTTCGTGCCGACCCCGGCGTCGGGAGAGATGTGCGAGGCCACCATCGAAAGCCCGACGGCCGCCGCGATCGACGACAGCGCGAGCAGCAGCGGCACCCCCGCCATGGTCACGGACCCGAAGGCGACCAGCAGGGTGACCAGGGTGAGGGGGAGGGTGATCTTCTCCGACAGCGCCAGGTCGTCGCTGCGCTGCTGGTCGACTCCCTTGCTGATGGAGGGGCTCCCCGTCTCCTCCAGCAGCAGCCCCGGATACGCCTTCCCCACGGCCTCGGTCTGCGCGAGCAACGCGTCGACCTTGTCCTTCGCGTCCCGTTCCTCGCCCTTCAGGGCCACCTCGACCATGAGGATCCGGCGATCCTCGGACAGCAACGGGTCGGCCACGCCCGCGATCTCGGGCAGCCGCTCCACCCGGGCGGTCAGCTCCTTCGCGGCGGCTTCGGCCGCGGGCAGGTCGAGGGCGCCCGACCGGGCGGAGAACAGCACCTGCTCGGTGGACCTGCGCTCCAGATGCCCCTCGGCGGCCATCGCCTCCGCCCGGCCGGCCTCGCCGACCCGGTAGTCGGCCGTCGTGGCGCTGTGTGTGCCGACAGCACCACCGATCCCCAGGCACAGCGCCACGAACACGAGCCAGCCGACGATGGCCCGCCAGGGGTGCCGAGCGCTCCAGCGCGCCATGCGCACAGTGAATGAGTCCATACCCAAGAGCCTTGTCGGCCACCGCAGTTGGCCGACAGAGGTGCCCGGTTGAATTTCGAGTCCACCGATCGGTGGACTCTTCGGGGTGCCGCCGACCGAGGGCTTGCCTACGCACATCCGAGGTAGGTTTGGATCAAGGTCGGCAGTGATCTGCCGAGGACATGCATGCCGGGCTGGAGCACGGGGGAGTCTGACCAACTCGCTCGTCCGGCCACGGCTCGCGGAACGGGGGACTCATGACGGGAAACGTGCGCATAACTCGCATACATAAGCTACTGATGTCAGCCGGTGCGCTCGTCCTGGCGACTGCCACGCCCGCCGTCGCAGACACCCCTCCCCCGATTGCACCCTCCACCGCACCCTCTACCACTGCACCCTCTATGCCCGCAGCCTCCGCCGACGATGACGATGCGGTCGAAGACGACCGGTGGACGAGCGAAGCGGCCGAGGACTTCTGGACACCCCGGCGGATGGCCGCGGCCACACCGGACTCCCCCCGCCCCGAGACGCCCGCCGGCCGGAAGCCCGCCGCACGCCTGTCGGCTGCGGCAGCCGCCAAGGACGGCTACTACTTCGGAGGCGTCCCCACCGTCGGTACGTTCTTCCACTACGTACGGAACCCCGCCACCGACAAACTGGAAGGGCGTTTCTGCTCGGCCAGTGTCATCGACAGCCCGCAGGGCAACGTCATCCTGACCGCCGCACACTGCTCGGGCGGCAGCAAGGGCATGTTCGTGCCCCGCTACGACGGCGCGGCGACGAACCCCGCCCCCTACGGCCGGTTCCCGGTGCAGAAGTGGATCCGCGACTCCCGCTGGTACACGGTGGGCAACGAGCCCACCCGTGACGCCTACTCCGACCTGGACTACGCCTTCGCCCGGGTAGGCACCAACAGCAGCAACCACAGCCTGCAGAAGGCGGTCGGCGCCGCTCTCAAGCTCGGCCAGGTGAACGGCGACTACAGCCAGACCGTGACCGTGGTCGGCTACCCGGGAAGCCACAACCCGAAGAACCGGCCGATCATCTGCCCCGGCGTCACAACCCGGCAGCTTCCCGGCTACCGGCAGCTGCGCATGGAGTGCGGCGGCTTCTACGGAGGCACCTCCGGAAGCCCCTGGATCACCGGCCTGAACACCACGACCGGCAGCGGAACCGTGATCGGCAACCTCGGCGGCTACTACGGCGGCGGCCTGGAGAACAACAGCGACCGCATCTCCTTCGCCGTCACCTACGACAAGCGTGCCCTGGAGATCTACGCCGCCGCGAAGAACAACACCGAACCGCAGCAATACCCGCGTGGCTACAGCATGTACCCCACCGGCGGCGGCCTGTGGACCAACGCCAAGAAGATGGCCTCCGGTGACTACAACGGCGACGGCAAGACCGACATGATCGTGGTCTGGGCGGACGGCGAAGTCACCCTCTACGCCGGTGACGGCAAGGGCGGCTTCTCCGGCGAGAAGAGGATCACGAAGTCCGACACCTGGAAGAACGCCAAGGTCATCGCCGGAGGCGACTTCACGGGCAGCGACTCCTCCGACCTCGTCGTGGTCTGGGTGGATGGCGAAGTCACCCTCTACACCGGCGACGGCAGGGGCGGATTCGCCAAGGAGACGCAGCTCCAGAAGCCCGACGACACCTGGCGGAACGCCATCCAGATCACGGCCGGACGCTTCAGCGACAACAAGTGGACCGACGACCTCATGGTCCGCTGGGCGGACGGGAAACTCTCCCTCTACACCGACGTCGACGGCCGGGGCCTCCTCCACGAGCACAAGCTCAAGGCCCCCAACGACACCTGGGAGCACGCCACGATCCTCACCGCCGGCAACTTCACCGGCGGCTCCGACTGGGACGTGATAGTGCGCTGGTCGGACGGGGAGCTCTCGCTCTACCGCGACGCGGGCCCCTCCGGTGTGGGAACGGAAGTCCGGATGTTGTCCTCTAACGGGCTGTGGACCCACGCCTCCGTCATGACCGCGGGCGCCTACACACAGGGCGAGCCCGACGACCTGCTCGTGCGTTGGTCGGACGGTGAGACCACCCTCTACACCGACACCTCTACCACCCTCGGCCGTGAACACATGCTCGTGCCGCCCAAGGCCGGCTGACCCCCCTCTCAGGAAGGCGAGGTACGCGCGATGTACCTGCGCACTGCAGCAACCGCTCTCACCGCGGCCATCATCGGCTTCACGGGCTCTCACACAGCCTCGGCGGCGGACGGTCCGGGCCTGAGCGTCAGCATCCGCGGAAACGACAGCGACAGCACCGCAGCCGGCCCCCTTCGGCAGGGTGCGCCGGTCGTGGTCACGTCCGACGTCGACCTGACCTCCCTGGCCGCGGACGGCAACGGCCGCTTCACCGTGAAGTCTCCGGCGTTCACCAAGGACGTGACCGTGGAGATGCGGAAGAACAGCTTCGGGTCGGGCAACGGCACCATCGGCTGCGACATCGAGCCCGGAAGCTACCCGGTCGACATCGCCGGGCAGCACGGGAAGTCCGCAGCGATCGGCGACCGGGGCCACCTGACCATCACGGTCAAGGACGACAACGGCCAGTACTGCGAGCAGTCGGCCGGTTCCTCCAGCCACACCGGCACCGTTGCCGCAGTCGGCGGCGGCGCGCTACTCCTCACCGCCGTCGGCTACACCGCCGTGCGCCGCCGGAGGACCAGGAACACCTGACCGCAAATTGGACTGGACAACAGCAAACCCCAGGTCGCTGACCTGGGGTTTCTCATGGAGCGGGTGACGAGAGCCGTGGTTGTCCGCTCTGAAGGGCACGCCGGGGCCACGCACCAAGGCGGGGCGTGACGTGGTCAGTTCGCCGGTGCACCCGTCAGGTCGTCCAGCTCGGCGGCGAAGAGCTGCGCGGGGTCGATTCCCATACCGGTGAAGTGGCCGGCGAGTTCCAGGGACAGGACGCCGTGCAGCCGCGTCCAGAAGGTCAGGCCTCGGTGGAGGGCCGCGGGCGGGGCGGAATGGCCGTCCGCCCAGTCCCGGTGGTCTTCGAGGTGCGCGTCGAACGGTGTCGCCGGTCCGTCCAAGGGCAGCGCGGCACAGGCGTCCAACAGGGTCGCCATGATCTCGGACGAGATCGCGGTGGTGTCGTCGGGCGCTTGGTAGCCGGGGATGGGGGTGCCGTAGATGAGGAAGTAACGCTGGGGGTCCTGCAGGGCCCATCCCCGCAGGGCTTGCGCCAGCGCAGTCACATCGGCACCGGCCTCCGAGGCCGCGCGGAAGGTGTCGGCGAGGCTACGGTACGCGTCCCTTACGAGCTCAGTGATCAGCTCGTCGCGGCCGCCGAAGTACCGGTACAGCGCGGGTCCGCTCATACCCATCTGCTTGGCGATCGCGTTGAGGGAGAGTGCGGACGCGCCCGCCGTGGCGATCTGTTCCCACGCGCGTTGTTTGATCTCTGTACGCACCTGGGCGCGGTAGCGCTCACGCGGGGTCTTCGCCACCTGTTCCGTCACTGGCCTGCCCACCTTTCCGCACCGCTGCGGCACCACCCGCACGATCTAGTTAGAGGTTATCACGAAAGCTATTGACTATCCGCCGAGCGCTGAGTTACAACATCTAACGAACGCGAAGCCAAGTAACTCGATCTGGAACGCAGTGGAGGTCGCCATGAACACCGAAGGACTCGTCGAGGTCGTTCTGCCGGGCAAGGTCGAGCCCGAAGGACTTCAGATCCGGCATGGAGTCGTACCCGCCGCGGGCCCGGGCCAGGTCGTGATCCGGATGGAGGCGACCGGCGTCTCCTTCGCCGAGCAGCAGATGCGGCGTGGCCGCTACTACGACCAGCCGCCGTTCCCGTTCGTGCCCGGCTACGACCTCGTAGGTACGGTGCTGGCGACCGGCGAGGGCGTCGAGCCAGGGCTGGCCGGCACTCGGGTCGCCGCGCTGCTCAAGGTCGGCGGCTGGGCCAGCCACGCGCTCGTCGACGCGTCGGACGTGGTGCCGGTGCCCGACGGGATCGGTGCGGCGGAGGCGGAGACCCTCGTCGTCAACGGCATCACCGCCTGGCAGATGCTGCACCGCAAGGCGCGCGTCCGTGCGGGGCACACCGTCGTGGTGCACGGTGCGAATGGTGGCGTCGGCTCGGTCCTGGTCCAGCTCGCCCAGGCCGCAGGCGCGCAGGTGATCGGCACGGCGTCCGCGCGCCACCACGACGCCCTGCGGGAACGGGGAGTCGTCCCCGTCGACTACCGCACCGACGACGTCGCCGCACGGATCCGCGAACTCGCCCCCCATGGGGTGGACGCCGTCTTCGACCATGTCGGCGGTCGCGGCATCGTCGACTCCTGGCGCCTCCTCGCCCCCGGCGGCACGCTCGTCTCGTACGGCAGCGCCTCGACCCGGGACGACGAGGGCTCCAAGCAGTGGCCCGTCCTCAAGCTGCTCGGCCGGGTGTGGCTGTGGAACGCCCTGCCCAACCGCCGCCGCGCGTACTTCTTCAACGTCTGGGCCGGCCGGGCCCTGGCCAAGAACCGCTTCCGCGCCCGCCTCCGCGCCGACCTCACCCAGGTCTTCGCCGCCCTCCAGCGCGGCGAGGTCACAGCCCAGATCGCCGCGCAACTGCCGCTCACCCGCGTCGCCGACGCCCTGCGACTGGCCGAGTCGGGCACCGTCGCCGGAAAGGTCGTCCTGAACCCGTAGCAAGCACCCGGGTGGCCCGGTCCGATCACCCCAACGGAACGAGAGGAACACCATGTCCAGCACCGGCCGGTCGAACTCACACGGTCAGCAGCCCCGGCCCCTGCGCCCGCACACGCCCGCCCTCCGGCGCCGGCCCCGCGCGGGTGAGGCCGCGGGGTCACGGTCGACCACGCTGGCCGCGCGGACGACCTCCGTGCCCGACGCAGACGGGCCTGAGCAACGGCGAGCGCCGTGAGGGCGGCTGTCGGCACAGCGAGACGAGGAAGAGCACCTGCTATACATCAATCTGGGACATGGACTACTCTTGGTACATGTCCATGAAGCGCACGAACGTCTACGCCGACCCCGAGGACCTGGCGATCATCAAGGAGGCGGCCAAGCGTCGGGGCATAAGCGAGGCGGAGATCATTCGGCAGGGGATCCACCTTGCGGCGATGGCGAACCGCGTCTGGGACGAGCCGCTGTTCTCGCGCACCTTCGAGGGGCCGGGACGTACGCCGTCGAAGGCCGAGGTCCGTGACGTGGTTGGCGACGCGGTCCGCCGCAAGACGGACTCCGGGACTGCTGCGTGATCATCGTCATCGCCGACACGTCCGGCCTCCTGGCCGCCCTCGACTCGACGCACCCGGAGCACAGGGCGGCGAACGAGGCGATCATGGCGGCTGGCCTGCTGGTCATGTCGCCGCTCCTGCTGGCGGAACTCGATCACGTCGCCACGCGAGAGCTCGGGCGGGAGGCCGCCGTCAGCGCGGTTGACGACCTCCGCCGCTGGATGAGCCGGGGCCGGGTCGTCATGCCGGAGATCACAGAGGATCACCTGGGCGCAGCCCAGTCCGTTCGCGTCCGTTACCACGCACTGGATCTCGACCTCGCCGACGCGGTGAACGTGGCGCTGGCCGCAGACTACGACACCGACGCGATCCTCACCCTCGACCGGCGTGACTTCCGTGCCGTACGGCCTTTGGGCCGTCACAAGACATTCCGGGTCCTGCCCGACGATCTGCCGCTGTGACGAGCTTCCGGCACTAAGAAACCGCAGGTCAAGCCTAGCTTCCGAGCCTGGAAGCGTTGCGCGTACGGCTGCCGCGCGGAACCCGTGCCCTCCGCGTGCCCGATCTTCGTGCGCCTGGCGGGCCGGAAACTCAGGATCGCACCGCTGTCGACCGCGGTTGTCTCCTCCTACGGGCACGCCATGGGCACGCGGCGCGAAGAGCCCGTTCGATGCCGCAAGGCCGACGGTCGTGGCTTCCTCGGAGCGGCCGACGCGTGCCCCTGGTTCATTTGCCGGTTTCGGGGCCGTACCACTGGAGAGCCTGGCCGGTGACGGCGGCGATGCACTCGAAGTCCCGGTCGCGATGCAGCAGAGTGAGACCCTGCAACTCGGCGGTGGCGGCTACCACGAGGTCGACGGCTCCGGCGCTGCGGTGCTGTCCGCGCTGGGTGAGGATCCCCTGGACCCGCCAGGCACGGTCGTAGGCGCGGTCGTCGACCGGCACCCAGCCGAAGAGCAGGCGCATGTCTTCGATGCCTTGTGCGCGGTCGGCAGCGGAACGTGCGCTGTAGAAGAACTCCAGCTCGGTGATGGGGCAGGTGGCGATGAGTCCGGCAGCTGCTGCCTGGTCCCATCCGTACTGCTCGGCGTCGCCGCGGAGCATGCGGGCGAGTGCGCTGGTGTCGATCAGGTACTGCGCGGCGTTCACCGGCGGTAGTTCCCCTTGTCCTCGAAGAGGTCGAGGTCGAAGGCGCCCTCTTCTGCCGAAGCCCGCAGGCGGGTGAGTGCCAGGGCCCGCCGCCGGTTCTCCAGCACCTCGCGCAGCGCGGTGTTCACCGTCTCCTTCTTGGTGCTGGTGCCGAGGGCCTTGGCTACGTCTGCCAACAGCTGATCGTCGAGGTCGATCACTGTCCGACTCATAGTGCACCTCCTGGGATATACGCGATGGTGTTCATTATATCTTCGCAGGTGTATGGCGGGTCGAGAGGCAGGCCGGCGGGTCTCGGAACGGTGCACACGTGACCACATTTCGATCTGGCTGCTCCGGTACATGGTCCGGACGGCGCGAGAGCTCACCGAGGACACGGCGGCCACTTCCGAGGCCCTGGTGGCGGCCGGCACTGCAAAACCGGCTGAATGCTTCACCGACCGCCCCTTCGCCGAGTACCGGGCCATGGACCCGGCAGGCAACTGGTCAGATCTCTCGGAACACGGCTTCGACGGCCCGCGACCGCCGTCCGACGCCACCGGTTCCTGAACCCCGACCGGACGTTCACCGGCCGGCCCGGACGGTCCCAGGACCGGTGGCAGCACCCCCGCGAACAGCTCCCGGAACCGCCCGGACCAGATCAGTCGGCGAGCCGGTTGATGGCACCGGCGGTGATGCCCTCCATGTATCCGGGGTCGTTGCTGGGCTGACCGGTCAGTTCGACGATGCCGAACCTGTGGCCGCTGCGGATCACCGCGACGCCGCCGGCAACCTTGCTGTCGCCGTTGAAGGCGGGGTACCACCTGCCCTCGCCGGCCTTGACGGTGATCGCGTGCCCCTTGCCGTAGTACCAGTGGCCATGCGGCTCGTCCTGGCAGCCGCGCACCAGCTTGTCGAGCTGCTTCTCGTACGAGGCCGCCGATGTGTCGGTGGTACCGTCCGCGACGGATTCGGTCAGCGAGGTGCCTTTGGTGTCGAAGGTCCAGGTCACGTCGGCATAGGCGGCGGCCTTCCCCTTGGTCAGCTCTCGCATCGTCTCCTCGCCGGAGCATGCCGAGAGAGCTTGCTTCCCGGTCAGGTCCACCGTCGCTCGGACCGGGGTCAGGCCCTGCTGGAAGAAGTCGTCACTCTGCAACAGGCCGGCGGAGCCGAGGCCGGGTTCGGCATGAGCGGCGGCAAGGGCGGTTGCCGACCGGCTCGCAGAACTCGTGTCCGCGCCGGCGGCGGGAAGTGCGCCGATGCCGACCGCTATCAGGGCGGCACCGACGGAGGCGGCTATTCCTGCGGCACGACCGCGACGCGCGAACTTCCTGCGGGCTGCCTGGTTGTCGGACATCTCTTCTCCTGTCTGGTCGCGACGCGGTTGGCGTCGTCGTACATCTGGGAGATGCCGGAGGTAGGGGAGATGTTGGATGGCGATCCGCCACGATCGACGTGATCCATGTCACGTTCCTGGTGGTGCGGGGGTGGTCTCAGAGCCGTGTCACGGCCGCACGGACGATCCGCGTCATCCCAGCCGTGTCCAGGCAGGCATCGATCTCCAGGACCCCGTAGTGCGAGCCGTTGCGGAGTATGGCGACGCCTCCACACGGCTCCTTGCCTCGCGGTGCGGTCCCTGCGGTGTTCAGGTCGCCGTCGTACACACCCATCCAACTCGCGGTGATGCCCGCAGCGACGTCAATTGTGTGCGTCGGCCCGTAGATCCAGTGAGTGGCGGGTTCGCTCTGGCATGGCACCTCCTCCAACAGCAGGCGCTCCGCGTAGTTCTGAGCCAGGGCGCGGCTTCCGGCGTCGTCGGCGACTTCGCGTGCGACCTGATCGTCGATGTCCGCCGCCTCGGTAGGGTCGCCGTGGCCTGTGTCCTTGCTCGTCACCAGCCCGCGGAAGTGCGCGCCGTACGATCCCAGCGTCTCGCCGAGGGTCTTCTCGCCGGCGCAGGTCGCGTTGGCGTAGTTGCCGTCTCCGACGCGATCCCGCACGTAGATGCGCTTGGAGAGACCAACCTTCCTGAACTCGGCCGCTGTCAACAAGTGCCGGTTCGTCATGGGTCCGCTCGCGGGCCTCGGCGTCGGAGAGCCGTTGCCCGGCGAGGACGCCGCAGCGCCTGGCGTCACCGTCGGGGTGGCCGGAGCAGATGGCGCGGGCAGGACGAACCGGCCGGTCAACAGGCCGAGTCCGATGGCTACCGCCAGGATGACGACGATCGTCCGAGCACGCACGGCAGCACCTCCCGGCCCGCGGTCGAGCTGATGCCAGGTGGGAGCGGGAAGCCGGGGCGTCTCAGAGGCCACCGCCGAGGCGGTCCCGCATGAAGCGACGGGCCTGATGGATGCGGTCCTTGACCGTGCCCAAAGGAGCGTCGGTGATCTCGGCGACCTGAAGATAGGTCAGGTCTCCGAGGTCGCGGAGCACGAAGGACTCCACCAGGGCCGGGTGCCGCTCCTCCAGTGCGGCCAGCGACTCCATCAGGTCCAGGCGGGTCCCCGCGATGACGCTCGTCGTCCGTGGGTCGACACCGTCGGGAACGACGGCATGACTGTCCTCCGCCCGTCGGCGCATCGAGCGATACGTGGACCTGGCGGCGTTCGAGGCGATCACTGTCACCCAGCCGAGGAACGAGCCTCGCCCGGTGTACTCGTGCAGATGTGTGCTGATGGACAACAGGGCGTCCTGCGCGGCCTCTTCGGCGTCGGCGTGGTGCGGAAGGAACCGGGAGCAGCGGCGCATCACGGTGGGCCGAAGCCTGACGAGGAGGCGGTCCAGGGACGCCCGGTCACCTGCCTGGGCAGACGCCACGAGGTGCGTCAGCTCATCCTCCTCGAGCACCCTGCTGTCCCCCCGCTATCGTCCGACCTGGACCCCACTGGGTCGCACGGATGTGCCCGACCACAGCCGGCCACATCCGCCACATCGCCCCAAGAAAAATGTTGCCACATGCAGAAGCTAGGTCGTTATCTCCTTGAGGACAGGCTGGGAGCCGGTTCCTTCGCCACCGTCTGGAAGGCATACGACCCCGAGCTCGACACCGATGTCGCGGTCAAGGTGCTGGCCGACAACTGGGCGTCGAACGCCGATGTACGACAGCGCTTCCTGGCGGAGGCGAGGCTGCTCCGCAGGATCTCCAGCCCACGTGTCGTGCGCGTTCACGACGTCGGCGTCCAGGACGACCGGCCGTACTTCGTCATGGACTACGTCCGAGGCGGCACGCTGGCCGAGAAGGCGGGGCACTGCCGGCCTGCGGAGGCGCTCCGGCTCGCGGCCGAGGCCGGGTACGCAGTTCAGGTGCTCCATGACGCGGGCGTCATCCACCGCGACATCAAGCCGTCGAACCTCCTGCTCGACGCCGGCCGCACGCCTGCCGCCGTACTTGTCGCGGACCTCGGCAGCGCGAAGCAACTGGCCGACGCGTCGGGGCTGACAGTCACCACCGGCACTCCCGCGTACATGGCGCCCGAACAGGCCTTCCAGACAGGCGGGTTCGACGGTCGAGCCGATGTGTACGCCCTCGGTGTCGTCGCGTTCGAGTTGTTGACCGGACGCAAGCCGTTCGGGTCGGGCGGTCGCACAGTTCTTGTGACGCAGCAGGCGTCGACGACGTCGTTGCCGTCCCTTCCCAGAGAGCTGGGGGTTCCGGACGGCATCGAAACTCTGCTTCGCGCTGCGCTGTCCGTTGAACCTGACGAACGACCGCAGACCGCGCAGGTGTTCGCGGATGCGCTGCTGTCACGGGAGGAAGAGGAGTGGGCGTCGGTCAGGTCTTCGGGGCCGACGCGCCTGACGGTCTGGCTTGCGGCGGTCGTCGTGTTCCTGATGACAACGGTGCTGACCTGGTCGTTCCGCTGAACTTGCGGGTACCGCGTCCCATACAGAAGGTGCCGCCTGTTCGCGAGCGCCGCAGCAGGTTCCGGCACGACGCTCGCGGCGGCTCATGGTCCGCCTCGGTGCCTTCGGCCCGCTGCGGAGACATTGCTGTCCGCGGTGCACTGCTGGGCGAGTGGCTCGCCCGCCGACCTGTACTCGTACCCGACACGGGAGCGCCGGCCGCTCATGGCCGAGCCGTCGGAGCCGGGCGCTTCGGTCAGCGCCCCTGCATGACCGAGCGGGCCGCGCTGCACGAGATCGCCCGCACTCTCGGAGCGGGCACCAGTCCGCGCTGGGCCTCCCTGATCACCGGAGGCACCCGGCAGGGCGCGCAGGCCACGGCCCTCGTCAAGCAGTTCGACGCGGCCTCGCTGGGGCAGGACCCTCGGCGGGGTGGCGCGACTCGGCCCGCCGAGACTGGACAACAAAACCCCAGGCCGCTGACCTGGGGTTTCTCATGGAGCGGGTGACGAGAATCGAACTCGCGCTCTCAGCTTGGGAAGCTGATGTTCTACCATTAAACTACACCCGCGTAAGTTCGGAGGGTCGGCCGCGTGGGTCGATCTCCGGACGCTCGCTCACTGTACATCATCGCAGACCCCTGGTGCCTGGGCCCGGGGGTCTGAGTCTGTTTCAGGGGTGGGATCCGGCTGCGGGGGGCCGGAGTTGGGGCGTACGGTGGGGGTGTGGGAGAGGGTCCGGGCAGGGCCGGAGTGCCGCCTGGAGAGTCGTCTCTTTGATCCCGTAATGTGGCTTTTGGCGTCAGGCAAGCAGCAGCCCGACGCGGCTCTTGGGGAAGGGACTTCAGGACTTGATGGAACGCACCGTCGTCCGTTGTGCCGATGGGCACGTGTTCAGTACCGCTTCGTTCCCGATGCAGCAGGCCGAGCGGCTCGGCCCCGGCCGGCTCGTCCGGTGTCCACGGTGTGCCCGGCTCCGCAGTGTGGTGCCGGTCGCACTCGAGAAGCACTAGCCGGGCGGCAGGCAGCAGGCAGCAGGCAGCAGGCAGCAGGCAGCAGGCAGGCGGCAGGCAAGCGGTAAGCAGGCGGTCACACAGGCGCGCGGAGTCGTCACGATTGTCACGGCTCCGCGCGCCTTGCGTATCCTCGGGGCGTGCTTCTCTCAGACAAGGACATCCGGGCCGAGATCGACGCCGGGCGGGTACGGATCGATCCCTATGACGATTCCATGGTGCAGCCGTCGAGCATCGACGTGCGGCTGGACCGGTACTTCCGGGTGTTCGAGAACCACCGGTACCCCCACATCGACCCCTCCGTCGAGCAGGCCGACCTGACGCGGCTGGTCGAGCCCGAGGGCGACGAGCCGTTCATCCTGCACCCCGGGGAGTTCGTGCTGGCCAGCACGTACGAGGTCATCACGCTTCCCGACGATCTTGCCTCGCGGCTTGAGGGCAAGAGCTCGCTCGGGCGGCTCGGGCTCGTCACGCACTCCACCGCCGGGTTCATCGACCCCGGGTTCAGCGGGCATGTCACGCTTGAGCTGTCGAATCTCGCCACCCTGCCGATCAAGCTCTGGCCGGGGATGAAGATCGGCCAGCTGTGCATGTTCCGGCTCAGCTCGCCCTCCGAGTTCCCCTACGGCAGTGAGCGCTACGGCTCCCGGTACCAGGGGCAGCGCGGGCCGACCGCCTCGCGGTCCTTCGTCAATTTCCATCGGACCCAGGTGTGAGGGCGGCCACGACATGAGTGACGTACGGGAGAATCTGACCTACGAGCGCTTCGGCGCCGCCATTCGTGAGCTGGCGCAGACCATCGCCGACGACGGGTACGAGCCCGACATCGTGCTCAGCATCGCCCGGGGTGGAGTGTTTGTGGCAGGTGGGCTTGCTTACGCCCTCGACTGCAAGAACATCCATCTCGTCAACGTCGAGTTCTACACCGGCGTCGGGACCACGCTCGAGATGCCCGTCATGCTCGCGCCCGTCCCGAACGCGATCGACTTCTCCGACAAGAAGGTGCTGATCACCGACGACGTCGCCGACACCGGCAAGACGCTGAAGCTCGTCCGCGACTTCTGCCTCGACACCGTCGCCGAGGTCCGCTCCGCCGTGATCTACGAGAAGTCCCACTCCCTCGTGAAGTGCGAGTACGTGTGGAAGCGCACCGATGAGTGGATCAACTTCCCGTGGAGCGTCGAGCCGCCCGTGGTGAAGCGGGCCGGACAGGTGCTCGACGCCTAGGCCCTGTCGACCTGGTCCCAGGCGCGTGCGAATGAGGCTCTGATCACGTCACCCGACGGGAACGGCGCCCGGCGTCTAGGGTCTCCTTCCGTGTGCCGAACGCGGTCTGCGAACCGTGGCCCGCGAACCGCGGACTGCCGGCGGTCGGCACGTACGAGGACGTGGACGGCCGTTGGGGGGAACGCGATGGAGCAGAGGGCGCTGGGGCAGCGGTACGAGCTGGTGGAGCAGCTCGGCCACGGTGGGATGGGCACGGTGTACCGGGCCGTCGACCACCGCCTGCGCCGTACCGTCGCGGTCAAGACGCTCTCCGCCGAGCTGGTGCAGCAGCCGCAGTTCCTCGCCCGGTTCCAGCGCGAGGCACACGCGGCAGCCGCGCTCAACCACCCCGGTGTGGCGGCCGTGTACGACGTGGGCGAGGACGCCGCGGACGGCTTCGCCGTGCCGTACCTGGTCATGGAGTATGTCGAGGGGCGGACCCTCGCCCAGGCGCTGGGGGACGGACCGCTGCCCGCCGAGCAGGTGGTGGACGCGGTGGGGCAGGTGCTGGAGGCCCTGCAACACAGCCACGGCCACGGCATAGTGCACCGTGACATCAAGCCGGCGAACGTCATGCTCACCCGGGCCGGGACGGCCAAGGTCCTCGACTTCGGCATCGCGAAGGCGCTCAGCGAGGTGGCGACCCGGCTGACCGGGACGGGCGTGGCGGTCGGTACGCCCGCCTACCTGGCGCCGGAGCAGATCGAAGGCCGCGACACGGACCACCGGACGGACCTGTACGCGGTGGGCTGCCTGCTGTACGAGCTGCTGACCGGGCGCCCTCCGTACACCGGGGACTCGCCCTTCTCGGTGATGCACCAGCACTTGGTGCAGGAGCCTGTGCCGCCGTCACGGCTGCGCCCGGGGCTGCCGCCAGGCATGGACGCGGTCGTGCTGCGGGCGCTGCGCAAGCGCCGGGAGGACCGGTTCGCCGACGCGGCGGAGATGAAGGCCGAACTGGATCGGGCCGCGCGGATACCCGCGGCGCCCCTGATACCGACCCCGACCGCCGTGGATCCCCGTGCGCAGGCCGTCCAGCCCGAGCCGGCGGAGGCTCCGCGACACGACCGGGCGGCGAAGGCATCGGGCCGGGTCGGGTCCCTGGGCCGGGTGGTGTTCCGGCCCACGCCGGAGGGGATGGTCGCGCTCCTCGGCAGCACCCTCGCGGTGGCGGTGTCGCGGTCCGAGATGATCACTGAGGAGCACTTCCCTCTGGTCGCGCTGCTGAGTGGCCTCGCGGGGTGCGTACTGCTGCTGTGGTCGGCGCGCCTGGCGTGCGCTGTGGCCTGGGCTCCGGTGGCGGAGGCCGTGGCGGTGTGGTCGGAGTTCTCCCGCGGCAACGTGGGCTGGGAGACGCGGTACGTCGTCATCGCCCTGCTGCTGGGGCTCGTCGCCGGGTCGTGCCTGACCGCCGGCTACCGGGACGAGCGCTCGGGCGGGTTCGCGCTGGTGGCGTTCTGGTTCACGGGGCTGACGTCGGAGTGGTTCTTCCTCGACGACCTGCGCAAGATCGGCGTGTTCTACGTCCTGCTGCTCGGGGTCTGCCTCGCCCTCGGCGCCCAGACCCTCAAGACCCGTCTCGCCGAGTCCCACCGCCCCGCCGTCTAGGCCCCGGGGCAGGCAGCCTGGCGGGCAGCCGGGCGTGCAGCTCCCGGCGGAAGCATGTGAAAGGCCCCCGGCCGGTGTGCCGGGGGCCTTCGCTGAGCCGGTGTGTGCCTAGAACGTGCCCAGCTTCACGATCGACAGCAGGGCGATCAGCTGGATCGCCGACGCCGCCAGTGCCTTCGGCCAGGGCAGGTCGTGCGAGCGGGAGACCATCAGGGTCAGCAGGGCGCCCGCCCCGACCCAGGTGGCCCAGCCGAGCAGCTGGACGAAGCCGGCGTCGCCGCCGAAGAACATGGCGAAGACCAGGCGGGGGGCGTCCGTGAGGGACATGATCAGCATCGACAGGCCGACCGTGGGCTGCCAGGCGCCGTCACCGCCGAGCTGGCGGGCCAGGGTGTGGGTGACCACGCCCAGGACGAGGGCACTGATCACCATCGCGACCGCCGTCACAAGGACGATCGGCACCGCGTTGGAGAGCGTGGCGTCGATCACGTCCTTGCGGGCGCCGTCGAAGCCGAAGACGGCGAGCAGGCCGTAGAGGAAGGTGACGATGAGGGCGGGGCCCCACATCGTGTAGTCCCGCATGTGCAGGAAGGTCTGGGCGGGGGAGAAGACGATCCCCCTCAGCAGCTCCTTCCAGTGCAGGGGCGGGCCCAGCGGGGCGGCGGGTGCGGCGGCCGAGCCCGCGTGGTAGGTCGCGCCCTGGGTGTAGCCGGCGGCCTCGTCGATGGAGAACGCCTGGGTGTGGCCCGGGTTGTTGGCCGCGTACGGGTCGTGTCCGCCGCCGTGGCCATGACCGTGGCCCGCGTAGCCGCCGTCGCCGAAGTACTCCGGTCCGTCGTCCGGCTGCCACTGCCCGCCGCCGGGGCCGTACGCGGGCCGCTGCTGCGGGTACGGCTGCGGCGCCGACGGGTAGCCGTGCGACGGCCCGCCGGGCTGCCGTCCGCCGGGCTGCTGTCCGTACGGCCCCGGTCCCCGTCGGCCGTACGACGGCCCCTGCGGCCCCTGCTGTCCCTGCGGGGGGCGGTTGTCCCGGCCCCCGCGTCCGTTCCTGAATCCAGCCACGTCATCGAACGTACCTGGTCCCGCGGAGTGACGTGCCGGGCCCGGGTGTTCGGGCCCGGCTTTGCTGCCGACCTGTGACATCCCCTAAGAGCCGACCTGTGACATCCCCTAAGGGGAGCGACGGGATGACCGGTCGGTGTGCGTCACCAGGGTCGTTTGCCCTGCCGCCCTGGGGTGCCTCCGCCGATTCAAGTGTGCGAGTCCCTATCTTCGGCTGCACACACAGGGAACAGAACACGCATTTCGGGTGGTTCCCTCGATCAATGATGGGGTGCAGTTTGGATCTCCGTGGATTCTTGAAGGCTGTTTCCAGACGCTGGCCGACCGTCGTGGTCTGTCTGGTGCTCGCGATCGGGGCAGCGCTCGCCGTGACGGGCATGAGCACCCCGGTCTACGCGGCCAGGACCGAGCTCTTCGTCGCCACCCGCACCGGTGACGACACGGCCCAGCTGAACCAGGGGCAGAGCTTCTCGCAGGCGCGCGTGCAGTCGTACGCCGAGATCGTGACCACCCGTCAAGTGACCGCGCCCGTGGTGAAACAGCTGGGGCTGCGCACCACGCCGGAGCGGCTGGCGTCCCAGATCACTGCCGTTGCCCCGCTCAACACCGTGCTCATCGACATCAGCGTCAGGGACACCGAGCCGGAGCGGGCGGCACGCATCGCCAATGCCGTGGCGCAGCGGTTCAGCGCGGTCGTCGAGCGTCTGGAGACACCCAGACGAGACTTGGGACCGCAGCGGCCGGGAAAGGGCCCCAAGGGCGACACCACCTCGCCCGTCTCCCTCGGCATCATCCAGGATGCCGTGGCCCCCACCGGTCCGGTCTCGCCCCGCCCCCTGTTGAACCTGGCCGCGGGAGCGATCGGCGGCCTGCTGCTGGGTGCCGGACTCGTCGCCCTGCGCGAGACCCTCGACACCACGTTCAAGGCGACCCAGGCGCTGGGCGAGTTCATCGGGCTGCCGGGTCTTGGCGCCATCCCGTACGACAGGAACGCCCCCAAGCAGCCGCTCGTCACCGCCGAGGGTCATTCCAAGCGCGCCGAGGCCTTCCGCAAGCTACGCACCAACCTGCAGTTCTCCCAGGTCGACGACCCGCCCCGGATCATCGTGGTGACGAGTTCGGTGCCGGGCGAGGGCAAGACCAACACCGCGGCGAACCTCGCCCTCTCGCTTGCCGAGGCCGGCGTCTCCACCTGCCTGGTGGACGCCGACCTGCGCCGCCCGTGCGTGGCCCCGACCTTCGGTCTCGTCCAGGACGCCGGTCTGACCACGGTGCTCATCGGGCAGGCCCGCATCGAGGACGTGATGCAGCAGGTCGGCGGCGGGCTCTCGGTGCTCGCCAGCGGTGCCGTACCGCCGAACCCCACGGAGCTGCTCGCCTCGGCGCGCATGAATGAGGTGCTGCGCGAACTGGCGGACACCTACGAGGTCGTGATCGTCGACACCGCGCCGCTGCTGCCGGTCGCCGACACCGTCGGACTCGCCTCGCTCGCCCAGGGCGCGCTGCTCGTCGTCCGCGCCGCCAAGACCCGCAGGGAGCAGGTCCGCACCGCAGCGGAATCGCTCGAGCGCGTGGGCGTCCGCGTTCTTGGCACCGTCTTCAGCATGACTCCGGTCCCCAAGGGCAGCCGCTACGGCCAGTACGGCTACTACGGGCGGTACGGCGAGTTGCCCACTCCGCGTACGTCAGCGGCCGTTGAGGAGACCGCCGAACCCGCGGTGACGCGTCCATCGGGCGGGAAATGAACCACATGTCACGCGGTCGGGCCATGGCCCATGCGTCCTCCGGACGGTCCATGACCCGGGTCCTCTTCGTCTGCACCGGCAACGTGCACCGTTCGGTGCTCGCTGAGCGGCTGCTGGCCGCCAGGCTTCCGCTCGGCTCGGCAGTACGGCCGGAGAGCGCCGGTACGGAGGCGTGGCACCGCTCGGGCATGGACGGCTCCACCAGGGCGGTGCTGGAGCAGCTGGGCGGTGACGGCTGCGGCTTCACGGCCCGCCCGCTCACCGAGGGGCTCGTCGCGGAAGCGGCGCTGGTCCTCGGGCTCGCGCGCGAGCACCGGGAGGCGGCCGTGCGCCTCGCGCCGTCGGCGATGCGGCGCTGTTTCACCCTGAAGGAGTTCGTACGGCTCGCCGCCGGGGTACCGGGCGGGGAAGGTCTGGGGGCCGAGGGCGGTTTCGACGCCATGGTGGCGGCTGTGGCCGCCCGTCGGGGTGTCGTAACTCCGCTCCCGGCGGACGAGGACGACATCGCGGACCCGGTGGGCATGCCCCGCGACATCCTGGATGCGTGCGCCCGCGAGATCGACGGGGCAGTGCGCAGGCTCGCCCGGTTGCTGGGCGGCGGCGTGGGCTGATGAGCGGACGCAGCCGTCGGCCGCCGTGCGTGTTCCGCCTGCCCCCAAGGCCGACACGCTACTTGAAGCGCATTACCGTGAATCGAGGAGCCCAGATGCAGAATGATTAAGTGACTATTCTGCACCGAGCCCGCACGGCAGCCCAGTACTTCGGCATCGACGTAAGGCGGTTCCCCGGGTGTTTTCTCGAGTACCGACTCGCACAGTTGCTGTCCTTCTTCCATGTCGATGTGGTTGTCGATGTCGGGGCGAACCGTGGACAGTACGGTGCGATGTTGCGGAAATTCGGATACCGCGGACGGATCATTTCCTTCGAGCCGTTGAGCGGACCTCTTGAGATCCTGCGCCGTCGGGCAGCCACGGATGCCCTGTGGACGGCGTTTCCGTACGCGCTCGGCGATGAGGATGTCACCGTCACCATCAACGTGTCCGGGAACGACGGGGCGAGCAGTTCAATTCTTCCGATGCTGCCGAGGCATCTTGATGCGTGTCCGGAATCCGGTTATGTCGACCGGCAGGAGGTCGCACAGCTTCGACTCGAAACACTGTGGCCTCAACTGACGTGCCCGAAAGACCGGGTCTTCCTCAAACTCGATGTCCAGGGATACGAGGGAGCCGTCCTGCGTGGGGCCGGGGATCGTATCCAGGACTGCGTGGGACTCCAGATGGAGGTCTCATGTGTATCGCTGTACGAGGGAGGCCTGCACTGGGATAAGGCACTTGACCTCGCCCAGAGCCGATATGGTCTCACGCTGATGGGCGTGTTGCCCGGTTTCACCGATCAAAGAACGGGCCAGATGCTCCAGTGTGACGCGGTGTTCTTCCGTGACGGGGTTCATCCGCCTCCTGAGGTGGAACACGTCCCGGAGGCCATGACCGGAAAAAGATTCTAGAAGTCGCCTCCCCGCATCCCGATTTGCCCGTTTGTCCACGTATTCTGGCGCTATGGCACCAACGTCAACTTCTCTCTCGCGGAAGATCGCCGCCAGTCCGCTCGCCCTCCTGGCCGCCTTTCCCCTGCGCGCGATCACCGTCGCCCGTCATGACACCCACGTGCTCAAGCAGTCCGCCTCATGGCTGCTGCACTCCCGTGAGCTGTCGTCCTTCACCTACGATCTCGAACCACTCAACTTGGAACACCTCGCCTGGTTCATCGCAACAGTGACCGGGATTCCAGTGAAAGAGGCTCGCGGCTATCTGCGCGAGGTCGAAGAGGACACCGACCTGCGCCGCACCCTGCGGGAAGGCATGGTCCAAAGTCCCCGGCGCCGGACGTGCGACCACGAGGTGCGCTACGGCCGCCGGGTCCTCCACTACGCGCTCGTGCGGGCCCTCTCACCCCGGCACGTGGTCGAGACCGGACCGTACCGCGGCCTTTCCAGCTGTCTGATCGCCGCGGCGCTGCTGCGCAACGGCCACGGTCGGCTCACCACCATCGACATCGATCCCACGGCCGGGGAACTGATCCGCGGGCCGTACGCCGACGTGGTCGACCTGGTGATCGGCGACTCGGCGCGGGCGCTGGCCGCTCCGGAGGTCCAGGAGCGCGGAATCGACCTTCTCGCCATGGAGACTCATTTCACACCGGAGCACGAACGCGCCGAACTCGCGGCAGCCGCCCCGGCCCTGACGGACCGCGCCGTCATCGTGTCCACCAGGAGCCACACCTCACCGGTACTGGCCAGCTGGTCCGAGGAACGACACCGCGGCTTCCTGCACTTCCGCGATATGCCACACCATCACTGGTACGTGAGCGGAGGCCTTGGCGTCTCCTTCCCCGCCAACCCGGTCGCCCGGGAACCGCACCTGGTGGACGTGGTCAACCCCTGATCTCACCCACCAGCCTCACCAGGCCCTCGGTGAACCGTCGGCTCATCTCTTCGACGGTGTAGCGGCATGCGTCCGCGCCACAGTGTCGCTGCAGGGCGGCCAGCCTCTCCTGATCAGTCAGCAGAGCGACCACCGTACGGGCGTAGGCCGATGGGTCGTTCGGAGCCACGACGGCATTGCGGCCATCTCCCAGATACTCGAATTCCGGACCGTGGAACGGCCAGTGCGTGGTGACGATCGGTGTCTGCAGAGCGAAGGAGTCCACCGCGCACAGCCCTACAGGCCCTGGCATGAGCATCAGCTCGGAGGCAGCGCCGAGCAGCGCCTTGCGGGCGCCGTACGCCTGCCCGACCGGAATGATTGCCGTCGAATGCTCGGCCGCTGCCGTCACTCGCTCCAGCTCTTCGCCCAGCCCGGCGATCAGCAGACGGAAGTCCGGCAGTAGCCGGGCGGCGTACTCCGCCGCCTCCAGGAGAAACGGGATCCGCTTGGTGGTGCTCAACGCCCCTACATACAGCACTGTGCGGCCCGGAGTCAGGCCGAATTCAGCTCTGAACCGGGACAGCTGATCCGGCGGCACCGACCGATAGTTCTCGCGAAGGGCGACGGTGTCGGTGGAATTCTGGACCACAGTGACCCGGTCCCGGGGGAATCCGTGCTGTACCACGCTTCGCGCCCCGCCTTCGGTGTAGGCGAAGAACCACCGGGCCTGCCGGGTGAGGGCGTACTTGACCGATTCCTCGATCCGTGATTGGCGAATGGCGTAGGTCCTGCCGTGGTCCCACATGGATACGGCCGGCCCACGGCTCCTCCGCTGCCGGGCCAGTTGTGGATACAACTCCAGATTGTGCAGCGCCTGGTCGAGCACCAGCACATCGGACGACTGGAGCAGTGGCCCGAGCCGCTTGTAGACCAACGGACGGCCCATGACCCATGTGCTGTATTGCGGGAGTCGCATGGCGCCGTCGATGGCGATCGCGTCGGAGCGTGCGCTTATCCCCCTGCTGTAGGGGGCCCCGTGGGCAATCGTGAGCCCGATTCCGTGCGAGCGCAGATCATCACTCAACCGACGGAAGAACGACTGGCGATATTCCGTCAAGAATGGCTGAACAATGGTCACATGAGAATTCTTACGATGTCTGACGTGTTTGCGCGGCTTGATTCCCATGCTGTGCTAGCTTGCCAGAGAATTGAGTGAATCCATGGATACGCGCAAAGGGCTTCTCAGAGAAGACGCAGAGGAACCAGCCATGCAGCAGATCCACAGGGGGTCGACGTGAATGTCGAGGTCCGCGCCCGGTTGACCAAGTGGTATATGCGCTACGAGCGGTGGGAGGGGCGGGATCCCGTGCTCCGCCGATCGCCCGCCCAGACCTGGTTCCGGCGGCGCGCGGTGAACCGGCTGGCCGTGCTGGGCTATCACGCAATCGAGGATTCCGAGGCCTTCGCGGCGCAGCTGGACCGACTGCTGGAGACTTCGGTCCCGGTCTCGCTGCAACAGGTCGAGGAGGCGGTGTACGGCGGCCGACCGCTTCCGCCGTACAGCGTGCTGGTCACGTTCGA
The DNA here is from genome assembly GCF_053592475.1 of Streptomyces sp. NPDC002671. Taxonomy (NCBI): domain Bacteria; kingdom Bacillati; phylum Actinomycetota; class Actinomycetes; order Kitasatosporales; family Streptomycetaceae; genus Streptomyces; species Streptomyces sp. NPDC002671. Next base: position 50,807 of record NZ_JBSFVU010000026.1, read on the forward strand.
CGACGGCGACCTCAGCGTGCATACCCACGCTCGGCCGCTGATGGCTGCCCGCAACATCCCGGGGGTGTGCTTCGTGATCGCCGGGTTGGTGGACACCGACACCGCCTTCTGGTGGGACGAGATCGAACACCTGGTCCGTCACGGGGGCACGACCGGGCGGGTGCCTGCCGCACCGCCCGAGATCACTGCGCACACCGTCAAGACACTGCCCGAGCACGAGCGGCGGCAGGCGCTGGAGGAGTTGCGGGAGACCGCGTCTGTGCCCGCCCCTCGCCGGCGTCAGCTCACCGGTGAAGAACTGCGCGAGCTGGAGGCGGACCAGATCGTCGTCGGCAGTCACACTCTCACCCATCCGTGCCTCGACCAGTGCGATGACGGGCAGGTGCGGACAGAGGTGCTGCAGGCCCACGAGCAGCTGACCGGACTGCTGGGGCATCCGCCGACGACGTTCGCCTATCCCAACGGGAACTTCGACTCGCGGGCCCACCGGTTCCTCATGGGGGCCGGGTACCGCAGCGGTTTCCTCTATGACCACCGACTGGCCGCGCCGGGCGCGCAGCACCCGCTGCGGATCAGCCGGCTACGCGTTTCCACCCGCACCGGTCCGGACCGGTTCGACACGATCCTGTCCGGACTGCACTCCGCCCTCTACCGGGCCGAGCGCGGCACAGGGCGAGGCTTGGCACACGCCGCTCAGCTGGTCCGGGCGACGCCCGGCCGGTGACGGTCGGTTCGTCCAATTTAGCCAAATGTGTTCCGTTTTCAGGGCTATGGTCTGATAGGTTCAAATCTGTGAGGCTGAATACTCGTCAGCTTTTTGTGGCCGCCCCAAGTTGGCTTTGAGTCGGGAGTCCGTATGGCTGCACCGCGCATCGCCGTGCTGATGGCCTGTCACAATCGACAGCGCAAGACCCTTGCGGCGTTGGAGTCATTGGAGCGGCAGCGCAATCTGCCACCCGGCACGTCCGTTCGTGCGCACGTCGTGGACGCGGCCAGCACCGACGGCACCCCCCAACGAATCGCTGAGCGATTCCCGGACGTCGAGGTCACCGCGGTAGGCCCGGACGTCTTCTGGGGCGAGGCCATGCGCATCGCCGGCCATCGCAGTCTCCACTCCAGCCTGCCACGGTGGACCCACCAGTTGTGGCTCAACGACGACGTGGAACTGGCGGACGACGCACTCACGCTGCTGCTCGGCACCGCCCACGAGGTCGGCCCGGAAGCCGTGGTGGTCGGCGCGGTGCGCTCCGTCGACGGCAGTCACACGACGTACGGCGGGCTACGGCGCGGCGGCCTGCCGTGGTGGCACCCGAGCGGACGTGGCCTGCTGCTCGTCGAGCCGACGGGCCGACCCGAGCCCTGTGACACGTACCACGGCAACGTCGTCCTCGTACCGCGGTCGGTGTGGGAGCGTATCGGCGGCATCGACCGGCGGTTCGGGCACGGCATGGGCGACTACGACCACGGACTCCGGGCCCGGAGGGCCGGCATCGGCTCCTTCTTGACGCCTTGTCACGTCGGAACCTGTGACAGGAACCCTCTGCTGACCGGCTCCAGGGAACCCGGCATCGGAGTGCGCGAAGCGCTGCGCAGGGCCACCTCTCAACGTGAGCTGCCGTTCGACTCCTGGCGGGTCTATTGCACCCGGCATCTGTGGCCCTGGGCGCCGTTGCTGATGTGCTCTCCGTATCTGAAGACCGCTGCACGTGCGTGGCGGCGGTGACCGGCGTGCCCATCCCATTCCAACCGTCGTCCCTGCTGCTGGCGTGCACCGTGCTGGTGGCCCTCGGCATGTTGGTGGCCGTGTTCGTCCGCTGTCCGGGGATCGGTATCGGGCTGCTCTCGGCCGCAGAGGCATGGGAAGTCGTCAGCCGTGAACCTCTGCCGGTTCTGTCCTTGAGCATCAACGTCAGCCCGCTGGACGTTCTGGTGGTGTGCGCCGTACTCGCCGCCGGCATCACTTTGCTGAAGGGCGGCTCCACGCGCCTCCACCTCGCCCGGCTCGCACTCGGGGCACTGTTCCTGCTGGTTCTGGGATCGCTTGTGTCCGGGGTGGAGCTGTACGGAATCCGATCCGCCGGCAACGACGCACGGGCGTACTTCCTGTACGTGCTCGGCGCAGCCTGCTATGTCGCCGTCGTGTGCCCCGGCCGGGACCTGATGGCCCCCGTCATGCGAGTGTGGATCACGCTTGCCGGTGTCTACTCCCTGTGTTCGCTCCTGGGGTGGTCCCGGTTCGGTGTCCGTGCAGCCTCCTCCGCGGTGGTGCTGGACGGCAAAGTGTTCGACGGACGCCCCGTGCCCCCGGCCGCGGCTCTCGTCATTGCCCAAGCCGCAGTGATGCTGCTTTGTCTGCGCCGGCGCCGCGGTCCGGCGCTCGCCATCCCACTGCTGATCGTCGTCGTCCTGCTCCAGCACCGCACCGTGTGGGTCGCAGCCGCCGCGATGTTCGGTGGCTGGCTGCTACTACGCCCTGGCCGGGCGGCGAGCAAGGTGGTCACCATGGGCGCCACGGCACTCGCCGCGACGACCGCAGCACTCCTGATGCTGCTGCTGCCGGACGACCAGCTGACCGGGAGCCTTGCCGAGTCGGCCTCGAACGAGGGCACCCTCGACTGGCGGATCGCAGGGTGGACCCAGCTGCTCGGCCGACTGCGCGGAGCGGGTCACTGGCTGTTCGGTCTGCCCTTCGGTTCTGGCTATGAGCGGTTGTCGTCCGCGGGCATCGTGGAGGTGTCTCCGCACAACTACTACCTCCACCTGCTGCTGCGCGTGGGCCTGGTCGGCCTGGTGACACTGGCGGTGGCCATCGTCACCTCCCTCCGCGCAGCGGGACGCGATACGTCCACCGGAGTGTTGTTCTGGCTGCTGGTCGCCGGCGAGGCGTGCTACTGCATGGCCTACGCTCCAGTGCTCTCGGACGGCCTGCTGCTCGGGCTGCTCGTCAGACAGGCCTCACGGACGCCGCAACCCGAGGAAACCGCAGGGCGCAAGCACAGAGGAGCGCTTCGCCGGACTCGGCAAGACCGAGCGGGCTATCAACTGGCGCACCGTCAAATCTGACGTTCTGACGGAAATCAGCTACTTACTCTTCAAGTCGGATCGGGGTCCGGTCGTGTCATCGAAAACCGCATTGATCACCGGCGTCACCGGCCAGGACGGCTCGTATCTCGCCGAGCTGCTGCTTGCGAAGGGGTACAGCGTCCACGGGCTGATGCGCCGCTCGTCCACCTTCAACACCCAGCGGATCGACCACCTCTATCAAGACCCGCATGATCCGGACGCCCGGCTCTTCCTGCACCATGGAGACCTCTCCGACGGCAGCCGCATCGCCGGCCTGCTGGAGCAGGTACAACCGGACGAGGTCTATCACCTGGCCGCCCAGTCACACGTCCGGGTCTCCTTCGACGAGCCGGAATTCACCAGCTCCACGACGGGTCTCGGGACCGTCCGCCTCTTGGAGGCGATCCGGATGACCGGACTGCCCTGCCGCTTCTACCAGGCATCCAGCTCCGAGATGTTCGGCATGAGCCCGCCGCCTCAGACGGAGAACACGCCGTTCCATCCGCGCTCCCCCTATGCCGTCGCGAAGGTCTACGCATACTGGATCACCCGCAACTACCGTGAGGCGTACGGGATGTTCGCGGTCAACGGGATCCTCTTCAACCACGAGTCACCGCGCCGCGGCGAGACCTTCGTGACCCGCAAGATCGCGCGCGCCGCTGCGCGGATCGCCCGGGGCGAGCAGCAGCACCTCTACCTCGGCAATCTCGAAGCCCGCCGCGACTGGGGCTACGCCCCCGAGTACGTCGACGCCATGTGGCGGATGCTCCAGCGCGACCGGCCCGACGATTACGTCGTCGCCACCGGCACGAGCCACAGCGTCCGCGAGTTCCTCGGCTTCTGTTTCGAGCACGTCGGCCTCGACCCGGAACAGCACATCCGGTTCGACGAGCGCTATCTGCGCCCCTCCGAGGTGCCCGACCTGATCGGCGACGCCTCGAAAGCCGAACGCGAGCTGACCTGGCGGCCGACCGTACACGCCCCCGAGCTCGCCCGGATCATGGTCGACGCCGAGCTGGCCGCTCTGTCCGGGCCGGATGCCCTTAGGCCGACAGGACCTAGCGCCCTCGCCCCTTGACTCGCATGGAGCACACCATGTCGCCACCTGTTGTGTTGCACATCAACAACGAACCGGTCCCCATCTCCACGGGCACCCGCTTCTTCCTGCCGTTCCAACGACTTGCCGGGGAAAGCCTGCTCGTCCACCGGCCCGTCGCACCCAGCGCCGTCCAACGGGAACGCGGCGTGGAGGCTGCCTTCCGGGCCGTTCGTGCCGCGGTCGGCGACGCACGGCCCGATCTGGTGTTCGTCCAGTCTCCGCATGCCTTTCCCTGGACTGCCGAGGCGGTGGGCGGACTGCTCCAGGACTTCGGCGGTCCACCCGTCGTCTTCTGGGAGGGCGACCTCTGGGGTGGGCGCAAGCGGATGCTCGACAGCAGCCGAGCCTGGCTGGCCCACGCCGATGCCGTCTTCAGCGTCGGCATGGGCCGGCAGGCCGCGCTGCTGCGGGGGCTGACCCGGGCACCTGTGCGGTACGTGCCGCATGCCCTGCCGGTGTGGTTCTGCGCAGACCCGGGAGAGCCCGTACCACAGCCGGAGACCGCCACGGACGACATCGCCGTGGTAGGCAACTGCCTTGCCCGGTTCGGCCTCGTCGGCGGTCTCGACGGCAGTCTGCGGCGGGCGCGGATGGTGCGCGGGCTGCGTCGCATCACCGCTTGTGACCTCGCCGTGTACGGGACCGGCTGGCACGGGAAGGGGGCGCGTGGACCGGTGCCGTACGGGGAACAGGTCAACGTCATGCGCAGGGCCCGCCTGACCGCTGGATGGGACCACTACAACAGCCGCACCGGCTACTTCTCCGACCGGCTGCCCATCGCCCTGTACGCGGGGCGTCCGCACGTGACCTCACGCCAGCCAGGGCTCGACTGGCTGCCAGGTCCCGACCACGGGCTGTACCTGGCGGACACTCCCTCCCAGGCCGTAGCGATTCTTCGCAGACTGCTCCGGCACGGCGACCACGAGGAACTGCACACCGCGGCCGTGCGCGGACACCACTGGACAGCCGCCAACCTGACCGAACTCCATGCACTGCGATACATGCTCAGCGGCTTTCTTCCCGTGCCCGCCCCGGAGGGCGGTCCCTGGCCGGACATCCGCGCCCTCTCCCCGTCCGAAGCGGTCCCGGTGTGACCGGGCTGCGCACCCTCGGGCCACAGCTGGCCGGGCGTCGCCCGCCCAGCTCGCGGGCCGCGTTCACGGCGCTGGCCTGGAACTACTCCTGCGCCATCGCTGCCACCGTCCTCCAACTCTGCTACACCGCATGCACCGCCCGCCTGGTACTGCCGCATGACTATGGGACCTACGCCACCTCCTCCACCGCTCTGACGCTCTTCGGGTATTTCGCCGGCGCAGGGCTCGCCACCTATCTACTGCGTGCCGAACGGCTGACCCGGCAGGCGCTGCGCACCGCGTGGACCGTCTCAGGAGTGAGCGGCACGCTGTGCTGTGTGGCGGTGCAGGTGGCCGCCCCCCTGTGTACCGCCGTCTGGCGGATGCCGGAGGCCGGGTCGATGCTGCGGCTGGCCGGACTGCAGTTCCTGGTCCAGCCGGCGGCGGCGGTCGCGATCGCGGCGCTGCGCCGCCTGGGCCACAGCCGGTCCTCGGCTCTCATCGAGCTCCTTGCGCAGGTTGTGGGCATGGCCGGCGGGACGCTGCTGCTCGCCGTCGGCTGGAATCCTTATGGCCTGGCGGCCGCTCCGGTCCTGACCGCCGTGTGCATCCTGACGGTGAGCGGTCTGCGCCTGGTGGCTTCGACGTTCGAGGCGGGCCCCCCGGTGCCGGCCCGCTCCCTGATCGGGCTGTCCAGCGCGTTCGCCGGTTACGGCCTTCTCCAGTCACTCACCAACAGCACTCCGATGTGGGCGGTGGCCCGCGTCATGGGTCCGGCCGCGGCTGGACAGTTCTCCAGGGCCTCCCTCGCGGTGGGCCTGCCGGTCACCTTGTTCTGCCAGAGCCTGCATCGCGCCGTGGTACCGCCCCTGGCCCGTATCAACGGCGACGGACGGCCGCTCCGTTCTGCTGTCCACGATCTGCTCAGCGCTGCATCCGCATTGGCGTTCGTGTCGTTCGGTGCGATGGCCGGGGTGGGGCCCGTCGCTCTGCGACTGCTGCTGGGACCCGGCTGGGACGAGGCGGGCAAGCTCGTGCCCGTCCTCGCCGTCGGCGGTGCCTGCTCGGTTCTGTACGCGATCGGCTATGCCGTGGACGAGGTCCGCAAAGTCATCCGTCGACTGCTGTGGCTTCAACTGACCGTCGGTGCGGCCACTCTGATCGCTGTCGCGGCCTCGGCCGCCGCGGGTGGCCTGCTCCTCATCGCCATCGCCGCGACCGCCACGACCGGGTTCGGCCATGTGCTGCAGCTCCTGCGCTGGCACCAGGAACAGCTGTGCCGACTGCCCTCGTTGGCCCGGATCTACCTCGTGCACGCGGCAGTCGGGGCGGCGCTGTACGCGGGCGGCCGAGCAGGGGCATCGCTCGCAGCGGCACCCGGCATCGCTCTGGGATCCGGTCTGCTCGGCATGGCTCCCGTTGCCCTCATCTGTGTTGCCCTGCGCCGACGGATGCCGCTCTATGCCACTGCCGCGGCTCGCGGTCTCGTCTCCTGAGAGAGGAGTTGACGTCCTGCTGCTGATCACCGCGCACGATCGTCGTGATGCTCCAGGTACCACTCATAGGTCTCCTTGACCCCCTCCTCCAGGCCGATCCCGGCCGACCAGCCCAGTGCGCGCAGTCGCGAGACATCCAGCAGCTTGCGCGGCGTGCCGTCCGGCCGGGACGTGTCCCAGCCGATCTCCCCCCTGTAGCCGACCGCTTGAGCCACCAACCCGGCGAGGTCGGCCAGGGCGATGTCCTCTCCTGTACCGACGTTGAGCGGCGCGTCCCCGTCGTAGTGCTCCAGCAGGTGCAGACAGGCACGGGCGAGATCGTCGACGTGCAGGAACTCCCGGCGCGGGGTGCCGGTACCCCAGTGGATCAGCCTGCTCGCTCCGCTTCGATGCGCCTCGTGGGTACGGCGGACGAGGGCGGGCAGGACGTGTGAGGTGTGCGGGTCGAAGTTGTCCCCCGGCCCGTAGAGGTTGGTCGGCATGGCGCAGATGTAGTGGCGGCCGTACTGGCGGCGCAGCGCCTGGACATGGTGGATACCCGCGATCTTCGCGATGGCGTAGGCGTCGTTGGTGGGTTCCAGCGGGCCGGTGAGCAGCGCGCTCTCTGTGATCGGCTGGGGGGCGTGCTTGGGGTAGATGCAGCTGGAGCCGAGGAACAGCAGCCGCTCGACACCGTGTTCGTGGGCAGCGTCGAGGACGTTGAGCTGGATTCGGAGATTGTCGGAGAGGAACTCCACCGGCTGGGCCGCGTTGGCGCCGATCCCGCCGACGCGGGCGGCGGCCAGTACCACGACGTCAGGGCCGGTCTCGGCGAAGAACGCGCGGACGGCGGCCCGCTCCCGCAGGTCGAGTTCGCTGCGGCAGCGTACGACCAGATCGGTGAACCCCTGGGCGCGCAGATGACGGTGGACGGCCGAGCCGACGAGCCCGCGATGGCCCGCGACGAAGATCCGGGTGCTGCGGGGCAGTGGTGTACCCGGCCGTCCTCCGGCTACGCCGTGGGCCGCGCTTCCTGCCTGCTCCATCGTGCCTCCTCGTAGACCCGCCGGATGCGGGTGACCCAGACCTGCTCTGAATAGTGTTCGGCGAAGACCTGACCGCAGTGCGCGCGCAGTGCGGGGAAGTGCTGTCCGGCCCGCGCCAGTGCAGGCCCCAGCGGCTCTTCCCAGCCCACGACATGCCCTGTGCCCTGCGCCTGTACGACGCGCGGCACCGAGGAACCCTCGAGGGCGAACACCGGCAGCCCGGCGGCGAGCGCCTCCAGGTAGACCAGCGGTACGGCGCCCTCCATGCACCTGCTCGGGAAGACCAGTCCCCGCCACGACGGCAGCCTGCGGCGTAGCTCGGCCCGATCGAACACGCCGAGGAAGCGTACGGACGCGGGCGCGACCGCCCGGCACTCGGACTCCGACTCTCCGCTGCCGATGACGTCGAGGGGCTCGTCCGCCGGCCAGCGGCGCAGGAGTTCGGCGATGCCCTTCTCCGGGCTGAGCCGTCCGACGTAGACCCACGGTCCGCTGCCGTCGCCCTCCCCTGCCACGGCCCGCACGAAGTTGCGGACCAACGCGAGCCGCTGCGGCGGCATCCCGGCCCGCTCGTAGATGTCACGGCTCGACTCGGACAGGACGACCACTCGGTCGGCACGGCGCAGCACCGGGTCGCCCGCCGCACCTCTGCGGCCGGCCCAGGCGAGCGGCAGGGTCGCGGCCCGTGAGCCGCGGTAGCAGCCGTACCGCAGCCCGGCCCAGCGGTCTCCGTCCGGGCAGCGGGTGCACTCCGAGCCCTCGCGGTACAGGGTCGCCGCGGCGCACAGCGGCCGGAAGTTGTGCAGGGTGGCCACGAGCGGACCGTCCCACTCCCGAGCCCACGCCCGCCCGAAGTTGGGGAAGAGGTTGTGGACATGGACCACATCGGGGGAGAAAGCGCGCAGCCGTCGCAGTGGTGACCGGCCGTGGCCGCTGGCGACGGTGAGCCCGGAGAACAGTGCGTACGACGGGGCACGCTGCAGCTCGTCCGTACGGGCCGCGATGAGCTCGACCTCGTGCCCGGCCCGGCGCAGCGCGTCGGCCTGTTCGGACACCGTCTCGTTCTCACCGCTGGGCGCACCGGAGCCGTAGAAGCTGTGGACGAGCGCGATCCTGAGCGCGGAAGGGCGGGTGTCCCGCGGTGTTCGGGGAGTCACGGGCCGCAACATATCGAGGCTGGGGCGTTCCGCCGTGAGGTGTGGGGGAGCGGCGGTGATCTGTTGCGTCCGCTTCACGCCGATGGCGCACACGGTACACTCGCCGACACTTTGCGCACCATGTCCCACATCGTCATAAATGCGAGCTACATCGATATACTCGCCCTTTGTTCCAGCCCGTGAATATCGAGGAGGCGATGGCGTGGCCGTCGCGGTGGTGACCGGCTCGGCCGGCTTGATCGGTTCGGAGGCTGTACGACGGTTCGCCCGTCTGGGACTGGATGTCGTGGGCATCGACAACGACATGCGGTCCCGGTTCTTCGGACCGGAGGCGTCGACTGCCTGGAACATCCGCCGTCTGACCGCCGATCTGGGAGACGCCTACACGCATCACGACGCGGACGTCCGCGATCGGGACGCGATGGCGGCGGTCTTCCGGCGGTACGGACGCGACGTCGCCGTCGTCATCCACACCGCCGCGCAGCCCTCGCACGACTGGGCAGTGCGCGACCCGTACACGGACTTCGACGTCAACGCGGCCGGCACCCTCAACCTGCTGCAGAACGTCCGTGAGCACTGCATCGACGCGCCGTTCGTCCACTGCTCCACCAACAAGGTCTATGGCGACCGGCCCAACTCTCTCCCGCTCGTCGAGCAGGAGACACGGTGGGAGATCGAACCCGGGCACCCGTACGCCGCCGGTATCCGCGAGGACATGTCGATCGACACCAGCCTGCACTCGGTCTTCGGCGCCTCGAAGCTGGCCGCCGACATCATGGTGCAGGAGTACGGCCGCTACTTCGGCATGAAGACCGCCTGCTTCCGCGGTGGCACTCTGACCGGCCCCGCCCACTCCGCAACCGAACTCCACGGCTTCCTCGGGTATGTGATGCGGTGCGCGATGGAGCGGCGCACGTACAGCCTCTTCGGGTACAAGGGCAAGCAGGTGCGTGATGCGATCCACAGCCATGACGTCGTCGCCGCCTTCGAGGCCTTCTTCCGAAACCCGCGCAGCGGCGAGGTGTACAACCTGGGCGGCGGGCGGCATGCGAACGCCTCCGTTCTGGAAGCGGTCGCTCTGGCCGAAAGGATCTCCGGCAACGCGATGACCGTCGAGTACACGGAGACGAACCGGATCGGCGACCACATCTGGTGGATCGGCTCCAACGCGCGCTTCGAGGAGCACTACCCGCAGTGGCGGCTGACCTACGACATCCCCTTGATCATGAACGAAATCCATGAGGCCAACGTGGACAGGTGGGTACCGGCCCGATGAAGGGCAACGTGCTGGGTGTGCTCGTCGACGCGACGACCTACCAGGAAGCGACGGACGCGGTGCTCGCCGCGGCGCGCGAGGGGCGCCCGTTCGCGCTGACCGCCCTGGCCGTCCATGGCGTGATGACGGGCGTACTGGACAGGGCACACGGCGCCCGGCTCAACTCCTTCGACCTGGTGACCCCGGACGGCCAGCCCGTGCGCTGGGCGCTGAACCTGCTGCACGGCGCCGGCCTCACCGACCGGGTCTACGGACCGCTGCTGACCCTCCATGTCCTGCGCAGAGCGGCCGACGAAGGACTTCCGGTCTATTTGTACGGCTCGACCGACGCAACGCTGGACCGGCTGGTGTCAGAGTTGCAGGAGATGCTTCCCGCGCTGAAGATCGCTGGGCGGGAGGCCTCCAAGTTCCGCTCCGTACATGGCGGTGAAGACGCGGAGATCGCCGCCCGGATCATCGGCTCCGGGGCCCGGATCGTTCTCGTCGGGCTGGGCTGCCCGCGCCAGGAGGCCTTCGTACACGCCATGCGCCCGCTGCTGCCCATGCCGCTGCTCGCCGTCGGTGCCGCCTTCGACTACCACGCCGGACAACTACGCAGGCCGCCCGCATGGATGCAGAGGGCCGGGCTGGAGTGGCTGTGGCGCCTGGGCCTGGAACCGGCCCGGCTGTGGAGGCGGTACCTCATCCTCAACCCGGTCTACGTGGTTCGACTGGCAGCACAGAAAACCCGGCTGTGGGATGCCGCTCCACCGGCCCCCGCCACCGAGCGCACGGCCACATTCCCGGTCTGATGCGGGTATGGCGCGCGCCCGAGGAGGCGGGCGCGCAGAGTCGTGTCACGACGCCGTAGCGCAGGAACTCCGATCACACGGGCTCCCGGCGCTCCTCCCGTGCCGGCTGGGGCAGTCGTGAGCCGGCTGCAACGCCGGGGGCGGACGTGGCGGGTTGGGGTACGCGCTCGGCGCTGTCGCCGAAGCTCAGGCGGCGGCGGAAGTCCGTGATGGTTTGACAGAGTCCCTGCTCCACCGGGGTCATGGGCTCCCAGTCCAACAGCCTGCGAGCCGCGGTGATGTCCGGGCGCCGCTTTTCCGGGTCGTCCTCGGGCCGGGGGACGAGCGTGATCTCGGAGGTCGATCTGGTGAGCTTGATGATCCAATGGGCAAGCTCGAGCATGGAGACCTCGTGCGGGTTGCCCAGGTTGACCGGTCCTCCGTGATCGCCGGCCAGCATCCGCACCAACCCGTCGACCAAGTCGTCGACGTAGCACAGGGACCGGGTCTGGCCGCCGTCTCCGGCGACCGTGATCGGCTCTTGCTGCAGTGCCTGGCGAATGAAGGTGGGGATGGCTCGCCCGTCATCCAGGCGCATCCGTGGTCCGAAGGTGTTGAAGATGCGCACGATCTTGGCGTCCACACCGCAACTCCTGCGGTACGCCATCGTCAGCGCCTCGGAGAAGCGCTTGGCCTCGTCGTAGACCGAACGCGGGCCCACCGGGTTGACGCGGCCCCAGTAGCTCTCCGGTTGCGGGTGGACCTCCGGGTCTCCGTACGACTCGGAGGTGGAGGCCAGCAGGAAGCGGGCACCCTTGGCGGCAGCCAGGTCCAGCGCGTGCCAGGTGCCGGCCGATCCCACGCGCAGCGTTTCCAGCGGCAGTCTCAGATAGTCCACGGGCGAGGCGGGTGAGGCCAGGTGGAACACGGCGTCCACGGGTCCGGACACGTCCAGGCTCTGAGTGATGTCCCGGTTGTCCAGCCGGAACTGCGGATGCCCCATCAGGTGCTCGATGTTGTTCATGCTGGACGTCAGGAAGTTGTCCACGCAGACCACGACGTGGTCCATGGCGAGCAGGCGCTCGCAGAGGTGGGAGCCGATGAACCCGGCTCCACCGGTCACTACTGCACGCATAAAGGGTCCTCTCAGTGGCCCTGACGCAGCCCGGACGGGGCAACTTGAATTGCCGATGGCGGGTTCTCTGTCTGAACCGGCCCCGGGTTCGGTAGAGATCGTGTTTGTATTCGTGTACCAGTTGCGAACCGGCTGCGATGTGAGAAGCGTTGGCGTGGCTCCAGAGTGTTTTCCCTTTCCCTCATTCGGCGCAGAAAGGCGCGTGGAATGACTGTCCACTCCATGGAAACGAACGGACATTGCCCAACTCGGCGCCGGAAGCCGCGACGTGCAGACCGGGCTGTCATAAGGGTGGTCGACTTCGTGGGGGCCACTGTTCTTCTCCTGCTGTTTGTGCCGGTGCTCCTCGTGGCGGCCATCGCGGTGAAGATGGACAGCCCAGGGCCCGTGTTGTTCCGTCAGCGACGCACGGGCTGGCACGGCAGGGAGTTTCACGTACTCAAGCTGCGCACCATGCGGCTCGGGGCCGAGGGGGCGCGGGCGGTGCTGGCCGACAGCAATGAAGCCGGCGGGCATCTTTTCAAGATCCGCGAGGACCCTCGCGTCACCACTGTCGGGCGCCACCTGCGCCGTTACTCCGTGGATGAGCTGCCGCAGCTGGTGAATGTGCTGATGGGGCAGATGTCACTGGTCGGGCCCCGGCCACTCCCGGTCGAGGACTCCGCGTTCACCGGAGTCGCCCGCCGCCGCCTGCTGGTCCGTCCGGGTGTCACCGGACTGTGGCAGGTCAGCGGCCGGTCCAATCTCACATGGGAGGACGCCTTGCGGCTGGACCTGCAATACGTGGACAGCCGGTCGATCGGGCTGGACCTGGCCATTCTCGTCCGGACGCTGCCCGCCGTACTGCGCGGTGATGGTGCCTACTGATTCCCGATAGCCCCGAGTCCTTCGGGGCGGGCGCCAGGCCGGCGGGCACCGTTTTCAGCATGTCCCGCCAGCAAGAAATGACTCATTCCGCAATGACTCCGTCCGCACCTGCATGCATGGAGAAATCGCATGAGCACCGACACCACACCTGACATGGCCGCGCTCCAACAGGCTGAGCACGCCAGCGGGCACGACTACGCAAAGGGCTCGCCACATCTGTTGCACCACACGATCAGGGACCGCATCGTGCGCCGCATCCACGGGCTGGTCGGCGAGGTCATCGACCAGCGGGGCACCTGCCGGGTCGTCGAGGTCGGTGCCGGGCACGGCGCGTTCACCGACCATCTGCTGGCAGCCGGCGCCGAGGTGGAGGTCACCGAGATGAGCGCGCCGAGCGCCGAGTTCCTCGCCCACCGCTACCGGCACAGCCCACGGGTACGGGTCGTGCATGACGTGACGGGCGAGGCGGCTCACGGCGGCGAGCCGGTGGACGCGGTGGTGTGCATCTCGGTCCTCCACCACATCCCCGACTACCTGGACAGCGTTGCCCGGTTGACGGGCCGCATCGCACAGGGCGGGTTCTTCCTCAGCTTCCAGGATCCGCTCTGGTACCCGCGCCGCTCGGCGCTCTCCCTCGGAGCCGATCGGGCCGCCTACTTCTGGTGGCGGGCCGGCCAGGGCGAACTGCGGCGGGGCCTGGCCACCCGTATGCGACGGTTGCGCGGCGTCCATGACCCCTCGAATCCGGCCGACATGGTCGAGTACCACGTCGTACGCAAGGGCGTGGACGAAGAGGCCTTGCGCAGGCTGCTGGTGAGGTCCTTCGCGAGCGTGGAGACGGAAGAGTACTGGTCGACCCAGTCCTCCACGCTCCAGGCCATCGGCGAGCGGTACGGCCCCCGTACCAGTTTCGGCATCGTCGCCCGGAACCGGATGCCCGCCAAAGACGGGTGACGGCTCCGTGACGCCCTGGGGGCGGCTCGGCGAGCGTCCGGCGCGCGCTTCCGTCGCCTGGCCCAGGGCCACGGTCACCGGCTGCCGTCAGCGGCCGGTGACGTCACCGACCTCACGCCCGCTGTTCGGGGGCGTGATCCAGGGATGCGGCGCGAGACTCCGTCTGCGTCGGCACCATGGTGAGGTCGGTTCGACCGTCCGGATGCACAGCGACGACGTTGTCGGTCACGCCACAGTGGTGGTCGGGGCTTTCCACGAGACGCAACTCTCCGTGATCCGTGAAGCGGTGCAGCCGGTAGCCGCAGGCTGCCAGGAGGTCCCAGGCCGTTCGATCCGGCGCGGCAGCTCCGGGCTTCCGCCACACGAGTTCGAAGATCACGACAGGGCGGTCCCGCGTGAGGATCTGCTCGGCCCCCTGAAGGGCTTGAGCCTCATAGCCCTCGATGTCCATCTTGATGAGGGAGATGCGGCGCCCGGGCGGTGTCACGTCGTCGAGCCGCACCACCTCCACCGGCTGGGTCTCCGGCCTGTTTCCGTTTGCCGCGTGCAGCGAAGCACGTGACCGGTCGTCGTGCATGTGGAGGGTGGCGTGCCCGGCTTGCGCGCCGGCAGCCACAGGGAGGACCTGCACGTTGCGCAGATTGTTCATCCGGATGTTCCGCTGGAGAACGGAACGCGCGTGGGCAAACGGATCCAGTGCCAGCACGAGCCCGTGAGTACCGACCAGCCCGGCGAGAGGCAGCGTGTAGCTGCCGTAATGCGCGCCCACGTCCATGACCACGTCACCAGGGCGGACCCAGCGGTGGAGTTGGGTCACTTCGATTTCGTAGTCGTCGCGCCACACATACGCGATCTTGGCATTGCCGCGCCACTCGGGAGGGCACCAGAATTCCATGCTTGGCCCGGGGAGCGTCACGGTGGCGCCCATGTGCAGGGCGGTGCGCGCCCGCCAAACCGCCAGTCGGGTCAGCATTGTCGCCGTGGAAGTGTGGGGCGCAGGATGATGTAGCGCCCACCGAGCCTTGCCGAGAAGGGTCATGTTTCACCGCTCTGCGTGAGTTGGGCATTGTGGGGGATGGGAGCCTCTGCCGGGGCTCGTCCGGGGCCGACTGCAGCCGAAGTGGTGGCAGATGGTCTGTCGACGGGAAGGATGGCGCGATAAAGTTCTTCGGCGATTTCCGCTTTCGCCACCCATGTGTGTTTCCGCGCCCACGCCAGCGCTGCGTTTTCCATGCAGCGGCGTGTTTGTTCGTCGCTGAGCACACCATTGAGCGCTGATGCGAGACGCTGTGGCAGATCGGCCGGGTCGCCCAGTGGCACGGAGACTGCTCCACCCGGTGCCGAGAAGTCACCGATTCCCTGGTGGCCGATATGCACCACGGGTACGCCTCTGGCGCACGCCTCCAACGATTGCGTACTGGAGGAGTCCCGGAGGCTGGTCATCAGAAGCGCATCGGCGTCATCGTAGACCGTGAGAACCTGCTTCCAGGGCAATCGGCCGCGGAACTCGACGAATTCGTTCACTCCCAGGCGCAGCGCGAGTTGTTCCAGGGTGTGCCGCAGAGGTCCGTCGCCGATTATCACGAGGCGCGCATCCGGGATTTCCGACCGTAGGTGTGCGATCGTCCGCAGTGCCAGCTCGGGAGCCTTGATCGCGATCAGACCGCCCACCCATAGAACAGTGGGAGGACCGGCCGGCCGGGCGCGCTCACCCTCCGCCGGCTCTCGGAGCAAGGACTCCTGGATGCCGTCGGCAAGCACCAGACGGGTATCCGTGCGGCCCAGACGGCGAGCCAGTCGTACTGTGTCCCGGTTGGTGGCGAGTACGACCGCCGCCTCGCTGACTGTCGTACGGCACAACGGTCGGTGGCTGAGACAGCGAACCCGCAACGTCCGCACCGCTTCCTGCCAGTACGCGGCACCCAGGTAGCGCCGGTGACTGTGCGGTGCGGTCTGGCCGCCGCCGACGGGGCCGAACACCAAGGGCGGTCCCAGGCGGTGCAGGGCACAGCCGCCTTGCAGGGATCCGTACGAGACGTGATGCACGAGGTCGGCCGCATCGAGTCCGTGGCTGCGGGCGTAAGCCAGAGCCTGGCGCTGCCAGCCGTCATAGCGCAGGAAATCCGTAGCCATGTCGCTCAGCCAGCCGGGCAGCATTCCGGTCCAGGAAGGAGTGGGCGGAGCCGGGATGACGTGTAGTTTGATCCGTTCTCCCACCTCCTTCATTTCTGCTACTCGCTCTATAATATGCTTTACGTTGTCGGAGTAGGGGTAAGTCAGCAATTCTACGGTGTGTCCGCGCCTCGCAAGCGTTTCGGCCCAACCCCACCCCCCGGCTGGTTCACTGCCGCAGGTTGGATCGCACGCGAACGCGACCAGTACGATACGCAGTCCGCGCACCGAGGAGATATCAAGGGGTCCCGATTTATTCATCCTCTGGTGGTGCATGTGTCCGAGAATAAAGTCTGATTCGGCAGGGGAATATCGGTTGTCGCCGTATTTCGTGGGCCGTTCCCCCGATCGGAACTACTTGTCCACTCGGCCACGGCTCAGACCCGGCATGGACCCGCCGACTTCACCGTGGCCCGCAGCGGCGTCACCAGGGCCTGCCGCAGAATCGTGGGGGCGCGGTCGGCCTGGGGCTCTCGGAGGTGCAGCACCAGCGTGCGGCTGGACTGCCGAGGCAGCTCCAGGTCGAGGGTGTACACCGGGTGGCCGCGTTCGGCGCCGGGGATCAGCTCGACCCGGCGGCCGTCCAAGGTGGCCCGTGTCAGGTCCGCCCCCTCACTGGCGTAGTAGGACACCAGCAGCCGGTTGTCGCCCGGGCGGGTGCGGTAGGGCGGGGTGTCCACCCGTTGGGTGACGTAGTAAGGGAGCCCCGAGGCGGGCGCCCTGTTGGTGAGCGTCACGGTCACGGTGACCGACTGGCCGTCGTCCGTGCAGGAACCGGGCGCCCAGACCAGGCTCCGGTCGAGGTAGTAGTCCAGCTTGGTGCCCGCCGCGTTGTTCACCACGAGCCCCGCGAAGGGGCCGGGCGTGTCAGGCAGCGTGCCGCCGAATGACCGTGACTCCAGCAGCCGTTCCTCGGCCCCGTGCGCGCTCCACACCTGCAGGCGGCCCTCCCGCTGCACGTCGTGCACGGCCCGCAGCAGCGCGGGGAGCAGGCCCGGGTCGTCGGCCGCGTGCATCAGCCGCTTGGCCGCGGCGCTCGCGGCCTCGACGAAGAACGCCTTGCGCTCCTCGACCTTCTCGTACGCCGCGTAGCTGCTCCGCTCGGTGAGGTCCACGGCGTTGCCGGCGGTGAGCATGGTGCCGTCGGCCAGCCGGGCGGGCCCGGTGGCGCCCAGCAGAAGGCCGAGCGCACCGGGGTCGATGGCCATCGCGCCGTCCAGGCGCTGCCCGGTGTGAGCCCGCCAGTACGCCGTCCAGAGGCGGGCCGCGGACGGGAAGTGCGGGCTCATGTTGGAGTTCTCCCAGACGCTGCCGGGTTCGTTGTTGCCGTACTGGGCGGCGAACTCGGCTCCGAGGTTCACGTGGGCCTGGACACCGCCCATCTCGATGTCGTTGCCGAAGCGCTCGAAGGACAGCCGGCCCCGGTCGGCCCGGAGCACGGCGAAGGCTCCGGGGAGGCCGCCGGTGCCCCGGGCTTCGGCCGTGTTCTGGAAGGAGAGGAAGTAGTGCCGGGGCACGTGCGCTCCGAGCATGGGCGGCACGACACGGGCCGCGTCGGCGATGTCGCGCGTCTGCGGGACGAGACGGTCGAGCTGATCCGACAGCTGCGCACGACCGCGGTCCACCGCCGGCAGCCAGGTGGAGCCGTGCAGCGCGCGGATGTCGTCCCGGACCTCGGCCGCGACCCGCGCGGCCCGGCCGAACGCGGGCGCCTGGTCCTCGAGTTGGGTGAGTACGCGCGGGATTCCACCCGCGTGAGCGCCCGCCGACAACTGGGGGACGGCCCGCACCAGCGGCGGCAGCACCTCGCCGGCCAGCCGGTCCGAGGCGTCCGCGATGCCGCGCACGGTCTGCAGGGGGCCGCCGGCGAACGGCACCTGGGCGGCGAGGTACCAGGCCGGTCCGGTGGTGAGCCAGTGCGCCCGGGCGGCGTGCGCCGCCGCGGAACGCAGCAGGCGCTCCTGACCGGACTCCGCCGGGGCACCCGCGGCGGCGTGCGCGGCCGGGCGGGTCGCCGCCGATGCCGCCACCGACTGCCGGAGCGCGCCGAGGTCGTGCTGTGCGGCGAGGAGTTCGGCGCGGGCGAGCCAGCCCGTGCCTCCGATCCAGACGGCCGCCGCCAGCGGAAGGGTGGCGACGGCCAGCAGCGAGTTCCTGGCCAGAGGGCCGAGGGAGCGCCTGGGGAAGGTCATGCGTACCTTGGGCACCGTCATGAGCTGCGGCGACGGCGCGCGACCAGCATGATGCCGGCGCCCGCTGCGACCAGACTGGCCGCGACACCACCCAGGATCAACCTCGTCCTGTCGTTCTCACCGGTGTTGGCGAGGCGCGGCGAGCCGTGCTCGTGGCCGTGCTCCGGCTCCCCGTGCTCCCCGTGCTCCTCGTGGTCCCCGTGCTCTCCGTGGTCCCCGTGCTCCTCGTGCTCCGGGTGGTGCGGCTTCGGCGGCTTGGGCGGGTAGGCGGGCTTCGTCGGGTGCGGGTAGGGATGGGGGTCCTGGGCGTGAGCGGTCCCCGAGCTCGCCAGTGGGGCTGCGGCGAGCGCGGCGGCCGTGGCGGCTGAGGCCAGAACAGTTCGCCATCTCGGCGACTTCATCATGGGTTCCACTCTCCTCGACTTGATCAGGGCGGCGGGCCGGGCAGTACCAAGAACTGGATAGTGGAACGAATAGGGAACAAGTGGCATAAATCGCTACGCAGCGCCCACAAGCCACCGAATGGTGTAGCGCGAGAGTCCGAAACAGTCCGGTCGGACGGAGCGGCCGGCCGGGTGTTGGGCCAGGATGGGGCCATGAGCGTAGTCAAGATCAACGTACTGACCGTGCCCGCCGAGCAGCGGGAGGTGCTGGAGAAGCGGTTCGCCTCTCGGGCCCACGCCGTGGAGAACTCCGACGGCTTCGAGTGGTTCGAGCTGCTGCGCCCCGTCGAGGGCACGGACACCTACCTCGTGTACACGCGCTGGCGTGACGAGGAGTCGTTCCAGGCCTGGCTGGAGGGGCCGATGAAGGCCGCGCACCAGGGCGGCGGGGAGGGCGGGGAACGCCCGAAGCCCGCGGCCACCGGCTCGACCCTGTGGTCCTTCGAGGTCGTGCAGCAGGCCGGGCCGAAGGGCGCCTAGCCGCTCGCGCATACGACGGCGCCCCCTGCCTGCGCGGGTCAGGGGGCGCCGTCGGGCTTTTCAGCTGCCGGTTGCTCGGCCGGTTACTTCACCGGCTCCGGCTCCGGCTCGCTCACGGCCTCCGCCTCGCCCGCCGGGTCGACCGGCGTCTTGACGGACTCCAGGAGGAGCTGGGCGACGTCGACGACCTGGATGGACTCCTTGGCCTTGCCTTCGTTCTTCTTGCCGTTGACCGAGTCGGTCAGCATCACCAGGCAGAACGGGCAGGCGGTGGAGACGATGTCCGGGTTGAGGGACAGGGCCTCGTCCACGCGCTCGTTGTTGATCCGCTTGCCGATGCGCTCTTCCATCCACATGCGGGCGCCGCCGGCGCCGCAGCAGAAGCCGCGCTCCTTGTGGCGGTGCATCTCCTCGTTCCGCAGGCCCGGAACGTTCGCGATGATCTCGCGCGGGGGCGTGTAGATCTTGTTGTGGCGGCCCAGGTAGCACGGGTCGTGGTAGGTGATGATGCCCTCGACCGGGGTCACCGGGATCAGCTTGCCCTCGTCGACGAGGTGCTGGAGCAGCTGGGTGTGGTGGATGACCTCGTAGTCGCCGCCGAGCTGCGGGTACTCGTTGCCGATGGTGTTCAGGCAGTGGGGGCAGGTGGCGACGATCTTCTTCGCCGACTTCGGCTTCTTGGTCGACTCGTCCTCGTCGTCCTCACCGAACGCCATGTTGAGCGCGGCCACGTTCTCCATGCCGAGCTCCTGGAAGAGGGGCTCGTTGCCCAGGCGGCGGGCGGAGTCGCCGGTGCACTTCTCGTCGCCGCCCATGATCGCGAACTTGACGCCCGCGATGTGGAGGAGTTCGGCGAAGGCCTTGGTGGTCTTCTTCGCGCGGTCCTCCAGGGCGCCGGCGCAGCCGACCCAGTACAGGTAGTCGACCTCGGAGAGGTCCTCGATGTCGCGGCCGACGACCGGGATGTCGAAGTCGACTTCCTTGGTCCACTCGAGGCGCTGCTTCTTGGCCAGGCCCCAGGGGTTGCCCTTCTTCTCCAGGTTCTTGAGCATCGTGCCCGCCTCGGACGGGAACGCGGACTCGATCATGACCTGGTAGCGGCGCATGTCGACGATGTGGTCGATGTGCTCGATGTCGACGGGGCACTGCTCGACGCAGGCGCCGCAGGTGGTGCAGGACCACAGGACGTCCGGGTCGATGACGCCGTTCTCTTCGGCGGTGCCGATCAGCGGGCGCTCGGCCTCGGCCAGCGCGGACGCGGGGACGTCCCCCAGCTGCTCGGCGGACGCCTTCTCCTCGCCCTCCATGGTCTTGCCGCCGCCGGCCAGCAGGTAGGGCGCCTTGGCGTTGGCGTTGTCCCGGAGGGACATGATCAGGAGCTTGGGGGACAGCGGCTTGCCGGTGTTCCAGGCCGGGCACTGGGACTGGCAGCGTCCGCACTCGGTGCAGGTGGAGAAGTCCAGCAGGCCCTTCCAGGAGAACTGCTCGACCTGGGAGACACCGAAGACGTCGTCCTCACCCGGGTCGGCGAAGTCGATCGCCTTGCCGCCCGAGGTCATCGGCTGCAGCGCACCCAGCGCGGTGGAACCGTCCGCGTTCCGCTTGAACCAGATGTTCGGGAAGCCCAGGAACCGGTGCCACGCCACACCCATGTCGGTCTTCAGCGAGACCACGATCATCCAGGTGAAGGACGTCGCGATCTTGAGCCCCGCGAAGAAGTAGCTCAGCTGCTGCAGGGTGGAGGCGTCCATGCCCCGGAACCAGGCGACCAGCGGGTACGTCAGGAAGTACGAGGCCTCGTAGCTGTCCACGTGGTGCTGGGCGCCCTCCAGGGCGTGCAGCGTCACGATGCAGGTGCCGACGATGGTGATGACGGTCTCGACGAAGTAGGCCTGACCGGTGTTGGAGCCCGCGAACCGGGACTTGCGCAGCGCCCGGCCCGGCCTCGACAGCTGGCGGATCACGATCAGCATCAGGATGCCGACCGTGGTCATCACGCTGAGGAACTCGACGAACATGTTGTACGGCGTCCACTCGCCGATGATCGGCAGCAGCCAGTCGCTCTTGAAGAGCTGGCCGAACGCGTTGACGATCGTCAGCAGCAGCGTGTAGAAGCCGATCGCGACGAACCAGTGGGCGAAACCGACGACACCCCAGCGGTTCATCCGGGTGTGGCCCAGGAACTCCCGCACCAGGGTCACACTGCGCTGATACGGGTTGTCGGTCCGGGATCCGGCCGGCACGGGCTGGCCGAGTCGCATGAACTTGTAGATCTGGAGGGTGGCGCGGCAGAACAGCGCCACGCCGACCACCGTCAGCGTCACCGACACGATGATCGCGGCAAGTTGCATGGGCGCTCCTGGGGCGGGGCCTAGATATTACTAAGCGGTAACTTACTCAGTTCGTACGAGATTACCTCTATCTTCCATCGGGGTGCAGTCCGGTGCGGCGTGATCTGGGTCGCTGAGAGCCCCTGAAGGCGGGGTGGCTCGCGATCCGGACACGGTCGACAGGCAATCGGATCGTGTTATTCGTACCGAATTGCTACATTCACCCCTACCTTAGAGCCCGTGCTCTACGGGATCGCCGCCGCCATCGCAGCCCTCGCCCTCACCGCCGTACTCGCGGCGCTGCTCCGGCTGCCCGCCCTGCGCGCGGGCATCGTCGACCGGCGGCGGCAGCGGCCCCTGCCGGTGCTCGGTGGGCCCGCCGTCGTGGCCGTCACCTGTCTGATCGCCTGGACGGGGGAGTGGACGCGGGTCGCCCCGCTCGGCGCCGGGGTCGGGCGGCTGCTCGTCGCCGCCGCCGGGGTCGCCGCGCTGGGCCTGGTCGCCGACGTGTGGCGGCTGCGGGCGAGGGTGCTCGTCGCCGGTACGGCCGTCGCGGCGGCCTGCGTGGTGCCGTACGACGAGACGGGCCTCGCGGGCGGGATCCTTGCCGTCGGCTGGATCGTCTTCGCCGCCCTCGCCTTCAAGGGGCTCGACCATGCCGACGGGCTGGCCGGGACCGTGGGGGTGGTCACCGCCTTCGGCGCGGGCGCCTGTGCCGCCGCCGAGATGATGGACGGGCTCGCCGTGCTGCTCAGCGTGTTCGCCGCCGCCCTCACCGGCTTCCTGATGCACAACTGGCATCCCGCGCGGATGGGGCTCGGGGTGTGCGGCTCGCTGTTCGCGGGGTTCCTGCTGTCCTCTTCCGTCGTCTTCACGCGTGCGGGGTACGGGCTCGGGCCGAGCGCCGGGGTGCTGTTCTGCCTCGGGGCCGTCGCCATCGCCGACGCCCTGCTGGTGGTGCTCGCGCGGCTGCTGGGCCGGCGCCCGCTGCTGCGGCGCGGGCCCGACCATCTCGCGCACCGGCTGCGGAGGCTCGGGCTGACCCCGCAGGGGGCGGTCGTGCTCGTGGGGGCCGGCACCTTCTCCTCGGTGCTCGTGGGGGTGCTCGTGCACACCGGGTGGACGGGGGAGACGGCCGCGCTGTGGGTGTCGGGAGGGGCGGTGGTCGCCGTACTCGTACTCCTTCGGATCCCTCTCCGTATGTCACGGCGGGTTGCGAATACGCAGGTCACAGGGCAGTTGCGTGTAAGGAACGGATAAGAGTTGAGCCCAGCCGACTCAGGTCTGTTGACCCGGCGGACCCGCTCGTGCACACTTGAGCCTGTTCCACTCAAGTCAGCTGGAGGAATCAACCATGGCACGTGCGGTCGGCATCGACCTGGGCACGACTAACTCCGTCGTCAGCGTTCTGGAAGGCGGCGAGCCCACCGTCATCACCAACGCCGAGGGCGCCAGGACCACGCCGTCCGTCGTCGCCTTCGCGAAGAACGGTGAGGTGCTCGTCGGCGAGGTCGCCAAGCGCCAGGCGGTCACGAACGTGGACCGGACCATCCGCTCGGTGAAGCGCCACATGGGCACCGACTGGAAGATCGAGCTCGACGGCAAGGTCTTCAACCCGCAGCAGATGTCCGCGTTCATCCTGCAGAAGCTGAAGCGGGACGCCGAGGCCTACCTGGGCGAGAAGGTCACGGACGCGGTCATCACCGTCCCGGCCTACTTCAACGACTCCGAGCGCCAGGCCACCAAGGAGGCCGGCGAGATCGCGGGCCTGAACGTCCTGCGCATCGTCAACGAGCCGACCGCCGCCGCGCTGGCCTACGGCCTCGACAAGGACGACCAGACGATCCTCGTCTTCGACCTCGGTGGCGGCACCTTCGACGTCTCGCTGCTGGAGATCGGCGACGGCGTCGTCGAGGTGAAGGCCACCAACGGTGACAACCACCTCGGTGGTGACGACTGGGACCAGCGTGTCGTCGACTACCTGGTCAAGCAGTTCCAGTCCGGCCACGGCGTGGACCTGTCCAAGGACAAGATGGCCCTCCAGCGCCTGCGTGAGGCCGCCGAGAAGGCCAAGATCGAGCTGTCCTCCTCCACCGAGACCTCGATCAACCTGCCGTACATCACCGCGTCCGCCGAGGGCCCGCTGCACCTGGACGAGAAGCTCACCCGGGCTCAGTTCCAGCAGCTGACGGCCGACCTGCTGGAGCGCTGCAAGACGCCGTTCCACAACGTCATCAAGGACGCCGGCATCTCCATCAACGAGATCGACCACGTCGTCCTCGTCGGTGGCTCCACCCGTATGCCCGCCGTCGCCGAGCTCGTCAAGGAGCTGACCGGCGGCAACGAGGCCAACAAGGGTGTGAACCCGGACGAGGTCGTCGCCATCGGCGCCGCGCTCCAGGCCGGTGTTCTCAAGGGTGAGGTCAAGGACGTCCTGCTCCTCGACGTGACCCCGCTGTCCCTCGGTATCGAGACCAAGGGCGGCATCATGACCAAGCTGATCGAGCGCAACACCACGATCCCGACGAAGCGCTCCGAGATCTTCACGACGGCCGAGGACAACCAGCCGTCCGTGCAGATCCAGGTCTACCAGGGCGAGCGCGAGATCGCGGCGTACAACAAGAAGCTCGGCATGTTCGAGCTGACCGGTCTGCCGCCGGCGCCGCGTGGCGTCCCGCAGATCGAGGTCGCCTTCGACATCGACGCCAACGGCATCATGCACGTCACGGCCAAGGACCTCGGCACGGGCAAGGAGCAGAAGATGACCGTCACCGGCGGCTCCTCGCTGCCGAAGGACGAGGTCGACCGGATGCGCCAGGAGGCCGAGAAGTACGCGGAGGAGGACCACGCCCGCCGCGAGGCCGCCGAGAGCCGCAACCAGGGCGAGCAGCTCGTCTACCAGACCGAGAAGTTCCTCAAGGACAACGAGGACAAGGTCCCCGGCGAGGTCAAGACCGAGGTCGAGGCCGCCGTCGAGGAGCTGAAGACCGCGCTCAAGGGCGAGGACAGCGCCGCGATCCGTACGGCCACCGAGAAGGTCGCCGCCGTCTCGCAGAAGGTGGGCCAGGCCATGTACGCCGACGCCCAGGGCGCCCAGGCCGCCGGTGGCCCGGAAGGCGCCACCCAGGGCGGCAAGGCCGCTGACGACGACGTCGTCGACGCCGAAATCGTCGACGACGAGCGCAAGGACGGTGCCGCGTGACGGAGGAGACCCCGGGCTTCGAGGAGAAGTCCGACGTCCCCTCCGGCGCGACCCCTGACGACGCCGAGCCGAAGGCCGCCCCCGAAGAGGGGGCGGCCCCGGCCGGGGACGGAGCAGCAGACGCGGGCCTGGTGGCCCAGCTGGACCAGGTGCGTACGGCGCTCGGCGAGCGCACGACGGACCTCCAGCGCCTCCAGGCCGAGTACCAGAACTACCGCCGCCGGGTGGAGCGGGACCGGGTAGCCGTCCGGGAGATCGCCATCGCGAACCTCCTGACCGAGCTGCTGCCCGTGCTCGACGACATCGGGCGGGCACGGGAACACGGCGAACTGGTCGGCGGGTTCAAGTCCGTCGCCGAGTCGCTGGAGACCGTCGCGGCCAAGCTGGGCCTCCAGCAGTTCGGCAAGGAGGGCGAGCCCTTCGATCCGACGATCCACGAGGCCCTGATGCACAGCTACGCGCCGGACGTCACCGAGACGACCTGCGTGGCGATCCTGCAGCCCGGGTATCGCATCGGCGAGCGCACCATCCGCCCCGCGCGGGTGGCCGTGGCCGAACCGCAGCCGGGCGCGCAGGCCGGCAAGGGCGAGGGCGCCGAGGAGAACGCGGCGGCCGACGACAAGGAGAGCGGTGGCCCGGACGAGGGCTGACGTACGGACCGAGGCGAACCACGGAAAGGGGGAACGTCGGGGATGAGCACCAAGGACTTCATCGAGAAGGACTTCTACAAGGTCCTCGGCGTCCCCAAGGACGCCACCGAGGCCGAGATCAAGAAGGCGTACCGGAAGCTCGCCCGCGAGTTCCACCCGGACGCCAACAAGGGCAACGCCAAGGCCGAGGAGCGCTTCAAGGAGATCTCCGAGGCGAACGACGTCCTCGGCGACCCCAAGAAGCGCAAGGAGTACGACGAGGCACGCGCCCTGTTCGGCAACGGCGGCTTCCGTCCCGGGCCGGGCGCCGGCGGCTCCTTCAACTTCGACCTCGGCGACCTCTTCGGAGGCGCCGGGGGCGGGGGCGCCCAGGGCGGCGGCTTCGGCGGCGGAATCGGTGACGTCTTCGGGGGACTGTTCAACCGGGGCGGTGCCACCGGCACCCGTACCCAGCCGCGGCGCGGCCAGGACATCGAGTCCGAGGTCACGCTGAGCTTCACGGAGGCCATCGAGGGCGCCACGGTGCCTCTCAGGATGTCCTCCCAGGCCCCGTGCAAGGCCTGTTCCGGCACCGGCGACAAGAACGGCACACCGCGCGTGTGCCCGACCTGCGTCGGCACCGGGCAGGTCGCCCGGGGCTCGGGCGGCGGCTTCTCGCTCACCGACCCCTGCCCCGACTGCAAGGGCCGCGGTCTGATCGCCGAGCACCCCTGCCTGGAGTGCAAGGGCAGCGGGCGCGCCAAGTCGTCGCGGACCATGCAGGTCCGCATCCCGGCCGGGGTGACCGACGGCCAGCGCATCCGGCTGCGCGGCAAGGGCGCGCCCGGCGAGCGGGGCGGCCCGGCGGGCGACCTGTACGTGGTCGTCCACGTCGGCGCGCACCCGGTGTTCGGCCGCAAGGAGGACAACCTCACCGTCACCGTCCCGGTGACGTTCGACGAGGCTGCCCTCGGCGGCGAGGTGCGGGTGCCGACCCTCGGCGGCCCCGCCGTCACCCTGAAGCTGCCTCCGGGCACGCCCAACGGCCGCACCATGCGGGCGCGGGGCAAGGGCGCGGTCCGCAAGGACGGCACCCGCGGCGACCTCCTGGTCACCGTCGAGGTGTGTGTCCCCAAGGACCTGTCGGGGAAGGCTCGTGATGCGCTGGAGGCGTATCGCGAGGCGACCGCGGGCGAGGATCCGCGTGCGGAGCTGTTCGAGGCCGCGAAGGGAGACTGAGAGTGATGGACGGCCGTCGGCGTAACCCGTACGAACTGACCGAGGAGACCCCGGTCTACGTCATCTCGGTGGCTGCCCAGCTCTCCGGACTCCACCCGCAGACGCTGCGCCAGTACGACCGCCTGGGCCTGGTCTCCCCGGACCGGACCGCCGGGCGGGGCCGCCGCTACTCGGCCCGCGACATCGAACTGCTCCGCCAGGTGCAGCAGTTGTCGCAGGACGAGGGCATCAACCTGGCCGGCATCAAGCGCATCATCGAACTGGAGAACCAGGTCGCCGCGCTCCAGTCCCACATCGCGGAGCTGGAGGCGGCCCTGGACGGCGCGGCGGCGACGATGCGCCAGCGCGAGGCCGCCGTCCACGCCTCCTACCGCCGCGACCTGGTCCCGTACCAGGAGGTCCAGCAGACCAGCGCGCTCGTCGTGTGGCGGCCGAAGCGGCAGCAGTCCTCGGACTGACCCGCATGCTCAGCTGAGAGGGGCCCGGAATCCGGGCCCCTTTCGCGTGCTCGGGTCCTGCTCACGGGAGAAGGACGGCGAGCTCCGCTCCCGGCGCCGACTCGGTGCCGTCCGCGTACAGCGCGGTCACCCAGTAGTAGTGGGTGGTGCCGCTCGCTGCGCCGGTGTCGGTGTAGGAGGTCTGCGCGGTGGCCGCCAGCTTCTCGTAGGCGTGCGTGTCCGCGTTCCAGCGGTAGACCTGGTAGCCGGTGGCGTCGGCCACCGTGTTCCAGCTCAGCGCGACGGCACCCTTGCCCGCGTCGGCGGTCAGGCGGACCGGCGAGCCTTCCGGGGTCGGCACGCTCGGGGTGGTGTCCAGCTCGGTCGCGGTCACGATGTTCGGCGAACGGGTCCACTCGTAGTGGGAGTTCCAGTCGTCGTCCACGGCGTCGATGAAGAAGCAGCGCTCGTCACCGTCCGGGACGGTGGCGTAGTCGTACGAGGTGGTGTCGGTGGACAGCCACTCCGCCGCGTACACCTCGCAGACCTTCTCCCCGTTCTCCTCCTCGTCGTCGTAGTTGTGGAGCTCGCCGGCGTAGACGACGTACCGGGCGAGGTCGGGCGTCGGGTCGGCGTCCCAGGCGAGGTGGAAGCCGTAGTCGGTCGGGGTGACCGTCAGCCCGGTGACCGCGGACGGCGGGGTCTCGTCCTCGTGCACCCCGCTGACCGTGGCCGAGCGCGCGGACTCGTTGCCGGCGGCGTCGACGGCCGTGACGCGGTAGTAGTACCGCGCGCCCTCGGTGCCGGACGCGTCGAGGTACGACGTCCGGTCGGCGGCGGCGACACGGCTGTAGGCGCCGTCGGCACTCGTGGAGCGGTACACGCGGTACGTGGCCGCGTCCGCGACCGCGTTCCACGCGAGGCTCACCCCGTCGCCGCCGCTGCCGGCGGTCACGCCGGTGGGGATGGGGGGCGGGGTGCGGTCGGCGGTGGTGACGGGCTGGTCCGCGGTGCCGGCCGACTCGTTGCCTGCCTTGTCGTAGGCGCGGACCTCGTAGTAGTACGTCCGGCCGTCGGCCGGAAGCGCGGTGTCGGTGTACGAGGTGGCCGTGGTCGCCCTGAGCGCGGCGCCGAACGGGGAGCCCTTGAGCCGCCGGTAGACGGTGTACCCCGCGAGGTCCAGCTCCTTGTTCCGGGACCAGCTCACCTTCGCGGCGCCCGCGGAGTCGTACGAGACGGAGACGCCCGTCGGCGTGAGCGGGGCGACCTTGTCGATGTCAGGGGAGGTGCGCGGCCGGTAGGCGAAGGAGACGAGGGCCGGCCCGGTCCAGTTGACGAAGTCGATGCGCAGCGTGTGCTTGCCGGCCGGGACGGTGACGTTGACGGTCTTCTTCTGCGTGCTGGAGACGTTCTTCCACAGGTCGACCTTGCGGATGCCGTCGAGGTAGACGCGGATGCCGTCCTGGACGGCGACGGACAGCGCGAAGGGCCCGCCGGAACCGAAGTCGCGGGTCACGGTCCAGCGGACGCCGAAGTTGTCCTTCGGCAGTCCGGTGACGGGGACGCCGCTCCAGCTCTGGTCGACGGCGGAGTCGCAGTCCGTCTTCTTCGGGGTGCCCGAGAAAGTGGTGTTCGCGTAGAACTGCCGCGTATAGACGGGTGAGACGCAGCCGGTGGCGGCGGTGGCGGCGGTGGCGGCGCTCAACAGGGCGCCTGTGGCGGCGAGCACGACCGCGGTGGCGGTAGTGCGTCTGGCTGGGTTCGTGTGTTCCTCGGTCTTGACCGTCGCCGGTCGGGGGAAGGGGCTGGCGACGATCACGACTCGCCGAGCGGGTGCTGGGTTGTACGGGTTGAACGTTTCGCCCTCGCTCGGACGGGTGAACGGGGGGTGATTCCCCTGGTCAGCCGTACTGCTGTACCTACCGTGATCGCGTTGCTTGTGCCCCGAGCACACCCAGCCCACACTTTGAGGAGGTGATGCCGCCATGACCGCTCTTGCGCACGAGAGGCCCGAGACCATGCCTGAGACCAGGACCGAGCCCGTGTCCTCGGCCGACAACGGCCCCGAGCTGGACGAGGTCCTGTGGCAGGCGTGGAAGGCCATGGAACTCCCCGAGGGCTACCGTGCCGAGATCATCGAGGGAGCCATCGAGGTGTCGCCCACCGGTCGCCTGTCCCATGCTCAGATCGTCAACCGTCTGCGCAACGCACTGGTGCGGTTCCTCGGGGAGGGAGAGTATGCGGCGTTTCAGGACACCAACGTCATCCACCAGCGCAAGGGATGGATTCCTGATGTCCTCGTCGCCCCCGAAGACTTGGAGCCGTACGGCGACGAGGAGGAGCTGGGGGTGGCTGCGTCCGCTGTCTCCCTCATCGTCGAGGTCGTCTCACCCGGCAAGCGCAACCAGGAGCGTGACCGCATCCGCAAGCGCCGCGAATACGCCCGGGCCGGAATCCCCGTTTACGTCGTGATCGACGACTACGACAGTCACGGCACCGTCACCGTTCTCACCGAACCCGAGCCCGACCAGGCCGATTGGGTCGGAGTCCACCGCGTTCCCTACGGCACCGAAGTCACCATCCCCGAAGGTCCCGCCAAGGGTTTCGTGATCGGTGAGGAGATCACCGGTCCGAAGCGGGGCTGAAGCGGGGTCATAGGCGGGCCCGACCGCTCGGTGACGAACGGCCAGACCACGGGCTCCGTCACGGTGACGAACGAGAAGTCCTCGCCGGTGGTGAAGCGGGAGTTGCCGGCGTAGTCCACGGCGACCACGGCCCACCGGGACGTCTCGCCCTGCGGCTCGTAGAGTTCGTGGACGTAGGAGAGCGTCGGTTCGTCCTCCCAGGTCTGTCCGACCTCACCCCACTTCTCGTACTGCCAGACCCCGTCGACCAGCACGCCCCGGTAGATGTCGTAGTGGTCGACGTCCTCCTCGGTGTTGCGCTGCCACAACAGCTCGATGTCGATCTCGATGTCGCTGCTGTTCACGGCGCCGCGCAGCCCGGTGACGGCCGCTGGGGCGAGGCCGGTGGCCGGTGCGGTGCCGGTGGCGGGTGCGGAGGGGACGGACTCCTGGGACTGGGTGTCCACGGCGGTCACCGTATAGGTGTACGAGGCGCCCTGCCGGACGTCGAGTCGGTGTAGGAGGTCTGCCTGGCGCCGACCTCCTCGATGAGACGGCCGTCGCGGTAGATCCGGAAGTGGCCCAGGTCGTGGGTGATGGGCGTGGTGGGCGCCGCCCAGGTCAGCGCGATGCCACTGCCGGCCTGTGTCGTGGCCGTCAGGCGCGTGGGGGCGGAGGGAGCGTGGTCACCTCGCTCCACGTGCACGCCCGCCGATTTGGCGGACCTGTTCCCGGCGGCGTCGACCGCGGTGACCCAGTAGCTGTAGTAGAGACCCTCTGCGACCTTGACGTCCAGCCAGGACGTGCCGGTCACCTTCGCCACCTGCACGACGGGCTCATCCCCACCGTCGGTGTCCCACCGCCGGTGCACGAGGTACTCCGCCGCCCCCGGAACCGTCTTCCAGGTCACGGTGATGCCCGGCTGGCCGTCGCTCAGCGCGACGCCGGCGGGGACGGCCGGCGCGGTGCGGTCGGGGGTGGTGACGGGCTGGTCCGCGGTGCCGGCCGACTCGTTGCCTGCCTTGTCGTAGGCACGGACTTCGTAGTAATACGTCTCACCGGTCGTTGGCGGGGCATCGGTGTACGAGGTCGCCGTCGTGGCGGTCAGCTTCTTCCAATTGCTGCTGCCCTTGAGACGCCGGTAAACCCGGTATCCGGCGAGGTCCATCTCCTTGTTCTTCGCCCAGGTGAGCTCGGCTTTGCGGGCGGCGGTGTCGTACGACGCGGCAGCCCCTGTCGGCGTCAGCGGCGCCACCTTGTCGACGGTCGCCGAAGTACGGGGTATGTAGGCGAACTTGACGTTGGCCGTGCCCGTCCAGTTGACGAAGTCGACGCGGAGGGTGTGCTTTCCGGAGGGGATGGTGACGTTGAGCGTTTTCGACATCGTCGACGAGACGTTCTTCCACAGGTCGACCTTGCGGATGCCGTCGAGGTGGACGCGGATGCCGTCCTGGGCGGAGGCGGTGAAGGCGAAGGGGCCGCCGGAGCCGAAGTCGCGGGTGACGGTCCAGCGGACGCCGAAGTAGTTGTTCGGCAGTCCGGCCGCGGGCGCTCCGGTGCCCCAGTTCTGGTCGATCGCGCTGTCGCAGTCCGTCTTGGTCGCTGTGCCCGAGAAAGTAGTGTTCGCGAAGAACTGCCGCTTGTAGACGGGTGAGGTGCAGCTCGTGGCGGCGGAGGCCGGGGGCGTGGCCGCGGTGAGCAGGGTGCCGGCGGTGGCGAGCACGACCGCGGTGGTGGCCGAGGCGGTCGTGCGTCTGGCTGGGTTCATTCGGTCCTCTGATCGGGATGGAGCGGCTGCCGTAAGCCGTCGTGATCACGACACGCGAGGAAAGGTGTTGGTTGTACCGATCTTTGCCGCCCCATGGACTCCTCTTGAATGGAGGGCCCGTAAAGGGCGTTTGGATGGGGTTTCGCATCCCCTTCACAGGTGCAGCGGTGTGTGCTGTTGCGTACTCGTTAAGTGGTTTTCCTTGACGCCGCATGTGCCCCCCGCGTTGTCTTTTCAGACACCTGGGTCGCTTAAAGCCGCCCACGTCCGCAACACACCTGAAGTGAGCCCCCGAATGCGTCGTATCGCCCTGACCGTGGCCGCATCCACGATGACCCTCTCGCTGGCCGGCTGCGGCATGCTCGACGCCTCGGGGGACGGAGCGAGCGCGAGCCCGTCGAAGGGCAACGACCTCAGGCTGGGGCTGCTGCTGCCGGAGAAGGCGAACACCCGCTACGACAAGTTCGACTACCCCATCATCAGGGACAAGGTGGCCGAACTCACCCACAAGCAGGGCAAGGTGGTATACGCGAACGCGAACGCGGACGCCACCCGGCAGGCCGGCCAGCTGCAGCAGATGATCGACGACAAGGTCGACGCCATCCTGCTCGACGCGGTCGACTCGCACGCGATCGCCGGCGAGGTGAAGAAGGCGAAGGACGCGGGTATCCCGGTCATCGCCTACGACCGGCTCGCCGAGGGGCCGATCGCCGCGTACATCTCCTTCGACAACGAACTCGTCGGCGAGGTGCAGGCCCGCTCCCTGCTGGACGGTCTGGGCCCGGACCACGACACCTCCGACAAGATCGTCATGGTGAACGGCTCGCCCACCGACCCGAACGCCAAGCAGTTCAAGCAGGGTGCGCTCTCCGAGCTGAACGGCAAGGTGGTGATCGCGAAGTCCTACGACACCAAGGAGTGGAAGCCGGAGAACGCCGAGGCCGAGATGACCGAGGCGATCGGCCTGGTCGGCAAGAGCAACATCGCCGGCGTCTACGCCGCCAACGACGGCATGGCGGGCGGTGTCATCAAGGCCCTGAAGGCGGCCGGCGTCACCCACATGCCCCCGATCACCGGCCAGGACTCCGAACTGGACGCGGTCCAGCGGGTCGTCGCCGGTGAGCAGTACATGAGCGTGTACAAGTCCTACCCGGACGAGGCCGAGGCCGCCGCCGAGATCGCCGTCGCCAAGGTCCGCGGCAAGGACATCAAGTTCGACTCCCTCACGCAGGACAGGGCCGACAGCCCGACCACCAAGAACATCCCGTCCAAGCTGGTCCAGGTGAACGCCCTGACCAAGAGCAAGATCAAGGAGACGGTGATCGCGGACGGGATCTACACCGTGGACGACATCTGCACGGCGGCGTACAAGGCGGCTTGCGCGGCGATCGGGCTGAAGTAACCCACGTTTCCGGGGTGCTGCCCCAGGCGGCGAACGGCTGGTCCCGGCCGGACTGGGGGAGCCCGGCCGGGACCACCTCGGGTGGTTTGCACCCGAGGGGAAGCGAGAACAACGATGCCTCGGCGGCGTCCGGCCCACCACCGTCATCTTGTTGCAGTGCGAGGTGCGGAGGCCGGACGATAACCGGACAAACCCTTCGATTGCCGAGCCCTCGGCGTGGTGAGCCGTGTTGCGGACCCGGTCGGCGCCGCGCATAGTTGCGCTGCGGAAGTGGCAGCACACCGGGGGTGAAATGGGCGATGGCCGGGCACGGGGCGAAGCATCCACATGGTGCCGACCGACTGTGCGAGGCCGGGGATCGTGTGTATTCCCGGGCCGTTCGCCGCGGACGCGTGCCGCGCACCGACGCCGATCCGGTGCCCTGTCTCCTTGAACTGGCGCTGCTGCACCCAGATCCCGACGACATGGACTGGCTGGTGCCGACCTCCCCGCAGGAGGTCATGACCCGGTTGCTGCGCGGGGTCTACGACGAGGTCAGGGAGAGTCAGCGGCGGGTAGGTTCGGCCGTGGCCGCCTTCGAGTGGTACGCCGCGCTCGGGCAGCACCTGCAGACACCGGCGGCGCCGGGCGGGGGCGCCGCGATCCGGGTCCTGGACGGACTCTCCCGCATCCAGGCGGCGATGGACGAGGCGACGCAGGCGTGCACCACCGAGGTGCTCACCGTGCAGCCCGGCGGCATCCGGCGGGAGGCCGAGCTGACCGAGGGCCTGCACCGGGCGCTGGCGCTGCGCGGCCGGGGCGTGCGCATGCGCGACCTGTACACGCATGTGGCGCGCCACGGCCAGGGCCTGCTCAACTACCTTGACCTGATGGGCGACGCGGTCGAAGCCCGCACCCTTGACGAGGTCATCGACCGCCTCATCCTCTTCGACCGCACGGTGGCCTTCATCCCCGCCAACGCCGAACGCACGATGGCCCTGGAACTACGCCACCCGGCCCTGGTGGAGTACCTGGTGACGGTCTTCGAGCGCCTCTGGCGCCTCGCGATCCCTCTCACCGCCGCGCTGCCCGACACCGGCATCGAGGGCATCTCGCACCGCGAGCAGTCCATCGCCGCGCTGCTCGCCGAGGGCCACCAGGACGCGGTCATAGCCGAACGCCTGGGCATCAGCGTCCGCACCTGCCGCGCCCACATCGCCCGCCTGTCGGAGACCCTGGGCGCGGCGAGCCGCACGCAACTGGGGGTCCGCATAGCCCAGGTGGGCCTGGACGGTGCGAGTCGCTCTTCCGGCCCGAACGTGTTCGGCATCCCGGACCAGGAGTCCCCGAGCGTCCACTGACCGGCCCTACGTCTGCTCCTCCACGTCGAGGATCCCTGACTGCCCGATGAGATACCCGAGTTGGGCACGGCTTTCGCTGCCGAGGGTTTCGGCGAGTTTGGCGATGTGGACGCGGGCGGTGCGGATGTTCATGCCGAGGCGGTCGGCTATGACGGCGTCGGTGTGGCCTTCGATGAGGAGGGCGGCGATGGCTCTTTGGCGGGGGGTGATGCCGTTCGACGACGGCGGCGTCACCGCTACCGGGAACATAGGGGTGGCCAGGCGCCACAGCCGGTCGAAGGTCGTGACGAAGTACGTGATCAGCGCCGGATGCCTGACCTCCAACGCCTGGGTGCCGTCGTCGTTCGCGGGAATGAGAGCGCGCCGGCGGTCGATGATGATGAGGCGGTGGGGCACCTCGTCAAGGCTGCGGGCCGCGATGTCACCCCTGAGCTGTTCGAACGAGGTGTACACCGTCGGTAGGTGCCGCAGAGTGTGTGGGTAGAGGGCACGAAGGCGGACACCGCGGTCGAGTAGCGCCTGGTCGCGGACGGAGGCGATGTCACGGGCGATGGCGCCGCGTCGGCCGGTGAGCCCGTTACGGGGCTGGATGGTCAGTACTTCCTGACTCGCCTCGTCCGTGGCCTCGGTGAGGGCCAGGTTGATGCGCTCGGTGCCGCTGAGGAGCCGCAGCATCGGGGTGTCGGTGCCGGCGACGGGGTCCGCTTCGATTTGTAAGAGCGGTTCGAACTGTTCCACCAGCTGGTCCTCGCGCCGGCGTTCGTTCGCGATGCGGGCGGCCGATGTGCGCAACAGTCGGTGCAGGGCGGCTGCGGGGGCGACCGGTTCGAGTCGGTCGGGGTCATGGAGCGCCGGATGTAACAGGCCGAAGTCGATCAGGCAGCGGGCCTCGTCGGCGTCCGCGGCGCGTATGTGGCCTTCGCGTAAAGCGCGTTCGTACAGCTTCGTCCCCGAGGCGCAGAGTTCCTCTACGCCGTGCTCGGGGTGCGCGCTCGGCGCGGGGGTCACCCTGAGGCCCCTTGCTCCGGGACTGTGGTGTCCTTGTCGAGGATTCCGGACTGGGCGATGAGATAGCCGAGCTGGGCACGGCTGCCGCTGCCCAGGGCCTGGGCCAGTTTGGCGATGTGGGCGCGGCAGGTGCGGACGTTCATGCCCAGGCGGCGGGCGATGGCCTCGTCCACGTGGCCTTCGACCAGGAGCTTGGCGATGGAGTGCTGGATTTCTGTGATGCCGTCGGAGGCGACTTCGTAGGGGCCGCCCATGTTGAGCGGAACTGCACGGCTCCACATGAACTCGAAGACCTTGATCAGATATCGGACCAGGCCTGGCTGTCGCAGTTCCAGGGCGACCTGCTGATCCTCGCGAATGGGGATGAAGGCCACGGCCTCGTCGCAAATGATGAGCCGCTCCACGAGTTCGTCGATGGTTCGGTACTCAGCCTTGCCGTCGGCGAGGTGTGCGGCGTATGCCAGCTTCTCCGGGCTGTACCGGGCGGTGTGCTGGTACAGGGTGCGGATGCGGACGCCGCGTTCGATGAGCGGCCTGTCCCGCTCCAGGCCCCGCTGCACGCTGCGTTCGGAGAGGCGATCGCTCGGCTGGATCGTGAGCACCTCGGTCTGGCACTGCTCGGTGGCGAGATTGAGTGCGGCGTTGATGCGGTCGCCGCCCTCCAGAATGGTGATCGAGTCGCTGCCCGCCATCGCCTGTGCACCGAGTGTCATGAAAGGCTCGAAGGTGTCGGCGAGTTGGATCGACAGGCGCCGGCGCTCTGTGATCTCGCGCTCGATCGGGCTGAGCCGATGGGTCAAGGCAATTGCCGGGGGGACGGGACGCAGCCAGTCGGGGTCGTCCGGATCCGGCTGGAGCAGGGCGAACTCCATCAGGCAGGGAGCTTCCGTTGCATCGGAGCGGGCGATGCGTCCGGCGCGCAGAGCGGCGGCGTAGAGACTGCGGCCTTCCTCGCACAGCTCCGTCAACGCGTGGGGATGTGCCGCTTTCGCCCGGTTTGTTACCAAAACTCCACCCCCCAGGGTCCTGAACATGCAGGAACATGATGCACCGATTGTGTGGCCATGACGTGCCCGAATGAGCCATCGTCGTACCTGGCGGGGGAATAGGGGACCTTCAAGTAAGGACGAAGCCGAACATGCGTAACAGAGTGCTTCGCTCGGTGCTTGCCGCCGCCTTCCCCGTCATGGCGATTGTCGGTGCGTGGAGCGGCTTTACCGAGGCGAAGGGTGACGTCCGTGCGAACACTTCGTGGCCGATCGTGACGCCTGCTGTGAGCGAGGGCAACACCAATGGGCCTGTCTCGATGACCGATGGAGCCGGGAGTTGATGTGACCACTCCACCCGACGACCGCACCTTCCGCCGCGAAATGGCCACCGCCTACCGCTCCGGCTGGCACTTCATCGACCTGGTCACCGCCATCCCCCACGGTGGTGACTCGCTGATGGTGACCGTCTTCGGTGAACCGGTCGTCGTCACCCGGGACGAGGACGAGGACGTACGGGCCTACCGGTGTCTGCGTAAGCCCCGTGGTGCGCCCCAGCCAGTGCGCTGTGCCGTTCGGTACGGCATGATCTTTGTGAATCTGGACCAACGAGACCATCGGATGGCAGAACCGGAGGTCTCTGACGTGAGGACCATTTCGGCCACCCCCCGCAGCGCCTGACGCGATTCCCCCGGCGTAACAGATCGCTCAGGTGCTTCCCCCCGCAGCGGCGTCACCGTGACCTGAACACGGTGACGCCGCTGTCGTTTGTGGGGACATTTCAGGGTATGGGCGCGCTTTCACAGTGGCTGAAATCAGCCAGGTGTCGATTCCCGCTCAACCTCGCCCCAGCGCCCGCTCCACCGCGATCTCGATCACGACCCGTGAGGGATTCGGCGACGGCGTCCGCTCGTACCGTTCGGCGTACCGGCGCTCCGCCTCGGCCACCCGTTCCGGCTCGGTGTGGACCGTCGCCCGGCCCTCCAGCGTCGCCCAGCGCCGGCCGTCCACCTGGCATACGGCCACCCGGGCGCCCTCGGGGCCGGCCCCGGCCGCCAGCACATGGGCCACCTTCGCGCTCGACTTGTTCGTGATCACCCGGGCCAGCCGCGCCTCGGGGTCGTACGTCACTCCGACCGGCACCACGTGCGGGCTGCCGTCGGGGCGGAGCGTCGTCAGCGTGCAGAGGTGGCGCTCCCGCCAGAACGCGACATAGGCGTCGTCCGGGGCTGCTGGGTCTACCGCGTGCTTTGAGGACATGGGGGAAACCTAGCCCTCCACCAGCGTCGATCCAGCCTTGAGCGGAATAGGCTCAACTTTGTGTATGTTGGGTATGGCAGTAGCAGTCAGTGGGAGACGTGGCCGAGTAGGAGAGCGCGAACGTGGACGCCGAGCTGACCAACAGGAGCCGGGAAGCGATCAACGCGGCTAGCAGCCGGGCCGTGACCGAGGGGCACCCCGATCTCACGCCTGCCCATCTGCTCCTCGCCCTGCTCACGGGGCAGGAGAACGAGAACGTCACCGACCTGCTCGCCGCCGTCGACGCCGACCAGGCCGCCGTACGCTCCGGGGCGGAGAAGATCCTCGCCTCGCTGCCCAGCGTGACCGGGTCCACCGTCGCGCCGCCGCAGGCCAACCGCGAGCTGCTCGCCGTCATCGCCGACGCCGGTGAACGCGCCAGGGACCTCGGTGATGAATATTTGTCCACCGAGCATCTCCTCATCGGCATCGCCGCCAAGGGCGGTCGCGCCGCCGAGGTGCTCCGGGCGCAGGGCGCCGACGCGAAGAAGTTGCAGGAGGCCTTCGACAAGGCCAGGGGAGGACGCCGCGTGACCACCGCCGACCCCGAGGGTCAGTACAAGGCCCTGGAGAAGTTCGGCACCGACTTCACCGCCGCCGCCCGTGAGGGCAGGCTCGACCCGGTCATCGGGCGGGATCAGGAGATTCGGCGGGTTGTGCAGGTGCTGAGCCGGAGGACGAAGAACAATCCCGTCCTCATCGGTGAGCCCGGCGTCGGCAAGACCGCCGTCGTGGAAGGGCTTGCCCAGCGGATCGTCAAGGGCGATGTGCCGGAGTCCCTCAAGAACAAGCGGCTCGTCTCGCTCGACCTCGGGGCCATGGTCGCCGGTGCCAAGTACCGCGGTGAGTTCGAGGAGCGGCTGAAGGCCGTGCTCGCCGAGATCAAGGAATCCGACGGGCAGATCATCACCTTCATCGACGAGCTGCACACCGTCGTGGGGGCCGGGGCCGGCGGCGACTCCGCCATGGACGCCGGGAACATGCTCAAGCCCATGCTCGCCCGTGGTGAGCTGCGTATGGTCGGTGCGACCACACTCGACGAGTACCGGGAGCGGATCGAGAAGGATCCCGCCCTGGAGCGGCGGTTCCAGCAGGTGCTGGTCGCCGAGCCCTCCGTCGAGGACACCGTCGCCATCCTGCGCGGGCTCAAGGGGCGGTACGAGGCCCACCACAAGGTCCAGATCGCCGACAGCGCGCTGGTGGCCGCCGCGACCCTCTCCGACCGGTACATCACCTCCCGCTTCCTGCCGGACAAGGCCATCGACCTCGTCGACGAGGCCGCCTCGCGGCTGCGCATGGAGATCGACTCCTCCCCCGTCGAGATCGACGAACTCCAGCGCGCCGTCGACCGCTTGCGGATGGAGGAGCTGGCGATCGGCAAGGAGACCGACCCGGCCTCCCGCGAGCGCCTGGAGAAGCTGCGCCGCGACCTCGCCGACAAGGAGGAGGAACTGCGCGGGCTCACCGCCCGCTGGGAGAAGGAGAAGCAGTCCCTCAACCGGGTCGGTGAGCTGAAGGAGAAGCTCGACGACCTGCGGGGGCAGGCCGAACGCGCCCAGCGCGACGGCGACTTCGACACCGCCGCCAAGCTGCTGTACGGCGAGATCCCCGGCGTGGAGAAGGAGCTGGAGGTCGCCTCCGAGGCCGAGGAGGAGGTCGCCAGGGACACCATGGTCA
The DNA here is from genome assembly GCF_053592475.1 of Streptomyces sp. NPDC002671. Classification (NCBI taxonomy): domain Bacteria; kingdom Bacillati; phylum Actinomycetota; class Actinomycetes; order Kitasatosporales; family Streptomycetaceae; genus Streptomyces; species Streptomyces sp. NPDC002671. The sequence continues at coordinate 89,950 of NZ_JBSFVU010000026.1, forward strand.
AGGACGAGGTCGGCTCCGACGACATCGCCGACGTCGTCGGAGCCTGGACCGGCATCCCCGCCGGCCGCCTCATGGAGGGCGAGACGCAGAAGCTGCTGCGGATGGAGGGGGAGCTCGGCAAGCGGCTGATCGGGCAGAGCGAGGCCGTGCGGGCCGTCAGCGATGCCGTGCGGCGGTCCCGGGCCGGCATCGCCGACCCCGACCGGCCGACCGGGTCCTTCCTCTTCCTCGGGCCGACCGGCGTCGGCAAGACCGAACTCGCCAAGGCGCTCGCCGACTTCCTCTTCGACGACGAGCGAGCCATGGTCCGCATCGACATGTCGGAGTACAGCGAGAAGCACAGCGTGGCCCGGCTGGTCGGCGCGCCTCCCGGGTACGTCGGCTACGAGGAGGGCGGCCAGCTGACCGAGGCCGTGCGGCGGCGGCCGTACAGCGTCGTCCTGCTGGATGAAGTCGAAAAGGCGCATCCCGAGGTCTTCGACATCCTCCTGCAAGTCCTGGACGACGGGCGGCTGACGGACGGGCAGGGGCGTACTGTCGACTTCCGCAACACCATCCTGGTGCTCACCTCCAACCTCGGCAGCCAGTTCCTGGTCGAGCCGACGACCACCGAGCACGAGAAGAAGGAGCAGGTTCTCGAAGTCGTACGGGCCTCCTTCAAGCCGGAGTTCCTCAACCGGCTCGACGACCTGGTGGTCTTCTCGGCCCTGAACAAGGACGAGCTGGCCCGGATCGCCAGGCTGCAGATCGACCGGCTGGCCAAGCGGCTGGCCGAACGCCGGCTCACCCTGGACGTCACCCCCGAGGCCCTGGCCTGGCTGGCGGACGAGGGCAACGACCCGGCCTACGGCGCCCGGCCTCTCCGCCGTCTCGTCCAGACGGCCATCGGTGACCGCCTCGCCAAGGAGATCCTGTCGGGCGAGGTCAAGGACGGCGACACGGTCCGCGTGGACCGCTTCGGCGAGGGGCTGATCGTGGGGGCGGCCACCGGGAAGACGCTGTAGACCCGCGGGAGAACTGGGCGAACGGGCTGGAACAGGGATTCTGGTACTCGCGTCGATGATCGGCCACCTAGTGGAGGCCGTCGGCTGAGCCGCTTGCCGGGGGTGGGGCAAGAGAGAGAGGGTGGGCTGTGTACGTCTGGTCTCGCGAGGACCGGACGAGCCAGACGACCGCAGGAGTGTCCAAGTATGTCCATCGACCCGTCCTCGATTCCGAACTTCGGGGGCCAGCCCGAACCGCAGCCCCAAGAGCCGGCCGGCCCCGTTGTCCCGGATCAGGACCTCGTGAAGCAGCTCCTCGACCAGATGGAGCTGAAGTACGTCGTCGACGAGGAGGGTGACCTCGCCGCGCCGTGGGAGCAGTTCCGCACGTACTTCATGTTCCGTGGGGAGGCCGAACAGGCGGTCTTCTCGGTGCGGACCTTCTACGACCGCCCCCACCCGATCAGCGCCAAGCCCGCGCTGCTGGAGGCCATCGACGACTGGAACCGGCGCACGCTGTGGCCGAAGATGTACACGCACACCCACGACGACGGCACCGTCCGCCTCATCGGTGAGGCGCAGATGCTGATCGGCACCGGTGTCGCGCTGGAGCACTTCGTCTCCTCCACGGTCAGCTGGGTGCGGGCCGCGATCGAGTTCGACAAGTGGCTCGTGGAGCAGCTCGGCCTGGAGCAGGAAGTCGACAACGCGGAGAAGCCCGAGGACGACGAAGAGTAAGCGCGTCCGGCCGGGTCCGGGGGCGGCGGCCCCCGGACCGTGCCCGGTTGCGCCGCTTTTCTCAGCTGCGCCGTAGCCGTTCCGCCGCCTCCCGCAGGACGTCCTCCTTCTTGCAGAACGCGAACCGCACGAACGGCGCCCCGGCCTCCCGGTCGTCGTAGAACACCGCGTTCGGAATGGCCACCACGCCCGCGCGCTCCGGTAGGGCGCGGCAGAAGGCGAAGCCGTCCTTCTCGCCCAGGGGGCGGATGTCGGTGGTGATGAAGTAGGTGCCGGACGGCATGAACACCTCGAAGCCCGCCTGGGTCAGGCCCTCGGCCAGGATGTCCCGGCGGGTGCGCATGTCCCGGCGGAACGTGTCGAAGTAGGCGTCGGGGAGGGCCAGCGCCTCGGCCACCGCGTACTGGAACGGGCCCGAGGAGACGTACGTCAGGAACTGCTTCGCCGAGCGGACCGCCGTCACCAGGCCCGGTGCGGCCGTCACCCAGCCGACCTTCCAGCCGGTGAAGGAGAAGGTCTTGCCGGCCGAGCCGATGGTCACCGTGCGCTCCCGCATCCCGGGGAACGTGGCGAGCGGCACGTGCTCGGCGTCGTCGAAGACCAGGTGCTCGTAGACCTCGTCGGTGACCACCAGCAGGTCCCGTTCGACGGCCAGTTCCGCGATCGCGGCCAGCTCCGCGCGGGTGAGGACCGTGCCGGTGGGGTTGTGCGGGGTGTTGATCAGCAGCAGGCGGGTGTGGTCGGTGACCGCCGCGCGCAGCTCGTCCAGGTCGAGGCGGAAGCAGGCGCCGTCCCCGTCGGTGTGCGGGCGGAGTGTGACCGGTACGCGCCGGCCGCCCGCCATCGCGATGCTCGCCGCGTAGGAGTCGTAGTACGGCTCCAGCGCGATCACCTCGTCGCCGGGTTCGAGGAGCGCCAGCAGGGAGGCCGCGATCGCCTCCGTGGCGCCCGCCGTGACCAGGACCTCGGTGTCGGGGTCACAGGAGAGGCCGTAGCGGCGCAGCTGGTGCTCCGCGATCGCGGTGCGCAGCTCGGGGATGCCCGGTCCCGGCGGGTACTGGTTGCCGCGCCCGTCGCGCAGCGCTCGTACGGCCGCCTCGCGGACCTCTTCGGGGCCGTCCGTGTCGGGGAAGCCCTGGCCCAGGTTGATCGACCCGGTCCGGACGGCGAGGGCGGACATCTCGGCGAAGATCGTCGTCCCGAACTCGGCGAGCCGGCGGTTGAGGTAGGGGCGCGCGGTGGAGGTCATGCGGGTCATCCTGCGCCCAAGCTCTGGACTTCCTCAACTGTGCTTTGCCCGCCGGATCGGCCGGGCATCTCCCGGTCACCAGCGGCAGGCGACTGGCGCGAGGCGCCCACGGGGGGCCGCTTCGGGGGAACGGAAAGTAGGTGACGCCATGGGCATCGTGCTGAGTGGGGCGGCGTTCTTGTTCGTGTGCGCGGGGATCATGGCCTTCTCGGTCCGGCGTGACAAGCGCGCCAAGTGGCGGCGGTCGGCCCCGGGCGGGTACGGGTCGTCCGACGGGGGCGGCAGCTGGTGGGCCGCCACCGGCGACGGCGGCTCGTCGTCCGGGGGCCACCACTCCGGGGGCCACCACTCCGGCGGTCACCACTCCGGTGGCGGGCACTCGTGTGGCGGCCATTCGTCCTGTGGATCCTCGTCCTGTGGATCCTCGTGCGGCGGATCCTCGTGTGGCGGGGGCGGCTGCGGAGGCGGCAGTTGAGGGGCGCTCGGCGGCTTCCGCCCCGCGCCAGGCGTACGCCGTAGTTGAACAGTTGAGCTGTGGGGCCCTCTGAGGGATGGAAACCCGGCGAAGTTGGGTAAAAACGCTGTGGCGGCGCCACTGTTCATGATTCCCTCTAAGCCACTAAGCAGCCCTCGGACGCCCCGCAGACACCCCGTCCCGCCCGGGCCGGCTCGGCAGACCGGGCCGACATGGCACTTGCCCGGTGTCGACCGAGGTGCGCCGGACCACACCCCTCCTTGCGTGTTAGCGGAGCCGATCCATGCTCACGACCCTGAACACCTCCTACACCGATACGCGCGCTGCCGATCTGGCCTGGGCCCTCGGACGCGAGCCGCTCCCCGCGCTGGCCACCCTCGACCTGGAACTGGCCGGTGCCAAGCTGCAGTTGAGACTGCTCGGCGCGTCCCACCAGGTCCTGCTGGACGAGGAGCGGGGCGGCTGTTCGGAGACGGTCGCGTGCATCCCCGGCTCCAGCACCCCGCTGCCGCTCGGCGTCGCCAAGCGCGTCGGGGACTGGGAGTACGAGTTCGCCGCCCGGGTGGAACTGCTCACGCCCGGCTCCTTCGCGGGCCGCGCCCAGGAGTTGCTGGCCCTCGTCTCCGACCACCCGCACGGCCTCGCCGGGGTCTTCCCGGGCAGCCCGCACGCGTTCACAGCCATGCTGGCCCAGCGGCACGACGGGCAGGTGCAGTGGCGCACCTGGCACGCCTACCCGCAGGACGGCCAGTTGGTCGCGACCCGCACCCGGGTCGGCGTCCGCGTGGCGGTGGGTCAGCCGGGCTAGCTGGAGGCGGTCCGGTTGATCACTCGCGGGGCCGCATAAACCCGCGAGGCATCAACTGCCCCTATTTCCACACGTGTGGGTGACCAGGCGTACTGAGCCTGTGACGTAACGTCGCAACGTGATCGAACCGCACGCCCCCGCGCCCCCGGGCGCCCCGCCCCGGACAGGCCCCGCCCTGCTGCCTGTCCGGCCCGGCACCGGGCGGTTCCTGGTCCTCGTGTGCGTCTTCGTCGTCGCGGCCTGCGGGCTCGTCTACGAACTCGAACTCGTCGCGTTCGCCTCGTACTTGATCGGCGACTCGGTCACCCAGTCCTCCGTCGTGCTGTCCGTGATGGTGTTCGCGATGGGCATCGGCTCGCTCGGCGCCAAGCGGCTGCGCTGGCACGCGGCGGCCGGATTCGGCGCGGTCGAGGCCGCCTTGGCGCTGGTCGGCGGATGCAGCGCGATGGCCCTGTACGCCGTCTTCGCCTGGACCGGCGGCTGGGGCGGGGTGTGGGCCGAGGGGCCGCGCTTCCTGCTGGTCGCCTTCTCCCTCGCCATCGGCCTGCTCATCGGCGCCGAAGTCCCCTTGCTGATGGAGCTGATCCAGCGCATCCACCGCCAGGACGCGGGCGGCGCGGTCGCCGACCTGTTCGCCGCGGACTACGTGGGCGCGCTCGTCGGCGGCCTCGCCTTCCCCTTCCTACTCCTGCCCGTCCTCGGCCAGTTGACCGGCGCGCTGCTCACCGGTGCGGTCAACGTCGTCGCCGGGGGCGCCCTGGTCCTCGGCCTGTTCCGGCGCGACCTGTCCCGCCGCGCCACCTGGACCCTGCTGCTCGTCGGCCTCACCGTCCTCGGCGTCCTCGCCTCCGCCGCCGCCCTCGCCGACGAGTTCGAGCGCGCCGCCCGGCACGCGGTCTACGGCAAGGACGTCCGGGTGGCCGTACAGACCGGTGTCCAGGAGGTCGTCCTCACCGGCGGCACCGACGGCAAGCCGCTCGACCTGTTCCTGGACGGCCGGCTGCGCGTCGGCGGCCGGGACGAGCGCCGCTACCACGAGGGCCTGGTCCACCCGGCCCTGTCCGGCGGCCCGCACGCGCGCGTGCTGATCCTCGGTGGCGGAGACGGCCTCGCCGCCCGCGAGGTCCTGCGCCGCCCGGACGTGCGCCGCGTCGACGTCGTGGAACTCGACGCCGGCCTGATCCGCCTGGCCCGCCGCGACCCCGGCCTGTCCGCCCTCAACGGGCATGCGTACGACGACACGCGCGTCCACGTCACGACCGCGGACGCCCTCGGCTGGCTGCGGGGGGCGCCCGTGCGGTCGTACGACGTCGTGATCGCGGACCTCCCCGACCCCGGCATCACCGCCAGCACCAAGCTGTACTCCCAGGAGTTCTACGGCCTGTCCCGCCGCGTGCTCGCCCCCGGTGGCCGGCTGGTGGTGCACGCCGGGCCCGTCTCCACCCGGCCCCGGGCCTTCTGGACGGTCGACGCGACCCTCCGCGCGGCCGGCTTCGCCACGTCCCCGTACCGCGTCCTGGGCCAGGACTCCGGCTTCGCCCCGGGCCCCGACCGCTCCGCGGCCTCCACCCGCGCCCCCCACGACTGGGGCTTCCTCCTGGCCGCCCCGGGCCACACCCCGCCACCCCTGCGGCTGGACCCCCGGGGCCCGCGTCCGTACACGCTCACCCGGTCCGCGCTGGCGGCGGACGGACTGGCGGCGGAGCGGACGCGGATCGGCGGGCTGGCGGCGTCGACGCTGGTGCATCCGCGGTACTGACGGGTCAGGACAGACCACCTGTTCGCGTGAGGGTACGTTCGGGCCCCAGGTGGGTAGGGTCAGTCGACATGGAGCACCAGGTCTTCGTTCCGGTTTCCGGTGAGCGGCTCAGGGCGGCGCTGGCCGACCCCGTGCGCGTCGCCCGGGCGATCCCCGGGTTCCAGCAGGACGCGGGTGGCGAACCCGGCGCCGGGCGGCTGAAGTTGCGGGTCGGCGGGAACTCCGTCACCTACCGGGGCGCGGTGCGCGTCACCGCCCGGGAGGACGGCACGTACGCCGTCGAGGGCGACGGCACCGAGGCCCGCGGCGCCGGCTCGGTCAAGCTCGCCCTGACCCTGCGCATCGACGAGGCCGAGGGCGGCTCCACCGTCACCGTCGCGGGCACGGTGGACGCGGACGGACGCCTCGCGGAACTGCCGGCGGAGGCGGTGACCTCGGCGGCGACCCGGCTGCTGAACCGCTTCGTGGAGGGGCTGGCGGAGGGACCGGCGGATTCGCACGACGCGCCCGAGCCCGAGCCCGAGTCCGGACCCGACCACGTCTCCGTCTTCGACACCGGGATCCCCCCGTCCCCCCTGGAACCCGACGCCGACACCGCCGACCGCCGCGCCGGCAACTTCGCCGACACCGATGAACCCCCGGCCGAGGCCGCGCACGCGCGCCGCACGATGATCGGCCGCAGCGCGGAGGAGGTGGACCACGCCCCGCCGCGTGGCCGCTACGCCCCCGTACCGGCCCCCCAGACGGTCGCCACGAACCCGGCCCTGCGCTGGGCGGCCCCGGCGGCGCTGGCCTTGGCATCGGCGATCGTCGTCGCACGGGCGCTGCGCAAACGCCATTAGCGACCGCCCGTACCGCGGACGCCGTCTTGATCACCCCAGTAGGGTCGTCCCGTGAGCAACGAAGACATCACGCTGACCGCGGGCGACGCGGAGGTGAGCGTGCGCCCCGGCAACGGCGGCCGTATCGGTGGGCTGCGGATCGGCGGCGTGGAACTGCTGCGGCAGGGGGAGCGCTACGGCTGTTTCCCGATGGTCCCCTGGTGCGGCCGGACCCGGGACGGCCGGTTCCTGGACGGCGGCACGATCCGCCAGATGCCCGTCAACTCCCCGCCGCACGCCATCCACGGCACCGCCCGTGACGGCGTCTGGCGCACCGCGCGCGTCGCGGAGAACGAGGCGGTGATCACGTACGACCTGGTCGACCCCTGGCCGCACCCCGGCCGCGTCACCCAGGTCGTCACGCTCACCGGGGACAGCCTGACGCTGACCATGTCCGTGGAGGCGCAGGACGACTCCTTCCCGGCGCAGATCGGCTGGCACCCGTGGTTCAACCGGAACCTCGGCGGCGAGGACGTACGGCTGGACTTCGAGCCCGGCTGGCAGGAGGAGCGCGGGGACGACCATCTGCCGACCGGCAAGCGCATCGACCCCCGGCCCGGCCCCTGGGACGACTGCTTCGGCATGCCCGGCGGTGTCGACGTCACCCTCACCTGGCCCGGCCAGCTGGAGCTGAAGGTGGCGAGCCGCGAGGAGTGGGTGGTCGTCTACGACGAGCAGGCCGAGGCCGTCTGCGTGGAGCCGCAGACCGGGCCGCCCAACGGGCTGAACACCCTTCCGCGCCTGGTCACACCGCTGGACCCGCTGGAGGCGACGACGACCTGGAGCTGGCGGCGCAACTAAGCTGTTCGGCATGACGGACGTACGTGGCGCGCTGCTGCAGCAGATCAAGGACAAGGCCGTGGTGCACGGCAAGGTGACCCTGTCGTCGGGCAAGGAAGCCGACTACTACATCGACCTCCGCCGGATCACGCTGGACGGCGAGGCCGCGCCGCTGGTCGGTCAGGTCATGCTCGACCTGACCGACGAGCTGGACTTCGAGGCCGTCGGCGGCCTCACCCTGGGCGCCGACCCGGTGGCCACCGCGATGCTGCACGCCTCCGCCGCGCGCGGGAAGACGCTGGACGCCTTCGTGGTCCGCAAGGCGGGCAAGGCGCACGGCCTGCAGCGCCGCATCGAGGGCGCCGAGGTCAAGGGCCGCCGGGTGCTGGCCGTCGAGGACACCTCCACCACCGGCGGCTCCGTGCTGACCGCCGTGGAGGCGCTGCGCGAGGCCGGTGCGGAGGTCGTCGCCGTCGCCACGATCGTGGACCGGGCGACCGGCGCGGCCGAGGCGATCGCCGAGCAGGCGGGGGTGCCGTACCTGTTCGCCTTCTCGAAGGATGAACTGGGTCTGGACTGACGCGCCGGTTTGACCTGGACTTGTCCGGGGGGCCGACCATCACGCCAGGTCTGGAAAGATGGGGCCGACGATGACGTCACCCCCCGGGACAGGTGACGATGACGTCACCCCCCCAGGTCTAGGTCAGGGCCGTAACGCAGCAATCCGACCCCGCACACCCAAGGAGCGGACAGATGCCCATCGCAACCCCCGAGGTCTACAACGAGATGCTCGACCGGGCGAAGGCAGGCAAGTTCGCCTACCCGGCCATCAACGTCACCTCGTCCCAGACCCTGAACGCGGCACTGCGCGGCTTCGCCGAGGCGGAGAGCGACGGCATCGTCCAGATCTCCACGGGTGGTGCGGAGTTCCTCGGCGGCCAGTACAGCAAGGACATGGTGACCGGCGCGGTCGCGCTCGCCGAGTACGCGCACATCCTCGCCGAGAAGTACCCGGTCAACATCGCGCTGCACACCGACCACTGCCCGAAGGACAAGCTCGACGGGTACGTGCGTCCGCTGCTCGCGCTGTCCGAGGAGCGCGTGAAGGCCGGCCGTAACCCGCTGTTCCAGTCGCACATGTGGGACGGCTCCGCCGAGACCCTCGCCGACAACCTGGCCATCGCCCAGGAGCTGCTGGAGCAGGCCCGCCGCGCCAACATCATCCTCGAGGTCGAGATCACCCCGACCGGCGGCGAGGAGGACGGCGTCACCCACGAGATCAACGACGAGCTGTACACCACGGTCGAGGACGCGATCCGCACCGCCGAGGCCCTCGGCCTGGGCGAGAAGGGCCGCTACCTGCTGGCCGCCTCCTTCGGCAACGTGCACGGCGTGTACAAGCCGGGCAACGTCGTGCTCCGCCCCGACCTGCTGAAGGAGCTGAACGACGGCGTCGCGGCCAAGTTCGGCAAGCAGTCCCCGTTCGACTTCGTCTTCCACGGCGGCTCCGGCTCCACCGAGCAGGAGATCCTGACCGCGCTGGAGAACGGCGTCGTGAAGATGAACCTCGACACGGACACCCAGTACGCCTTCACCCGTCCGGTCGCCGCGCACATGTTCCAGAACTACGACGGCGTCCTGAAGGTCGACGGCGAGGTCGGCTCCAAGAAGGCCTACGACCCGCGCACCTGGGGCAAGCTGGCCGAGGCGGGCATGGCCGCGCGCGTTGTCGAGGCCACGAAGAACCTGCGCTCGGCGGGTAACAAGATCAAGTAAGGCGTCGCTCGACGTCTTGGCGGGCCCGGTGACTATCGACGTCACCGGGCCCGCTGTATACCTGGAGCCATGCCCGACGTCCGGCTGGCCTCCCCCCAGGGCAAGTGGATCCTGCTGACCACGGTCCTCGGGTCCAGCATGGCGATGCTGGACTCGACCGTCGTCAACGTGGCGCTCCCGCGCATCGGCCGCGACCTGGGCGCGAGCCTGGCCGCCCTCCAGTGGACGGTCAACGCGTACATGGTCACGCTGGCCGGGCTGATCCTGCTGGGCGGTTCGCTGGGGGACCGCTACGGGCGGCGCAGGATCTTCGTGCTGGGAGTCGTCTGGTTCGCCGCCGCGTCGCTGCTCTGCGGCCTGGCCCCGACCTCCGGCGTCCTCATCGCCGCCCGCGCGCTCCAGGGCATCGGCGGTGCGCTGCTCACCCCCGGCTCCCTCGCGCTGATCCAGGCCTCCTTCCACCCCGACGACCGGAGCCGGGCGGTCGGCCTGTGGTCCGGCTTCGGCGGCATCGGGGCGGCCGTCGGCCCGTTCCTGGGCGGCTGGCTGGTGGACGGCCCCGGCTGGCGCTGGGTGTTCCTGCTGAACGTGCCGCTGGCCGTGCTGTGCGTGCCGGTCGCCCTGCGGCACGTCCCCGAGTCCGCCGACCACCGCGCCCACGGCCGTTTCGACGTGCTCGGCGCCGCCCTCGGCGCCCAGGCGCTCGCCCTGCTGACGTACGCCCTGATCGAGGCCCGCAGCGGCTCCCTGGTGGTCGCGGTGACCGCGGTGGCGGGTCTGGCCGCGGCGGTGGCGTTCATCGTCGTCGAGCGGCGCCGCCCGGATCCGATGCTGCCGCCGGACATCTTCGCCTCGCGCCAGTTCACCGCGGTCAACCTGGTCACGCTGTGCGTGTACGCGGCCTTCGGCGGCTTCTTCTTCCTCACCGCGCTCCAGCTCCAGGTGGTGGCGGGCTACTCGGCCCTGGCCGCCGGTACGGCCCTGCTGCCGACCACGGCCCTGATGCTGCTGTTCTCCGCCCGCTCGGGCGCCCTGGCCGACCGGACCGGCCCCCGTCTGCCGCTCACCGTCGGCCCGTTGCTGTGCGCCGTGGCGATGCTGCTGATGCTCCGCGTGGGGCCGTACGCGCACTACCTGACGGACGTGCTGCCCGCCCTGCTGGTGATGGGCGCGGGCATGGTCATCCTGGTCGCGCCCCTGACGGCGACGGTCCTCGCCTCGGTGGACACCGCCCGCGCGGGCCTGGCCAGCGGCATCAACAACGCGGCGGCGCGGGCGGCGGGCCTGATCGCGGTCGCCGCGCTGCCGCTGCTGGCGGGCATGGGCCCGGAGGCGTACCGCTCGCCGGGCGCCTTCGACGCGGCGTTCCGGCGGGCGATGCCGATCTGCGCGGGCGTGCTGGTGGTGGGGGCGGCGCTGGCCTTCACCCTGGTCCGCAGCCCGGCCCCGGGCTGCCGCAAGCCCGAGTGCCACAGGCACGGCTGCGTGACGTGCCCACCGCTGGAGGGGACCACGACGTCGGAGGCGACCACGGCTTCCAGCGCTGGTCGAGCCGAGTGAGGTGCCGAGGCCGTAGAGCTGGACGTCGATGCCGTTCCAGCCGGTGCCGCAGGCGCCGCAACAGTTACCGATCAAGCGCAATGCAGCAGACTGGTGCCATGACGATGCACGAGAACCTTCTCGGGGGCCCGCCCCCGACCCACCTCCCCGACGACCCGGAGCCCCGCGAGCTGCTCGCGGGCGGTACGGCACCGGCCGATGTGGCCGCCAAGTACCCCACGTCGTCCCTCGCCTGGGCCCAGCTGGCCGACGACGCGTTCGAGCGGGGCGCGGTCGTGGAGTCGTACGCGTACGCCCGTACGGGCTACCACCGTGGCCTGGACGCCCTGCGGCGCAGCGGCTGGAAGGGCCACGGCCCGGTGCCCTGGGAGCACGAGCCCAACCGTGGCTTCCTGCGCGCCCTGCACGCCCTCGCCCGCGCCGCGCAGGGGATCGGCGAGCAGGAGGAGTACGAGCGCTGCACGCAGTTCCTGAAGGACTCCTCGCAGACGGCGGCCCAGACCCTGGGCTGACCCCTGCGGGAGTCGTACGGGATTCACCGGTGTGGCCCGTCTGGCAGCAGACGGGCCTTGCCGTGCCGGGGGTGATCGCGGAGGATGCGGTTGGGGACCGGGGCCCCCGTGCCGGAATCGGCAGGGGCGGACCGCTACCCGGAGCAACAGCAGGAGACAGCGATGTCCCAACAGGCTCATCGGTCCTTGGAGACTCAGGAGCCCGAGACCCCGCATCTCGACTTCGCGGGCACGACGCCGTACGAGGACTACGTCAAGGCGGACGTGCTCACCCACCTCCAGCACACCCTCTCCGACGACCCCGGCGAGATGGTCTTCCTGGTGACGACCCAGGTCATGGAGCTGTGGTTCACGGTCATCGTGCACGAGTGGGAGACCGCGGCACGCGCCCTGCGCGAGGAGCGGGTGCCGGTGGCGATCGACGCGCTGAAACGTTCCGTACGGGAACTGGAGGCGCTGAACGCCTCCTGGAAGCCGCTCGGCCAGCTGACCCCGGCGCAGTTCAACGCGTACCGCTCCGCCCTCGGCGAGGGCTCCGGCTTCCAGTCGGCGATGTACCGGCGCCTGGAGTTCCTGCTCGGCGAGAAGTCCGCGTCCATGCTCGTCCCGCACCGCGGCGCCCCCCGCGTCCACGCGGAACTGGAGAAGGCGCTGCACGAGCCGAGCCTGTACGACGAGGTCGTACGGCTCCTCGCCCGGCGCGGCCACGCGATCCCCGAGGACGTGCTGGGACGGGATCTGACCCAGCGCTACGAGCCCTCCGGCGCCGTCGAGGCGGCCTGGGCGGAGATCTACTCCGGCGACCAGAACGCCGAGCTCGCCCGTCTCGGCGAGGCGTTGTCGGACGTGGCCGAACTGGTGTGGCGCTGGCGCAACGACCACCTGGTCGCCACCCGCCGCGCAATGGGCGCGAAGGCCGGCACGGGCGGCTCGGCGGGCGTGGCCTGGCTGGAGAAGCGCGCCCGCAAGAACGTGTTCCCGGAGCTGTGGACGGCGAGGTCGCATGTCTGAGTTCGCGTTGCGCGCGGAGAAGCTGGACGCGGCGGACGAACTGGCCCCGCTGCGCTCCCGCTTCGTCCTGGACACTGTGTCCGGTCATGCGGCTGACTCCGCCGGCGTCTACCTGGACGGGAACTCGCTCGGCGCCCTGCCGGCGAACGTGCCGGGCCGGGTCGAGGACGTCGTCCGCAGGCAGTGGGGCGAACTGCGCATCCGCTCCTGGGAGGAGAGCGGCTGGTGGACGGCGCCGGAGCGGATCGGCGACAGGATCGCCCCGCTGGTCGGCGCGGCACCGGGCCAGATCGTCGTCGGCGACTCCACAAGTATCAATGTTTTCAAGGCAGTTGTGGCAGCCGTTCGCATGGCGGGCGAGGGCCGGGACGAGATCCTGGTGGACGCGACGACGTTCCCCACGGACGGCTACATCGCCGAGTCGGCCGCCCGCCTGACCGGCCGCACGCTGCGCGCGGTCACCCCGGCGCAGGTGCCGGACGCGCTCGGCGAGCGCACGGCGGCGGTGCTGCTCAACCACGTCGACTACCGCACCGGCCGCCTGCACGACCTGCCGTCCCTGACGGCCGCGGTGCACGCGGCGGGGGCGTACGCCGTCTGGGACCTGTGCCACAGCGCGGGCGCCCTGCCGGTCGGCCTGGACGAGCACGGGGTCGACCTGGCGGTCGGCTGCACCTACAAGTACCTGAACGGCGGCCCCGGTTCACCGGCGTACCTGTACGTGCGGCACGAGCTGCAGGACCGTTTCGACTCCCCGCTGCCCGGCTGGAACTCGCACACCGACCCGTTCGGCATGAGCCCGTCGTACGCCCCGGCACCGGGCGCCCTGCGCGGCCGGGTCGGCACCCCGGACATCCTCTCCATGCTGGCCCTGGAGGCGGCCCTGGAGGTCTGGGACGAGGTCTCGGTCGCCGCGGTCCGGGCGAAGTCCCTGGCCCTGACCGACTTCTTCCTGGAGTGCGTGGCGGCGTACACCGAGCCCGGCCGGGTCGAGTCGGTCACCCCGGAGCCCCACGAGGAACGCGGCAGCCAGGTCGCGCTGCGCTGCCCGGATGCCGGTGAGGTGATGAGACGCCTGATCGCGCGGGGTGTGGTGGGCGACTTCCGCCACCCGGACGTGCTCCGCTTCGGGTTCACGCCGCTGTACGTGAGCTTCGGGGATGTGGAGCGGGCGGCGCGGGTGCTGGGAGAGGTGCTGGGCTAGGTCCGACAGGTCCTGGAGGAGAAGCCGGGGCTGGGCGGGGCGGCGATGGCTCCTGCCCGGCCCCTGCCGCACAACGGGCCGCAGAAGCGTTTTCCTTCACCCTGCGTGACATCCCCATATTGCCGCACGTCACCGGCCTGATACCGTCCCCGCCAACGGTCGACGAAGAGTCGCCAAACCCGTTCCATCGCTGAGAGGTTGGAGCATGCCGGACGACGCCGCAGCAGCCCGCGCCGCCGCCGAGGAGGAGTCCGCCTTCTCGCACCCCCCGGTAGACCCCGACGTCAGCGCCACGTACGGCGACCATCCCGACCAGGTGATCGACTTCTACGCCCCCCGCACCGGCCCGGACTCCCCGCTCGCCCCCGGTTCCCCCGCCCCGCTGGTCGTGGTCCTGCACGGCGGCGCCTGGCGCGCCCGCTACGACCGCCGCCACATCACCCCGTTCGCGGACTACCTGTGCCGCAGGGGCTTCGCGGTGGCCAATGTGGAGTACCGGCGGGGCGGCGGCCTGATCCCGGAGCAGAGCAAGGGGGCCGAAGGGGACGAGGGCACCCCGCTCGCGGGCCGCTGGCCGGACACCTTCGACGACGTCGCCGCCGCCCTGGACGCCCTGCCCGGCATGGTCCACGAGGCGCTCCCGCAGGCCGACCCGCGCCGCACGGTGCTGACCGGCCACTCGGCGGGCGGCCACCTGGCGCTGTGGGCGGCGGCCCGGCACGTCCTGCCCGCCGACGCCCCCTGGCGCACCGACCGTCCGACCCCGCTGCGGGGCGTGGTCGCGCTGGCGCCGATCGCGGACTTCGAGGTGGCGGAGAAGCTGGACGTCTGCGGCAACGCGGCGCTGCAACTCCTCGGCGGGAAAGGGCACTTCGCGGAACGCCGGCCGTACGCGGACCCGGTCCTCCTGCTCCCCACGGGCATCGCCACGACGCTGGTCCAGGGCCGTTCGGACCTGGTGGTGCCGCAGGCGGTGGCCGAGTCGTACGCGGATGCGGCGGCGAAGGCGGGGGAGCTGGCGGGCCTGACCCTGCTGCAGGACGTGGGCCACTTCCCGCTGATCGACCCGGCGGCGGACGCGTGCGCGGTGGTGGCGGAGGAGATCGCGCAACTGGCGTGGTGAGGGCCGGGGTTCGCCCCTTCCGGGGCGGCCCCGGTCATACCCGTAGTACCTGAGAGCTACGCGCCAGAACAGTTCCCTGGCGGGACGCGAACGACACGCCCCGATTTCTAACTTCCTTGTCAGTGCAGCCCGATGGCCGGGCGAACTGAGAGGAAGCCGACCATGGGGCTCACCACCGCCACGCGGCACGACCCGCAGCCGCCGACGACGAGCCGGCCCCGCGAGGGCCACCCGCACAAGAGAACGCACCGCAGCTCCCGACTCCGCCGCGCTCTCCTCGTCACCCTCCTCACCACCGCCATCGTCGCTCCCCTCTCCGCCGCGGCACGCCCGGAAATCCCTGCTCCACCTCCGGCCCTCGCCTCCTCCCTCACCCCGGCCACCCTCACCGCCGCCTACGAGGCGAACCGGGCCAACGCGACCGAAGCCGCCCGCATGGCCGCCGCCCACGGCGACCCCCACCGCGCCGCAGCCGACCGCGCCCTGGCCGCCCCGACCCACCACCTCCTCGCATACGACGGCCGCGGCGCCGGCCGCGTCACAGAGGTCCTGGGCGACCTGCCCCACGCAACCCACATCGCGGTCCTGATCCCAGGCTCCGACACCTCCCTCGACACCTACGCCCGCTTCCGCAGGGCAGCGTCGGCGCTCTACTCGGACCTCACGCACAGAGCCCCCACCGGCACCCGTACGCGCGTGGCCGTAGTGGCCTGGCTCGGCTACACAACCCCGGCCACGGTCAGCACCACGGTGACGACCACCACCCGAGCCGACGAAGCGGCGCCCCACCTGCGCGCCTTTCTCCGCGCCCTCCACCACGTCGCCCCGCCGACGGCCCGCTACTCCCTCCTCTGCCACTCCTACGGCTCGGTCGTCTGCGGCCGTGCCGCCCAGGGGCTGGACGCGGACGACATAGCCCTGGTCGGCAGCCCCGGCACGGGTGCGGACTCAGTGGCCGCCCTGCACACCCGGGCCCGGGTCTGGGCGGCCCGAGGCAGCGCCGACTGGATCGCACACGTGCCGCACGTCAGCGCCCAACTCTTCGGCACCACCGTCGGCTTCGGCGCCGACCCGGTCTCCCGGGCCTTCGGCGCCCGGGTCTTCGATGCCGCCGGCGCCGACCACAGCGGCTACTTCACCCCGGGCTCGGCCTCCCTCGCCAACCTGGCCCGGATCGCTCTCGGCGAGACCTCGGAGGTGACCCGTGCCTGAACAGGCCGCACGCCATCAGCGCCACCCACTCCGCACCTTCCGCCAGGCTGTCCACCGGATCGACAGGGCCACCCCCACCTCCCGGGACCGCGCGGTCGACGCACTCCGCGCCTACGCGATCCTCGGTGTGGTCCTGGGCCACTGGCTGGTCACGGCGCTGGTCGCCGGGGACGGCGGACTGCATACGGCAAGCCCGCTGCAACACATGCCCTGGCTGGCCCCGATCTCCTGGCTCTTCCAGACCCTGGCCGTGTTCTTCCTGGTCGGCGGCCATGTGGCGACCCGAAGTCACGCCTCGGCCATCGCCAGGGGCGAGACCTACGGCCAGTGGCTGCGCGCCCGACTGACCCGTCTGCTCCGCCCGGTGGTGGCCCTCCTGGCCCTGTGGACGGTGGTGGCAACGGCCCTCGTGCTGGTCGGCACGCCCTTCGCCACGATCCACACACTTCTCAAACTCGCCCTGTCCCCCCTCTGGTTCCTCCTGGTCTTCGCGGCGTTGACGGCCGCGACCCCGCTCCTCACCCGCCTCAACCCGCTCTGGCCCCTGGCCGTGGTCCTGCACGTGGACGTCCTGCGCTTCGGCCTGCACCTCGGCCCGTCCTGGCTCGCCTGGGCGAACGTGGCGGCGGGCTGGCTGGTCCCGTACACTCTCGGCGCCGCCTGGACCCGGGGCGAGCTGGACAGCCGCCGAGCGGGCTGGGTCCTCTTCCTCGGCGGTACGGCGGCCACGGCGGCCCTCATCACCTGCGCGGGGTACCCGGCGTCCATGGTCGGCGTCCCCGGCGCAAAGGTCTCCAACCTCGACCCGCCGACCCTGGCGGCCGTCACGTTCGGCCTGGCCCAGTGCGGCCTGGCCCTCCTGCTCCGCGACCGCCTGCGCCGCGCGATGTCCCGCCCGCTGGCCTGGTCGGCGACGGCCCTGGTCAACCTCTCCGCAATGACGATCTACCTCTGGCACCAGACGGCTCTGATGGCCACGACGGCAGCCACCCTCCCCGCCGCCCGCCTGCCCGGCCTGCACACCTCACCGGACGACCTGACCTGGGCGGTGGCCCGCCTGGCCTGGCTTCCCCTCCTCACCCTCACCCTGGCGCTGTGCTGGACGGCATTCCGCTCCCAGGAACAGGGCCCTCGCCGCCTCCGGAACCGCCCGTCCCACGTGGTCCACCGCCACCTGCCCCCGACAAAGACCCCGCACAATGCCTAACCTTGATCAAGTGAAAGCCGCGGACCCCAACACCGAGAGCCGCACATCCGCACTCACAGGAACCCGCCGAACCCGCCTGCTCACCTGGCTGGGAGAAAACCCCTCCCCGAACTCACCCCCCTTCTCCCGCCACCGCTGGCTCCGCCTCCTCACCTACCTGATCACCTGCTACGTGGCCCTGGGCATAGCCCTGGGCGGCGGCTCCGAACTGACCGACAGCTACCGCTTCACGACCCCGGTCGCCCTCCTGACCGGCCTCGTCCAGGGCACCGCCGTCGTCCTGGCCCTCTGGCGCCCCGTTCCCGCCTGGGCCCTGTCCCTGACCGGCGCCACGGTCGCCGCCCTGCTCGTCCGGCACAACCTGGAGTTGTCCCCGATCCACAACGGTGCCAACTGGCCCTGGAGCACCCCGGCCCTGCTGGCCCAGATGGCCGTGTTCGTGCTGCTCGCCCTCCGCGTCCGCATCCGCGGCACTCTCGCCGCCCTCGGCACGACCGCCCTGACGACGTACTTCCTGGAAGGCGTCATGGGGGCCCAGCGCTACTCGGCGACCGGCGTCGTGGCGGTGGCCCTGTTCGCGGTCGCCGCTCTCGTCGGCACGGTCCTGCGCAGCCGGAGCGAGGCCCGTAGCCAGCTGGTCCAGCAGACGACGATCACCGCGGAGGAGCGCGCCCGCCGCACCCTGCTGGAGGAGCGCAGCCGTATCGCCCGCGAGCTGCACGACGTGGTCGCCCACCACATGTCGGTGATCTCCATCCAGGCCCAGGTGGCGCCCCACCTGGTGGAGAACCCGTCGGAGGAGCTGAAGGAGAACCTCGCCGGGATCCGCGACAACGCCCTGGAGGCGCTGACCGAACTGCGCCGCGTCCTCGGTGTCCTGCGCTCCGAGACGCCCGGCGACCCCGGCGCCCCGGGCGAACCGGCCCCGGACGCCCCGCAGCCGGACCTCTCCCGGCTGGACGCGTTGCTGGAGAACACCAGGGCGGCCGGCCTTGAGGTCGGTATCGAGGTGCTCGGCAAGCCCCGCTCCTATTCGCCCGGCGTGGAGCTGTCGGCGTACCGGATCGTGCAGGAGGCGCTGAGCAACGCCCTGCGGCACGCCCCGGGTTCGACGGTCCGCGTGGAGGTCAGCCATTTCCCCCACGGCATCTTCCTGGGCGTCATGAACTCCCGCCCCCGCCACCCGGTCCAGCCGTCCCCGGGCACCGGCCACGGCCTGCTGGGCATGCGGGAGCGCGCGGCGATGCTCGGCGGGAACGTGACCGCGAAGCGCACCCTGAACGGCGGTTTCACGGTGACGGCGTTCCTCCCGCAGGGCAGTTCCCCCGACGGGTCCCCGTCCCCGTACCCGCCTCCGTACCCACTCCCGACAGGAGAACAGAGCCCATGACGAGCGGCGTCGGCCCCATCCGTGTACTCATCGTCGACGACCAGCAGATGGTCCGGCAGGGTTTCACCGTGTTGCTCAACACCCAGCCCGACATCGAGGTGGTCGGGCAGGCGGTGGACGGCATGGACGCGATCGTCAAGGTCGCCGAACTGACGCCGGACGTGGTCCTGATGGACATCCGGATGCCCGAGATGGGCGGCATCGAGGCGACCAGCCGCATCACCGCGGGCAACCCGGCGATCAGAGTGCTCGTGCTGACCACCTTCGACCTGGACGAGCATGTGTACGACGCGCTGCGCGCCGGTGCTTCCGGCTTCCTCCTCAAGGATGCCTCCGCCGACCAACTCGCCGAGGCGGTGCGGGTGGTGGCCGCGGGCGACGCCCTGCTCGCGCCCGGCATCACACGTCGGCTCATCAACGAGTTCTCCCGCCTGGACGGCAGCCACCGGGCCCCGCTCAAGCACCGCGTCGGGGACCTGACCGAGCGGGAGACGGAGGTGCTGGCGCTGATCGCGCAGGGCTTCTCGAACGCGGAGATCGCCGAGCGGCTGGTGGTGGCCGAGCAGACCGTGAAGACGCACGTGGGCCGGATCCTGGTGAAGCTGGGGCTGCGCGACCGCACCCAGGCGGCGATCTTCGCCTACGAGTCCGGGGTGGTCCGCCCCGGCGCCCGCTGACCTCGGCACCTCCTACGGCCCCCTTACGGGTACGGCCGGTACTCGTAGTACCTGAGAGGGACTCCCGAGAACCCCTCTCCATGGGGACGACCGTGACACCCGCCCGGCCCTACCGTTCTGCATGTGACCGAGACGACGCACATGCAGACGACCCCGCCGGGGCCGGCCGGCCGGCCGCGCAGCCCCGAGTACCGGCTGGCGTTGGACGCCCTGAGCGGGCTGCGCCAGGACCTGTTCCACGAGGCCTTCGCCTATCGTCCGCTGCCCCGGCTGGACGCCGACAGCCCGCTCGTGCGCCGCCGGTCCGGCCGGCTGAAGGAGTACGCGACCTGGACCCCGCACACGGTGGTGGCCGCCCTCGGCCTGGTGGCGATGTTGCTCGGCCTGGCGGGTACCGAGGACTCGGGGGTGTCGTCCCTGCTGTGCGGGCTGCTGGCCCTGGCCCCGGTCCTGCTGACCCTGGTGCGTCCGGCGGGTGCGTTCTGGCTGTCGCTCGCCGCGTCCACGGCCGCCACGGTCGTAGGCGGGAACGAGTGGAGCGACTGGCCGTGGCAGCCGGGCAGCTTCTTCTCCCATCTGGTGGTGCTCGCGGTCGTCGCGATACGCACCCGCCCACGCACCGCGGCCTGGATGTGGGTGCTGACCGGCGTCTACAGCTTCTTCGCCGAGAGCTTCTACGCCGCGCCCTACAACACCAACGTGGCTCCGATGATGGTCGTTTCCGCGCTGATCCTGCTGGTCGTCACGGTCTGGCACATACGCAGGGACGCGGCGCAGGAGGTGACGGCGCAGCAGACGGTGACCGCGGTCGAGCGTTCGCGGCGCACCCTGCTGGAGGAGCGCACGACGATCGCCCGGGAGCTGCACGACGTGGTCGCGCACCACATGTCGGTGGTCGCCATCCAGGCGGAGGCCGCGCCGTACCGGGTGGAGAACCCGCCGCCGGAGCTGGAGAAGGCGTTCGCCACCATCCGGGAGAACGCGGTGGCGGCCCTGACCGAGCTGCGCCGGGTCCTCGGGGTCGTCCGCGCGGAGGACTACGAGGCCCCGGACGCCCCGCAGCCCGCCCTGGCCGACCTGGATGCGCTGCTCGCCAATGTGCGCGAGGCCGGGCTGGAGGTGGACAAGATGGTGACCGGCGCGGTGCGTGAGCTGCCGCAGGGCGTGGAGCTGTCGGCGTACCGGATCGTGCAGGAGGCGCTGAGCAACACGCTGCGGCACGCGCCCGGGGCGGGCGCGCGGGTCGACATCGGGTACGTCCTGGGAGGCCTCGGCCTGCGGGTCGTCAACGGCCCGCCGCCGGCGCCGTCCCTGATAAAGCCTTCGCCCGGTGCGGGGCACGGCATCACGGGGATGCGGGAGCGGGTCTCCATGCTGAACGGCGAGATGACGGCGGTCCCGACGGCGGACGGGGGGTACGAGGTGACGGTGTTCCTGCCGGTGCCGGCCACCGCCACCGACACAGCCACCGAGGTCGAGGCATGACCATCCGCGTACTGATCGCGGACGATCAGATGATGGTCCGCGAGGGCTTCTCGGTCCTGCTGAACGCGATGCCGGACATCGAGGTCGTCGGCGAGGCCGTCAACGGCCGGGAGGCGGTACAGCGCGTCCGTGAACTCTCCCCGGACGTGGTGCTGATGGACATCCGTATGCCGGAGCTGAACGGCATCGACGCGACCCGGGAGATCGTCGCGGCGGACGGCGCGGCGAAGGTGCTGGTGCTGACCACGTTCGACCTGGACGAGTACGTGTACCAGGCGCTGCGCGCGGGAGCCTCCGGCTTCCTGCTGAAGGACGCCTCGGCGCGCCAACTGGCCGAGGGGGTGCGGGTGGTGGCGTCCGGGGAGGCGCTGCTGGCGCCCTCGGTGACGAAGCGGCTGATCACGGAGTTCTCGCGGCTGTCGGACGTGCCGCGCATGATGCCGACGGCGCAGGCGGCGTACGGGGAGCTGACGGAACGGGAGACGGAGGTGCTGGTACTGATCGCGCAGGGCCTGTCGAACGCGGAGATCGCCGAGCGGCTGGTGGTGGCGGAGTCGACGATCAAGACGCATGTGAGCCGGATCCTGGTGAAGCTCGGGCTGCGGGACCGTACGCAGGCGGCGGTGTTCGCGTACGAGGCGAGGCTGGTCACACCGGGGTGAACCGGGCTAGCGTCCGTTCATGGCAGCTGTTGCGGACGGTTCGGACCTCGCCTTCGATCCCTGGGACCCGGCGTTCCTCGCCGACCCGTACCCGGCCTACGCCGAGCTGCGGGCGCGCGGCCGGGTGATCCGGTACGAACCGACCGACCAGTGGCTGGTGCCGCACCACGCGGACGTCGCGGCGCTGCTGCGCGACCGCCGCCTGGGCCGCACCTACCAGCACCGTTTCTCGCACGAGGACTTCGGCCGGACCCCGCCCCCGCCGGAGCACGAGCCGTTCCACACGCTCAACGACCACGGCATGCTCGACCTGGAGCCGCCGGACCACACCCGGATCCGGCGCCTGGTGTCGAAGGCGTTCACCCCGCGCACGGTGGAGCGGCTGCGGCCGTACGTGCGGAACCTGGCGGAGGAGCTGGTGTCGGCCCTGGTGGCGGCGGGCGGCGGCGACCTGCTGAGGGATGTCGCCGAGCCGCTGCCGGTCGCGGTGATCGCCGAGATGCTGGGCATCCCGGAGCCGGACCGGGCCTGGCTGCGGCCCTGGTCGGCGGACATCTGCGGGATGTACGAGCTGAACCCGTCGGAGGAGACGGCGGCGAAGGCGGTGCGGGCGTCGCTGGAGTTCTCGGACTACCTGCGCGAGCTGATCGCGGCCCGCCGCAGGGAGCCGGGGGAGGACCTGATCTCCGGCCTGATCGCGGCGCACGACGAGGGCGACCGGCTGACGGAACAGGAAATGATCTCCACGGCGGTCCTGCTCCTCAACGCGGGCCACGAGGCCACGGTGAACGCGACGGTGAACGGCTGGTGGGCCCTGTTCCGCAACCCGGATCAGCTGTCCGCCCTCCGTGCCGACCACTCCCTGATCCCGTCCGCGATCGAGGAGCTGATGCGTTACGACACCCCGTTGCAGCTCTTCGAGCGCTGGGTCCTGGACGACATCGAGATCGCCGGCACGACGATCCCACGCGGCGCGGAGATAGCCATGCTCTTCGGCTCCGCCAACCACGACCCCCAGGCCTTCGACAACCCCGGCCACCTGAACCTCACCCGCCAGGACAACCCCCACATCTCCTTCGGCGCAGGCATCCACTACTGCATCGGCGCCCCCCTGGCCCGCATCGAACTGGCCGCCTCCATGACGGCACTACTGGATCAGGCCCCGACGCTCCGCCTGGCGGCGGAGCCGAAGAGAAAGCCGAACTTCGTGATCCGGGGGCTGGAGGGGCTGAGCGTCGAGGTGGGGTGATCATCCGTCAACGCTCCTGCGTCTCCTCCAGCACCGTCCGCCCCAGCAGCGCGTACCGCTCCGGGGCGTACCGCTTGAGGTACTGCGCGTACCCGAGCCCGGCCGCCGCGACCAGCGCCACCAGCCATGGCGTCGCCTTCAGCACCAGCGAACCGGACTCCGGCCCGGCCGCCGCGCCCATGTTGGACACCAGCAGGACGACCACGGCGAGCATCGCGATGCCACCGAGCAGCGGCGCGGTGAACGTCCGGAACCAGTGGCGGCTCTCGGGGTGGTGGGAGCGGAAGTACACCAGCACCGCGAAGGAGCACACGGCCTGTACGACGAGGATGGCCATGGTGCCGAGGATGGCGAGCAGGACGTAGGTGCCGGTGTACGGGTCCTTGCCGGCGATCCAGAACGCGCCGATCAGGACGGCGGAGGCGACCGTCTGCACCAGGCCCGAGATGTGCGGGGAGCCGTGCCGGGCGTGGGTGCGGCCGATGGTGTTCTTCAGCGAGGGCACGACGCCTTCCCGGCCCAGGGCGTACAGATAGCGGGCGGCGCAGTTGTGGAAGGCCATGCCGCAGGCCAGCGAGCCGGTGATCATCAGCCACTGCATGACGTCGACCGCCCAGTGGCCGACGTAGCGCTCGGTGGGCAGGAAGAACAGGTCCAGCGGGTTGGCGGAGGACGCCGCCCGTACGGCCTCCCGCTCGCCGTTGCCGGTGATGGCCATCCAGGAGACGAGGACGTAGAAGACGCCGACGCCGAGGACGGAGATCATCGTCGCCTTGGGGATGATCTTCTTCGGGTCGCGGGACTCCTCGCCGTACATCGCGGTCGACTCGAAGCCGACCCAGGACCAGAAGGCGAAGAAGAGCCCGAGCCCGGCGGACGTGCCCTTGAAGGCGTTGACGGGGTTGACCGGCGCGAAGGTGAAGCCGTGCGGGCCGCCGCCGTGGAGGGCGACCGAGACGGCCATGGCCGCGAGCACGGTCACCTCCGTCGCGAGCAGCGCCACCAGCAGTTTCTCGGCGACGTCAATGCCGAACCAGGTGCCGGTCGCGTTGATCGCGAGCATGAGCAGCGCGAAGAGCCACCACGGCACGTCGAGCCCGGTCTGGTCCTTCAGGGTCGTCGTCGCGAAGGTGGAGAAGATCCCGATGAGGGCGGGTTCGAAGACGACGTAGGCGAAGGTCGCCAGCAGCCCGGAGGCGAGTCCGGCGGTGCGTCCGAGGCCGAAGGAGATAAAGCCGTAGAAGGCGCCCGTGGACGTGATGTGTTTCGCCATCGACGTGAAACCCACGGAAAAGATTGCCAGGACAACCATTGCGACGAGATAGCTCGCCGGTGCCCCGATGCCGTTGCCGGCCGACACCATGAAGGGCACGTTGCCGGTCATCGCGGTGATCGGCGCGGCCGTGGCGACGGCCATGAAGACCACGCCCAGTAGCCCCACAGCATTGGGTTTCAGCCGGTGAACCGTTCCGTCGCCGTCCGTCTCCGCCGCCGGGGCGACGCCCTCGTCCACTGCCATCGGGTGGCCCCTCTCCTGACGCCATGCGCGGTCGAGCCGCGCCTTGATGGAGCAGGATGGTGGAGGAGGAACCCCTCTCTCAAGGGGTCGGAGCGGTTAAATATTTGTCACCAGACCTTTAGCCTGGGGGTGAGGGCAGGAGAAACAGGGCTTATCGGGCCGGGAGGGTGAGTCCCCACGCCCCCGGCAGCACCCGCCAGGTCCGCCGCCGTACCGGCCCTGCCACCGCCGCGTCCGCCCGGTAGCGGAAGTCCGCGCCCGTGACCGTCACCATGTGCCCCGAGGCCCGTATCGGGGTCGTCGGTCCGCCCGCCGGCAGCGGGCGGACCTCGACCTCGGCCAGCCCGGAGGCGCCCGGGGTCACCGATACGGCCTCCAGGGGCTGGTCCAGGTCCACGACCGTCAGTCCGTCGACCTCCACCCGGAGCCGGGCAAAGTCGCAGCGGGGCCCGGCGGGGGCGGTGCCGGCGGTCCGGGCGGGGCGCGGGGCCAGGGTGCGGACCAGGGAGCGGTACGTCGTACGCAGCCAGGGGCGGCCGGCGGGGACGGGTACCGGCTGGGCGGGGGCCGGCGGCACCGCCGGGATGTCCAGCGCGGCCAGGACCACTCCGTCGCTGTCGTCCACGAGCAGGTCCAGGCGGCGCTCCACGCCGTCCAGGACCGCCCGGGCCGCCGCCACCGTACCGGCGGGCACTCCCAGCGACTCCGCGAGCCCGGCGCCGCCGACCGGCACCACCGACAGTCCGCATCCGGTCAGCTCCCGCTGCCGGTGCAGCAGGGTCACGGCCCGGACCAGGGCGCGGTCGTCGCCGATCACGACCGGTCGCCGCGACCCCCTTCGGCCCAGTGCGCGCGCGAACTCCTCCGGTCCGTCGGGCAGGCACACCTTGGCCGTCGCACCCGCGCTGAGCACGTCTTTCGCGATCCGCACGGACTCTCCGTCCGTATGCCGTGCCGCCGGATCGATGATCACCAGCAGCTGATCGGACGTCGCGAAAGTCGCCACCTCGGTCCTGCCTCGCTTCCTCGGGTAGCATCTTTGTGCAAGAGCCCCTTGCGCTATTGCGCCAGGGGCTTCGTCTATTCCGGGGCATCCGGTCCGACGGTTGTGCGACCAATGGCGGTCGCGATGGTGCGCGGCGGGAACCCTACGCCCACGCCCCTGACCTTGGACATGCCCCGCCCGGAAGGGGTGTACGCGCGTGCCCGCACTTGTGCTGCTCGGTGCTCAGTGGGGTGACGAAGGCAAGGGGAAGGCCACCGACCTGCTCGGTGGCTCGGTGGACTATGTCGTCCGGTACCAGGGCGGCAACAACGCCGGCCACACGGTGGTCGTCGGCGACCAGAAGTATGCTCTCCACCTTCTCCCTTCCGGAATCCTCTCGCCCGGCTGTACGCCGGTCATCGGTAACGGTGTCGTCGTCGACCCGTCGGTCCTGCTCTCCGAGCTGAGCGGTCTGAACGAGCGTGGCGTCGACACGTCCAAGCTCCTGATCAGCGGTAACGCGCACATCATCACGCCGTACAACGTGACCGTCGACAAGGTGACGGAACGCTTCCTCGGGAAGAGGAAGATCGGTACGACGGGGCGCGGTATCGGCCCGACCTACGCGGACAAGATCAACCGCGTCGGCATTCGGGTCCAGGACCTGTACGACGAGTCGATCCTGACGCAGAAGGTCGAGGCGGCCCTCGACGTCAAGAACCAGCTGCTCACCAAGCTGTACAACCGGCGCGCCATCGCCGTCGACCAGGTGGTCGAGGAGCTGCTGGGCTACGCCGAGCAGATCAAGCCGTACGTCACCGACACCGTGCTGGTCCTCAACCAGGCGCTGGAGGACGACAAGGTCGTCCTGTTCGAGGGCGGTCAGGGCACCCTCCTCGACATCGACCACGGCACGTACCCCTTCGTCACGTCCTCCAACCCGACCGCCGGTGGTGCCTGCACCGGCGCCGGTGTGGGCCCGACGAAGATCAGCCGCGTCATCGGCATCCTGAAGGCGTACACGACCCGCGTCGGCGCCGGCCCGTTCCCGACGGAGCTGTTCGACGAGGACGGCGAGGCGCTGCGCCGCATCGGCGGCGAGCGGGGCGTGACCACCGGCCGTGACCGCCGCTGCGGCTGGTTCGACGCGGTGATCGCCCGCTACGCGACCCGCGTGAACGGCCTGACGGACTTCTTCCTCACGAAGCTCGACGTCCTCACCGGCTGGGAGCAGATCCCGGTCTGCGTGGCCTACGAGATCGACGGCAAGCGCGTCGAGGAGCTGCCCTACTCGCAGACCGACTTCCACCACGCGAAGCCCGTCTACGAGATGCTGCCGGGCTGGTCCGAGGACATCACCAAGGCGAAGTCCTTCTCCGACCTGCCGAAGAACGCGCAGGGCTACGTCAAGGCGCTGGAGGAGATGTCCGGCGCCCCGATCTCCGCGATCGGCGTGGGCCCGGGCCGGGACGAGACGATCGAGATCAACTCGTTCCTGTAGGGGCTGGCTGCCCGCACGTCTCGATTGTCCCTCCGCGCGATGCGCGGAGGGACGATCGAGGTATGAGCGTCCACCGGAACGCACGGTGCCGGGGACCGTACGGCGGTGAGGGTGACCAGGCCTACGGCACGGACTGCTCCGACCCCGCCGTCTTCGAGGTCGCCCGGCACGCCCTTCCCCCGCTGCGGGTGTGCCCGGTGCATCTGGGGCCGTCACTCCTGATGGCGAGCGGGGTTCTCCGGCCGCCGGAGATCAGGCTCATCGGCCGCCTCTGAAACCCCCCCGGTCAGGGGTGGCGCTCGAGACGAAGGGTGGCTGTTTCGGCGTTGGAGTGACGGATGAGGGTCGTCGTGGCGCCGGAGCCGTGGAGCGTGTAGTCGTACGGGACCGATGCCGACCGGCACTGCGGATCCGAGCGTTTCGTGATCACGTGGGCGCCCGTGGTGGCGAACGTGGTCCCGTGGATTTCCAGCAGCGCCGCCTCCCACTCGCAGTGCAGTCCGCTGCGGTCATCGGTGCCGTGGATGAGGCGCGTGTCCAGTTCTCGGGTGCCGACGGTGATGCGCAGGCCGCCGTCGTCGGTGTACCAGTTGCCGCGGAAGGGCCAGTCCCCGGTGTTCTCAACCGGCTCGAGGCCGTAGGACAGCGTGGGGGAGTAGGCCCAGGAGAGGTCCGGGCCCTGGTCCAGGGTCGCCACGAGTTTCATGGTGTGTGGCACCCCGCAGTTCCCCTTGCCGCACGCGCCCGTGCCGATCTCGTGCATCCGGAAGTCGCCGAGTACCAGCGTGGTCTTCGACTGGGACCGCACCTTCGCCTCGCCGACGCAGATCGTGTCCCGCGTGGCCGACAGGACGGGTGGCGCCCCGACTGCCCGTGCGCGTGCCGACGAGGTTCAGCCGCATGCTGAACAGTGACTCGTCCTCGTCCTGGGTGACCCGCCATGTGCCGCCGAAGACGGACTCCGGCGGACGCTTGCGCGGGTGGTCTCCGAACGCCGACCAGGGGGTCGCGTCCACGGTGGGCAGGATGACGTACCCCCCCGGCCACCACCGACAGCACGGCGATGACGGGCAGCAGCGCCCCTGCTGCCCGTCGGCCGATGCGGGCGACCCGGGGCAGGGGAGGAGTCGGCACCACGTGCGGCGGCGCGATGCCCGCCTCGGGGGCGTCCAGTGGATCACGCCGGTGCTCCGCCACCGCGGGCTCCTCGGGAAAGTCGGGGAAATCGGGGAGGACGAGGGCCTCCGGAGCCGGTGCCTCGCGGCGCGGTGTCTCCGGCAGCGGCTCCGCGGCCACCCGGTCGAGGCGGGCCAGCAGGGACGCGGGCAGCCAGGCGCCCGCCGGAGCCCGCCGGGTCAGGTCGATCAGTTCCGGGACCGTCGGCCGGTCGTCCGGGTGCTTCTCCAGGCAGCGGCGGACGAGATCCGCGATCACCTCCGGTACGCCGGTCAGGTCCGGTTCCTCGTAGGCGATACGGAACAGCAGCGCGTGTACCCCGCCCTCGCCCGTGCCCTGGAAGGGGGAGCGGCCCGTGGCCGCGTAGGTCAGGACGCTCCCGAGGGAGAACACGTCTCCGGCCGGGGTGACCCGTGCGCCTCTGACCTGCTCGGGGGACATGAACTCGGGTGTCCCGACGAGGGTTCCGGTGCGGGTGAGGGTGGAGTCGGCGGTGGCGTCCAGGGCATGGGCCACCCCGAAGTCGATGACCCGGGGCCCGTCGACGGTGAGCAGGATGTTGGACGGCTTCAGGTCGCGGTGGACGAGACCGGCACGGTGGATGGCGTCCAGTGCCTGCGCCAGCCGGTGCGCCAGGACGTGAGCGGAGGCCGAGGGAAGCGGGCCGAAGTCACCGCGTACCACGGCCCGCAGGGTCGGTCCCGGAACGTACTCCGTTGCCACCCAGGGCTGTTCGGCGTCCGTGTCCGCGTCCAGCACCCGGGCCGTCCACACCCCGCTCACCCGCCGCGCCGCGGCCGCCTCGCGGGTGAACCGTCGCCGGAACTCCTCCTGTCCGGCGTCGGGATCGGTGCGGATCAGCTTCACCGCGACCGTCGTCGCGCCGGGTCCGGCGTCCGCTTCCCGCGCGAGGCAGACCCGGCCCATGCCACCCGCACCGAGCCGGGACAGCAGACGGTAGGGGCCTATACGGGCCGGGTCGTCGGGGGCCAGGAGCTGCATGGTCCGCGATCATTCCAGAGATTGACCGGGACATGGTCTGTTCCTGACTCCAGGGCAGACGCGGTGTTACTTATGCGGCATATGGTGTATTCTGGTCTATTTTTCTCCTTGTGCGCGGTAGGACTCCTCTCGCAAGACACGGCTTCCTCGGTCCAATCGAGGAACCTGGCAGACAAGAGGAAGAAAACATGCGACGCATCGCACTCGGACTCATCTCGGCCGCATGCACCACCGTGCTGGCCGCCGCACCGGCACTCGCCGACAACCCGCACTTCCTGTTCGCGAACAGCTCAGTGGACAGCGGCGGGACCCTCGACGTCTCGTTCAAGGAGGTCGGCCTGGGTACTGGCACGACCAGCGTCCACATCACGCTCACGGCGAACGCGACCGCTGTCTACCAGTGCTTCAACAACGGCGGTAACCACCCCAAGGCAGGAAACAAGGAGACCCTGCAGGCCGACGTGGTCGCCTCCGCTAACCTTCCGGTGAACAACGGGCAGACCACCGGGAGCTTGATGGCGGGTCCGCTCGGCAAGGGTTCCTTCAAATGCCCGGCGGGGCAGTCGCTGTTCCTGGAGGGCGTGTCCTACACCAACATCCTCGTCAGCGATGCGGCCGGTAACTCGCTGCCGGCCACGCCCGACTCGATCGCCCGTTCGCTTCACATCCCGGCCTGACCGGCTGCGACACTGGCCCGTCTTCCGGCACCACGCGCAGGGGTACATCGGGTTGCCCCTGCGCGTCGGCTTCCTTACGGGCTGGGGGGGTTGACCGATCCTTGACCTGGACATGACCTACTCCTGGTTTCCGGCGGTTCTGGCGGACGCCACGATCTACGCGTGTAGTCCCGCACGGCTCAGCACTTGACCCCGTCGCACGCGCCCCAGGAGCCTCGTATGCCCGTCAGTCCCATGAACCGCCGGGAGTTCGTGAAGAAGTCGGCCGTCACCGGCGCGGCCGTCGCCGCCGCGGGGACCGTCGCGGCAATCCCCGCCCACGCGGACGACCAGCAGAACGAACGGGCGCCGCGCACCTATTCGTTCTCCATCCTGGGCACCACCGACCTGCACAGCCACGTCTTCGACTGGGACTACTACAAGGACCAGCCCTACACCGACAAGGCCGGCAACTCCTGCGGCGTGGCCCGGGTCGCCACCCTCATCAAGCAGCAGCGCGAGGCGAAGGGCGAGGACCGGGTCCTGCTCGTCGACGCCGGCGACATCATCCAGGGCACCTCCCTGGCCTACTACTTCGCCCGCGTCGACCCGATCACGGGCACCGACGGCGAGGACGGCCCCAAGCACCCGATGGCCGTCGCCATGAACCACATGCGCTACGACGCCGCCGCCCTCGGCAACCACGAGTTCAACTACGGCATCGACACCCTGCGCAAGTTCGAGCGCCAGTGCCGCTTCCCGCTCCTCGGCGCCAACGCGCTCGACGCGAAGACGCTGCGCCCCGCCTTCCGGCCGTACACCGTGAAGCGCATCTGCGTGCCGGACGCCCCCGACATCACGGTCGGCATCCTCGGCCTCACCAACCCCGGCATCGCCCTGTGGGACAAGGACAACGTCAGCGGGAAGCTGGTGTTCCCGGGCCTGGTGGAGCAGGCGAAGAAGTACGTCCCGCGTCTGCGCGCCCTCGGCTGTGACGTCGTCTTCCTCACCGACCACTCCGGCATGGACGGCTCCTCGTCCTGGGGCGACTCGCTCCCGTACGTGGAGAACGCCTCCAACCTCGTCGCCGAGCAGGTCCCGGGCATCGACGCGATCCTCGTCGGCCACACCCACGTCGAAGTCCCGTCCTACACCGTCAAGAACGCGCAGACGGGCCAGGACGTGCTCCTCTCCGAGCCGTACTGCTGGGGCTTCCGCCTGAGCGTCTTCGACTTCGAGCTCGAACTCCACCACGGGCAGTGGAAGGTCACCAGCAAGAAGGCCCAGACCCTCAACCCGAAGGACGTGGAAGAGGACGCGGAGATCAAGAAGCTCCTGGAGGCCGACCACGAGCTGGTCGTGAAGTACGTCAACACGGCGGTCGGCACCTGCACGCAGGACCTCTCGGCGGCGGACTCCTGCTGGAAGGACGTGCCGATCATGGACTTCATCCACAAGGTGCAGATGGAGACCGTGAAGTCGGGCCTCTCGACGGCCGACGCGGCCCTCCCGCTCGTCTCGGTCGCGGCCCCCTTCAGCCGCACGGCCGACATCCCGCAGGGCAGCGTCACCATCAAGGACATCGCCGGCCTCTACATCTACGACAACACCCTGTACGGCAAGAAGCTGACGGGCGCCCAGCTCAAGGACTACCTGGAGTACGCGGCGAAGTACTACCACCAGGTCCCGTCCGGCACGAAGGTCGACACCGCGACCCTCACGAACGCCAACAAGTTCTGGGACTACATGTACGACACGGCGGCGGGTGTCGACTACGAGATCGACATCGCCCAGCCGGAGGGTTCGCGGATCAAGAACCTCACGTACAACGGTGCCCCGATCTCCGACAGCCAGGTCTTCGTGGTGGCCGTCAACAACTACCGGGCGAACGGCGGTTCGGGCTACCCGCACATCGCCACGGCCGACATCGCCTACAGCTCCACCAACGAGATCCGCCAGCTGATGATCGACTACGTCACGGCGAAGAAGACGCTGGACCCGGCCGACTTCGCGGACTCCAACTGGAAGCTGACGCAGGACGGTACGCCGGTCTTCTGACCGAGCGGCGGGGGGCGGTCACGTATCGGCCGCCCCTCGCGCCGTCCTGCCGGACCTTCAGGCTCAGCTGAACACGATCATCGAGCCCTGGGCCAGCGAGCGGGTCGCTGCCGCGTGCAGGCCGAGCCACACGTGGCGTTCGCGGGAGAAGGGGCTGGGGTCGTACGGCGCCGGGACGGCCGGTTCCTCGAGTTCCGTGGGGGCCGTCGGCGGGGCCGGGGCGGCCGGCGGGTTGGCCTGGTCGATGCCGATCGAGGGGGCGACGTACTCCAGCTCGCGCAGGAGCGCCTGGGATGAGCCCAAGGGGCCGCCGCCCGCGAGGAGTTCGTCGTTCGAGAGCGGGTGCGGGAAGTCGACCGGGACGTACGCGCCCGCGTGGTCGTAATGCCAGACCAGATGGGACTGCTGGGCCGTGGACTCGAACATCTCCAGCAACTGCTCGTAGTCTCCGCCCAGTTCGTCCACCGGGGTCACCGGCAGGCCGCAGACCTGGAGCAGGTAGGCCCGGCGCAGGAAGTGCAGGGCGTCGTAGTCGAAGCCGGCCACGGGCGCGACCTCGCCGGACAGACCCGGCATGTACTGGTACACGGGCACCGGTGGGAGCCCGGCTGCCGCCAGCGCCTCGTTGTAGTGCGCGAGTTCCTCGGCGAACGGGTTGTCCGGGGTGTGGCACAAGACGTCGACGAGCGGTACCAGCCACAGGTCACAGGCCAAAGGGGGCTCCTCACACACAGAAGGTGGTCAGGGAAGGGTAATCGGTGCGGAGCCGGAGCAACTCCCCTCGTGCGGACCGTATCGGCCGGCTACTCCCCGGTCAGGCGTTCCAGCAGCGTCAGGGAGTGGGCGTTGGCGGCGGCGACGACCGCACGGGCCTCCTCCGCGTCGCGGCGGGCCAGTGCGTCGACCAGCTCGGTGTGCCCGGACCACAGGTGTCCGCGCAGGTCGGGGAGGCGGAGCAGGTGCTGGACCGCGCAGACCCAGGACTGGACGCGCAGCCGGTGCAGGAAGTCGCCGAGGTAGGGGTTGCCGAACAGGGCGCTCAGCTCGCGCCAGAAGCGCAGGTCATAGCCGATGAGGATGGTGAGGTCGCCGGCCGCGGCGGCCCGCGCGGCCTCCTCCCCGCGGCGGCGCACGGTGGCCAGGGATGCGGCCGTGCGCGGGTCCTCGGGCGGGGTGCGGAAGGCCGGGTGGCCGGTGGTGAGCGCCTGGAACATGCCGTCGGTGACCAGGCTGCGGGCCTCGATCATGTTCCGGTAGTCGGAGAGCGAGTACTCCGGGATGCTGAAGCCGCGGTGCTGGTCGGCCTCCAGGATGCCCTGCGCGGACAGGTCGACCAGCGCCTCACGGACCGGGGTGGCGGAGACGCCGTACTGCTCGGCGATCTCCTTCACGGTGAACGCCCGGCCCGGTCGCAGCCGCCCCGCCAGCACCTCGTCGCGGAGCGCGTCCGCGATCTGCTGGCGCAGGGTGCTGCGCGTCACGGCGCCGTTGCCGGGCATGGTCGGAGTCTCTCCTCGCGCGTGGATGGCGTACTCGCGTATCTCTTTCGAGATCTCTTACGAGCACGCCACCTTACGCGTTCGAGTCTCCGGCGGCAGCGGTGGTTCCGTTACGCCGTGTACTCGTCGGCCACGGTGAGCGCGGCGTCCAGCGCGGCCAGGCCCTCCTTCAGCTCGGCCTCGGTCACGTTGCACGGCGGCACGACGTGCGTGCGGTTCATGTTCACGAAGGGCCACAGGCCGTGCTGCTTGGCGGTGGCGGTGAAGCGGGCCATGGGGGTGTTCGCCTCGCCGGCCGCGTTGTACGGCACCAGCGGCTCGCGGGTCTCCTTGTTCTTCACCAGGTCCAGCGCCCAGAACATGCCGGTGCCGCGGACCTCGCCGACGCTCGGGTGCCGCTCGGCCAGCTCGGCGAGGGCGGGGGCGAGGACGGTCCCGCCGAGGCGCTTGGCGTTCTCGACGACGCCCTCCTCCGCCATCACGTTGATCGTGGCGACGGCGGCGGCGCAGGCCAGCGGGTGGCCGGAGTAGGTGAGGCCGCCGGGGTACGGCCGCTTGCCGAAGGTCTCGGCGATCTTCTGGGAGATCGCGACACCGCCGAGCGGCACGTAACCGCTGTTCACGCCCTTGGCGAAGGTCATCAGGTCCGGGACGACCCCGAAGAGGTCGGCGGCGAACCACTCACCCGTGCGGCCGAACCCGGCCATGACCTCGTCCAGGACGAACACGATCCCGTACTTGTCGCAGAGCTCCCGGACCCCGGCCAGGTAGCCCGGCGGCGGGACCATGATCCCGGCCGTGCCGGGGACGGTCTCCAGGATGACCGCGGCGATCGTGCCCGGCCCCTCGAAGGCGATCGTCGTCTCCAGGTGCTCCAGGGCCCGCGCGGTCTCCTGCTCCTCGGTCTCGGCGTAGAAGCGGGAGCGGTAGAGGAAGGGTGCCCAGAAGTGGACGACACCGGCGGTGCCGCTGTCGGAGGGCCAGCGGCGCGGGTCGCCGGTGATGTTCACGGCCTGCTGGGTGCCGCCGTGGTACGAGCGGTAGGCCGAGAGCACCTTCGGGCGGCCCGTGTGCAGCCGGGCCATGCGCACCGCGTGCTCGACGGCGTCGGCGCCGCCGTTCGTGAAGAAGATCTTGTCGAGGTCGCCGGGGGTCCGCTCGGCGATCAGCCGGGCCGCCTCGGAGCGCGCCTCGACGGCGAACGCGGGCGCGAAGGTCGTCATCTTCGCCGCCTGCTCCTGGATCGCGGCGACGACCTTGGGGTGCTGGTAGCCGATGTTCGTGAAGACGAGCCCGCTGGTGAAGTCCAGGTACCGGTTGCCGTCGTAGTCCCAGAAGTACGACCCCTCGGCGCCGGCGACGGCGAGCGGGTCGATGAGGTCCTGGGCGGACCAGGAGTGGAAGACGTGCGCACGGTCCGCGGCCTTCACTGCGGCGCCGGCTTCGGGATTGGGCTGAGGGGTCATGCGGGCGAGCGTAAATGTCCGCGATGCGGAATGGATATCGGCGTCCTGTCTGTGGACAGGGGCTTTCCGCGACAGGTTGTCGCACGGCTCGGACAGCCGAGACAGGAATGAGCACGGGGCGGTGACCTTCACCCACCCCAACACGCTCCGGGGTGTTCTCCGGTACCGGGGGACCGCGCATCGAGATGCCGTACGCGGTGGACGTGGATCTACAGGTCGAGTGGGTCACGCGGAACCTCTGACCGCTGTTACCGAACCGTAGAGACACGCCCACCCGACGCCCCGTACGGCCGCACTATTCTCGGTGCGTTGTACAGGCGTGGGGGGAGGGCGGGGCTGCGATGGAGAAGCTGCGAACGGGGGATCCGCAGCGGATCGGGGGGTACCGGTTGCTGGCGCGGCTGGGTGCGGGCGGTATGGGGCAGGTGTACGTCGCCCGGTCGGACCGGGGTCGTACCGTCGCCGTGAAACTGGTCCGCGAGGAGCTGGCCCAGCAGGAGGAGTTCCGGGCGCGGTTCCGGCAGGAGGTGGAGGCCGCGCGGCGGGTCGGAGGGCACTGGACCGCGCCCGTGCTGGACGCGGACACCGAGGCGGCCGTGCCGTGGGTGGCGACCGGGTACGTGGCCGGGCCGAGCCTGCAGCAGGTCGTGGGCCACGACCACGGGGCGCTGCCCGAGCGGTCGGTACGGATCCTCGCGGCCGGGCTCGCGCACGCGCTCCAGGACATCCATGCGGCCGGGATCGTCCACCGGGACCTCAAGCCGTCCAACGTGCTCGTGACCATCGACGGGCCGCGCGTCATCGACTTCGGGATCGCGCGGGCGATGGAGACGCTGGCCGGGGACGGGCTCACGCGTACCGGGTCGCTGGTCGGGTCGCCGGCGTTCATGGCGCCGGAACAGGTGCGGGGAGACCGGATCACGCCCGCGTGCGACGTCTTCTGCCTGGGGTCCGTGCTGGCCTACGCGGCCACCGGTGCGATGCCCTTCGGGGATGCCGACAGCGGGGCGCACGCGCTGATGTTCCGGATCGCACAGGAGGAGCCGGACCTGTCGGGGGTGCCCGAGGGGATCGCCGACCTGGTGCGGGAGTGCCTGCGGAAGGATCCGGCGGCGCGGCCGGGCCTGGCGACGATCCTGGAGCGGACCGGGGCGGAGGACACGGTGGCCGAGGGCCGCTCGCGGGATCCCTGGCTGCCGGGGGCGCTGGTCGCGCAGCTGGGCCGACATGCGGTGCAACTGCTGGACGCGGAGGATCCGCTTTCGGCGTCGGCGTCGGGCGCGGGTGGCGCCGGTGGGCCCGGTGTCGGCTCCGGCGAGCATGCCGCTGTGGGGGACGGGGTTTCCGGGCCTCCTGTCGGCGATCATGTGCCGACCGTGGTTTCCGGGCCTGCGCCGCCGCCCGGACCCCCTTCGATGCCGCCGCCGCCCGCGTACGGTGCGCCCGGCGGGGCGTACGGGTATCCGCAGCAGTCGTTCGGGGCGCCGGCGTACGGGTATCCGCAGCAGCACCCGCAGCAGTCGTACGGGATGCCGCCCTACGGGCCGTCCCCCGTCGAAGCTCCGCAGGAACCCGCGCGGCGGAGTGGGCGGTCCACCGTGCTGCTCGTCGTCGTCGCGCTGATCGTCGCGCTCGGCGCCGGGGGCTCGGTGTACGCGCTGATGAACAAGGGTGGCGGCGATGACAAGGGGGGTGGTGCCGCCGGCCCCGCGCCCACCGCCGTCACCACGGGCGCGCCACCGCCCTCGGCGACCACGTCCGGCGCGCCCAGCCCGGCCACCTCGGCGCCGTCCCCCTCCGCCTCCGCGGACGGGGTGATCCCGGAGGGGTACCTGGGCACCTGGCGCACTTCCATCGACACCGCCAGCGGCTCCAGCAGCCGCGAACTCACCATCCGCCAGGGCAAGGTGGGCGACGCCGTGCTGGACCTCGTCGCCGACGGGCCCACCGACGCCGGCGGCACCTATCACTGTGTCTTCGAGGCCACGCTCACCGAAGAGCCCGGCGCCGACGGGCCGTTGGAGCTGGGGCCGTCCACGGTCACCAGTGGCGAGCCGGTCTCGTCCTGCAATCCGGGCGAGGCCACCGAGGTCACGCTGCTGCCGGACGGGCGGCTCAAGCGCGCGAAGAGGAGCGGCGGGGAGAGTCTGACCTACAGCAAGGAACAGGCCGGATGAGGCGTGAACCTGCCCTGTCCGCAGGGCAGTTGCACGCGGTCAGCGGACGACGTCGAAGACCTGCTTCTGCAGGCCGTTGGCGTAGGCCTCGTGCTCGACCAGCTTCAGCTTCTGGGCGTCCTTGTCGGTGGCG
>NZ_JBSFVU010000027.1:0-110366 GCF_053592475.1 Streptomyces sp. NPDC002671
TCAAGAGCCCGATCGACTACGAACACAGCTACCAGGCCAGCCTCACCGAGGAACTGGCTGCATAGGAAGGTCTCCACAGATCGGGGGGATTGACATCTCCTTGAAGGGGGTCGGGCTGCATGAGGTCGGTCGGCGGCTGGATGCCGGGCATGCCTTGATGGGCAAGGCCCTTCAGCTCCTCACCGACAACATCACGGTGAGCTTCGAGGTCAGCCTCGATCTGCTCATTCAGGTGATTGACGCGGTTGACTGGGCGGCGATTCGTAAGGGCCGGCGGGATGCATATCTGCACCTATACGAGTCGTTCCTGGAGGTGTACGACGAGAAGCTACGGCAGAAGAGCGGCTCGTATTACACCCCGCGCGAAGTGGTCGAGGAGATGGTGCGTCTCACCGAGGACGTGCTGCGTACCCGCTTGGGCCGCTCGGACGGATATGCGGACGAGAGCGTGCGCATCGTCGATCCAGCCATGGGAACAGGCACGTACCTTCACGCGGTCATTGAACATGTCGCCGCCTGGGCGGCGGAGAACATCGGCCCCGGAGCAACGCCGGATGCGATAGGTGATCTGGCGAAGCGCCTGATCGGTTTCGAGCTGCAGATGGGGCCCTTCGCTGTCGCCGAGCTGCGGACCTCGGATCTGCTTAAGCGGCATCAAGCGGTCGCACCGCCGGATGGGATGAAGCTTTTCGTCACCGATACGTTGGACGACCCGTATCTGGCCGAGGAAACCCTCGCCTCGACGTACGGAGTGATCTCGGAGTCTCGTAAACGGGCGAACCAGGTGAAGGCCAGCACGCCGGTCACCGTTGCGATCGGGAACCCGCCCTACGACGACAAGGCCAAGGGTCGCGGCGGCTGGGTCGAGAAGGGCACACCCGCGCAGGGCGTGGCTCCCATCGAGGCCTTCAAGTGGCCTGGCAACGGCCGCTATGAGCACGTGCTGAAGAACCTCTACGTCTACTTCTGGCGCTGGGCGACGTGGAAGGTTTTCGACGCCCATCCGCAGGATCAGCAGGGAGTCGTCTGCTTCATCACGCCCTCGGGGTTCACTACTGGGCCTGGCGGGCGTGGCATGCGGGACTACCTGCGGCGCACCTGTGACGAGGGCTGGATTATCGACCTGTCTCCGGAAGGGCACCGCCCGGATGTGGCCAGCCGGATCTTCCCGGGTGTTGCCCAGCCTCTGGCCATCTGCATCTTCGTCCGCAGTAAGGACACCGACCCTGAGCGGCCCGCCCGTGTCCATTACCGCGCCGTCCACGGCAAGCGAGGCGCCAAGTACCGCCAGCTCAAAGAGATCCGACTGGACGACGACGGCTGGCAGGACACGCACGCGGATGCTATTCGCCCCTTCCGCCCAACCACCGAGACGGGGTGGGAGGACTGCCCGGCTCTCGACGATCTCTTCCGCTGGGGAAGCCCGGGTATCAAGGCCAACCGCTCCTGGGTCAACGGCCCCAGCAGGCAGGTGCTTGAGAAGCGATGGGCGCGTTTGATCCACGAGAACGATCTGGCCAAGAAGGCGGAGCTACTCAAGGAGACAAGAGACCGTTCGCTGCACGCCAGTAGGGATCCTTTGCCCGGGCAGCCTGAGCACACCCAGGAACTCGCAGTCGAAACAAACCTGGCGCCTGACCTGGTACGCATCGCCATGCGGAGCTTCGACCGGCAGTGGCTGATCTCCGATAGCCGTGTCATCGACTTCGCCCGGCCGACGTTGTGGGACGCCATGCAGCCAGATCAGCTCTTCCTGAACCAGCAGTCCTCGCACGAGATCGAAACCGGGCCGGCGATCGTCGCCACCTCCCTGCTCCCCGATACCCACCATTTCAACGGCCGCGGTGGCAAGATCATGCCGATCCTCCATCCGGACGGCACTCCCAACGTGCATCCGCGCCTTCTCGCGTACCTCGCCGCCGAACTCGGCATCGACGACGTCACGGTGCACGATCTGGCTGCATATGTGGCGGCTGTTGCCGGGCACGGCGGATTCACCAAGCGGTTCACCGAGGAGCTCCTCACCCCAGGCGTGCGGCTGCCGCTCACCCGCGATTCCGCCCTGTGGCACGAAGCGGTGCAACTGGGCAAGCGCCTCTTGTGGGCCTCGACGTACGGGGAGCGCTATGCCGATCCGGAAGATGGCCGACCGGCCGGAGACGTCCTCTTTCCGCTAGGCGATGCGCGCCGGCTCCGTTACGACCAGCACATAGGGGCGGAAGTCCCCGCCGAAATCCGGTACGCCGAGATGACCGGCACCCTGCACTTGGGCGGCGGGCACGTCAGCCCTGTCCCTGCCGAAGTGTGGAACTACGACGTCGGCGGCATGCAGATCATTAAGAAATGGTTCGGCTACCGAAAGGCCAACCCCAACAGCCGCAAGACCAGCCCCTTGGACGACCTGCATGTCGAGTCTTGGCCAGCCGACTGGTCGCGGGAGCTCATGGAACTGCTCTCCGTGCTGCGCCGACTTGTTGACCTCGCGCCCGCCCAGCAGGACCTGCTGGACCGCGTCCTCGCCGCTCCCACGATTACTACAGTTGACCTTGAGAAGGTCGGCATCCTGCCGGTCCCCGACAAGGCCCGCAAACCCCACCGCCGAGTCGTGCTCCCCACGGAGGCCGGCGAGGAAGCGTAGGGCCTGGTCAGTGCGCCCAACGCTCCACGTACGCCATCGCCTCCGTCACGCTCCATGCCCCGTCGGCGAGCTGGCGGAGCGCGTGCAGTTCTGCACTGATTGAGGGTGTGCGTCGCTGGAGGTCGTCGGCGAAGAGGCTCACCTCGGCGAGGCGCGTCGAGAGCACGGTGCACTCGGCTTCGAAGTGCACTGCCCTTCCGCGCGGCGTGATGGCCAGGCGCTCCCCTCTGACCTCCAACAGTCCCATCCAGCTAAGAGTTCGCACGTCGTCCGCGATGCTCGCTTCTTCGA
Organism: Streptomyces sp. NPDC002671; assembly: GCF_053592475.1. NCBI lineage: Bacteria > Bacillati > Actinomycetota > Actinomycetes > Kitasatosporales > Streptomycetaceae > Streptomyces > Streptomyces sp. NPDC002671. The sequence continues at coordinate 2,930 of NZ_JBSFVU010000027.1, forward strand.
GGTCTCGGACCGCCACCGAGACGGGATCCGTATCGGGGTGTGGAACCTCGGCGAGCATGAGGTGTTGCAGAAGTTGAAACTGCGAAGGGGAGAGAGCTGAGTGCACGGTTGCATGTCTAGCAGCACAGGGGGTCAGTCCTGTGCATCGGGACCGAGTTCGCCCCAATTTCCACCTGAATCAGATCATCATTCGCGGCTCGCTCGGGCCGCTGTGAGCACGGCCCGTCCGTGAAGGCGCCGCCCCACCAACGGCTACCCACCTACGCTCGTGCCCCATTTTCGCTGGGGAGGGGGCGCGCCTTGGACCGCTAGCGCTCTGCGCGATCAGATGGAGGGGCGTTCTTGATTGCACTGCGGTCACTCACCGACCGGCCCCCCCATCCCCTCGAATCGAGCCCTCCTACCAACGGCACAGCCACGGCCCGCTGTTTATCCAACGGACCCATCACACCACCGGACACCGGCATCCAACCATCCGGCACCGGTGCTGGAAGCACGACCCCAAGTATCGAACTTTCGTTCACGTCCTTGTAGCAGTGTGCGCTCCCCGATGGTGCTACCGTCACTGCCACCCCAACAGCTTCGGCGCCCTACCGACTGCGCTCAATTCAGCCACAATTGACCACGGCGGTCGTGACCTGCGGCCGCCTAACCGATCAACGTCGCGACCTGCCGCTTCACGGCCCAAGCACGGCCGGGGAGGGCACGGGTTTGCGAGTACCTGGTCCGGCCTGTTGCCGGATGCCTGCCGCCGGCGGGTGCGACGGCCTGCGCGGTGATGATTGGGTTCGCGTAATGTAGTCACATTCCCGCCCCGTTGCGCGCTCGAGCCCGCGGGTTACAAGAGGCAGTGATCTTTCTGAGGGGAAGAACATTCCCTAATGTCGCGTGCCTTGTCCGGGAGTTCGGTCGTCACCTTCCGCGATCCTTTGGGAAATCGCTCGATTTACGATAGCGGAAACGGTGGGCGTCATCCCCTTCAGGTCGAAGCGGCCCATGAACCCAACGATTCCCATTTCAAGCGCTAGCTTTCCAAGGACCTCGTCGGCGAAACTTGAAGAAACTACATAAACTCCTGAGAAGTCGAGTATCAATCGAGGAGCGCCCAGGTTTAGTAGATTCACAAGCTTATTGCGAATCTGCTCCGCCGATCGGCGGGTGCCCAGCCCTTCTTCGAAGTCGGCAACCCGAAGGCAGTGCTCCCCGGCTTGATCTTCTATGCGCTCGAGCAATAGATTCGGCTCGGGGAAGTTAAGAGCCTCGGCAAGGCTCACGCGCTTGCTCAGGTCGAGTTGCCAGTCGACAGTGGTGCCATGATGGTCATTCAAATCAACCAGAGGGATCGACATCGAGTAATTTCCTTTTATCTCTCCATCCCGGTATTCAAGCCATCCTCTGCCGGAGCGGATCTGCAGCTCGCCCTTGTTGAGGCCCACGACGCGCATGAGGCCGTAGAGGCCGTTGCCCATGTTCTTGGTTTTACTGGTTACCTTTTCTTGCACGGAAAGCATAATTGCTTCGTATGCATTTTGTGCTGCATAGACGTTGCTTTCCTTGAAGGATCTGTGGATCCCAATACCGCAATCCGCGACCGCGACCGTACACCATCGACGCTTCGCGTGTATCTGCATCATGGCATATCCGTAAGCGGCCTTGCTGTGTTGGAAAACGTTGTCCAATACTTCGAAAAGGCACCAATTGAGAGACTCGATGACACCGGTTTCGCAGCGCGCGTTCTCTTCGAGCATGTCGATAAACGCGTTGCATAGGCCGGTCGACTGTTCCTCGTTGTACTTCCATACAATATTTCCCGCGGGGTGATCCCGGATGTTCTCTGGTGTTGCTGCCAGTGGGTGCAAGAATCGAGTACTTATGACTGATGCACTGAGGCGGCTGGTCGATATTCGAAGCCCGTCTGCGCGAAAATACTCCAAAGTCGCCGCCATGGGCACGGCACCGTTCGGGTATATTCGGTGAGTATTCCCTAGGTCGAGTGACAAGCCTCCCAGACGCATGGCTCGGCGGCTTGCGGAGATCAAAGAGTTCGCGTCCGATGCGCCCGACATGGTGCGGATGGCGTAGGAAAGGCTTGGCGACATAGGGGCATGGTATTCGACGATCTTCCCGCTGTAAGGCTTCGTGCAGGCTGATTTTGCGAGGTCGGTGGAGCGGCTTTGGGCTGGAGCTGCTTTGGCGCGAGTGATCATGGCCCCGTAAGCTTCCGGCGCGTCGGGCGGTCTCTGGACCTGCCCGGTAAGGCACGGCGTTGGGGCCATGATCTTCGAGGCTCGCGCCGAAGTGGCTGCCTAAAGCCGTGGAGCCGACCGCCTCAGCCACGACGTACCCCTTCTCTGGCATCAGGCGACTGATTGCCATGAGCGCGGCGCGCGCGCCGGCCAGGGGGCCGGGCCGCGCGCGGTGAGCGGAGCGAGCCGCCTTGAACCCGTAGAGAAAGTTGTAACTCAGTCGGTCGCTTGGGGTTTGAAGTCGTTTGTGCAGGCTGGCAGTTCGGCCCCTTGGCGGTGGGCGAGTGGTAGGAAGAGCACCGGCCGGATCGTCCACGTGATGCGGGTGCGGTCCTGGGTGACCGTGACCGTGCAGGGTTCGGAGCGCAGGAGGGCCTGTCGGGTCGCGATGCGGCCCTGGTACAGGTACGCCCATGCTGCGTCGGAGGCGTCCGAGTCCAGGGCGGGTGAGATCGTGCGGAGGGTGATCGCGACCCATCTGTCTGCCTGGGGTGCCGAGTAGGCGTCGAAGGATGCTCGGAGTGTTGGTCGTTCCTGTTCGGTGAGGACTTGGGTCCAGCACTCGCACCAGTAGCCGCGTCGGGGTTCCTGCATCAGCACGAGCGGCCTCCTACCGCGGCCCTCCAGCCGCTGTTCTCCTCGTGAGATGCCCGAGCCACGTCACGGAGGCTCGCGTGGACGCGGAGTTCGGCGGTGATTGTGCGGCCTGAGTCGTTGCCTTGGACCGTGATGCTGTCGGCGAGGGCGGCGACCAGGCCGAGTCCGCGGCCGTGGGTGGCGCTGAGAGGCGGATGCTGGATTTCAGGAGCGGTCTTCGCGCTGCCGTGGTCGGTTACCGCGATCGTGATGGTCCGCTCGGAGATGGTGAGCCCGACGTGGAAGGTGCCGGCGCGGTGGCCGCTGGCAGTGTGCGTCAGGGCGTTGGTGCCGAGTTCGGTGACGATCAGCTCGGCGTCTTCAGAGCGAGGGTGGCAGTTCAGCATGGCGCGGGTCCAGCGGCGCGCGGCGCTGAGTTCTTGAGGGTCCCCGGGGAAGCTGCGTCCGTGGGTGGGCATGGCGTCCTCCATGGCGGTGACCTGCTGTCTTCTGTGCCAGCGATGACGACCGGCTGACACGGACCATGCAGAGCCGTACAATTAGTACTAGCACCGTACCGAATGTGCGTGTACTGGGAGTGCGGGTTCGTACTTTTCGTGCGAGCGGTCGGCGCATAGCGTTCGCCGGGTGGTCTGGTGCTGGCCTGGAAGCCGATGGAGAGAGGACCTCGCATGTTCGGACTGATGGTGCGCTTCACCTGCAAGGACGAGGCTTCGGCGACTGCGTTCGATGCCCTCGTGGCGCGGACTGGGGAACTGATCCGGGCGAACGAGCCCGGAACGGTGATCTACGCGGTGCACCGTGTTGACGGGCGTCCTCTGGAGCGCATGTTCTACGAGCTGTACCGGGACAAGGGCGCCTTCGAGGAGCACGAGTCGACGGATTACGTGCGGGCCTTCCTCTCCGAGCGGGACCAGTACCTTTCCGCCACAGAGGTCGACCGTCTGGACTTCGTGTCCGGCAAGGGCGTGGACGTTGAGCACTGAGTATCAGAAGGCGCTAGGTCGCAAGATCGCCTTCCAGCGCAAACGACGCGGGCTGTCGCAGAAGGAGTTCGCCGGTCTCCTCGGACGATCGGAAGCGTGGGTGTCCCAGGTGGAGCGGGGCGTGCGCCGCATCGACCGGATGACCGTGCTGGAGAAGGTCGCCGAGGTGCTGGAGGTGCCGATCGCCGAGTTGGCGGCCGAGGCCCCCATCGTTGCGTCGGTGGCCGAAGGTGAGGCGCCGGGTGCGAGTCGGCTGCGACTGGTGCTGAGCGCCGCGCACTCGCTCAAGGCGATCCTTGGCCAGCAGAACGCCTCCCCTGATGTGCCGGCGCTTCGCGCCGAGGTCGACCACGCCTGGTCGCTGACACATCAGGGCAACTACGCCGACCTGGCCGAACTGCTCGAAGGGCTCGTTCCTCGGCTGGAGTCAGCCACCCGGTCGGTTCCGGAGACCGATCGTCCCGAACTCTTCCGACTGCTGGCGGTCATGTACCACACGTGCAGTGGAGCGCTCGCGAACCTGGGAGAGCCCGAAGCGGCCTGGATCGCCGTCGACCGGGCCGTGGTCGCCGCCGAGCGGGCCAATGATCCGCTCCTGATGGCCGCCGGTGCGTTCCGGCTCTCGATCGTCTTCCTCGGCGCGCGTCACTTCGAGCAGGCGGCTCAAGCATCGGGGAGCGCGGCTGATGCCTTGCGGCCCCTGGCAGAGTCGGGGCAGATCGAGGCGGTGGCGCTGCGGGGTGCGCTGACGCTGCAACGGGCGGTCGCCGCAGCTCGGCTGAACCTGGCTGATGAGGCGTACGGCCTCCTCCGTGACGCTCGCGCGATGGCCGAACAGGTCGGTGACGGGCGCAACGACTACAACACCGAATTCGGGCCTACCAACGTCGGCTTGCACGAGGTGTCCGTCGCAGTCGACCTCGGAGACGCGGGCGTCGCCCTACGGGCTGCACAGGCAGTTGACGCGTCGGAGCTGTCCGCAGAGCGGCAGACGCGGTTCCAGATCGATATGGCCCGGGCCCACGCCCAGCGCCGTCAGGTGGCTGACGCGGTATCAGCGCTGCTGAGGGCGCGTGAGTTCTCGCCCGAGATGGTGCGGTCCCTGCCGATGGTCAAGCAGCTCGTGGCGGACCTTCTGACCATGAGCCAGCCTCCCTCTGAGGAGTTGCGGGGCCTGGCAGGAGAGTTGGGCGTACACGAAGTACGAACTGGTGCCTGAAGTGCTAGGCGGTACTAGCCGAGCGCGCGGGCAACAGGGCCGAGGCCCCCTATTCCGCTACGCCAAGTGCATCGATGGGCGGCAGGAAATCGCTAACCGCAAGATCGAGGAATTGTTGCGCGAATACGAGTGAACTGGCCCCTGGGCCGTTAGCCTCCAGCTCTGGGGCTGGGGGCTTCGTCATATCTCGGCCGAGCTCCCTCGGTCGTTGGTTGCTCCTTGCGCCTGCCGCGTCGTAACTCGTTTTCTCGACGCACAAGAACCCCAGGAGTCCCGGCTGGTTCGCGCTCTACGCACGAGCCGCCAGGGTGTCGACCCTCGCTACATGGGGGCTTTGGAGAAGGAGCCGCGTCGACTTGGTGGCGGGCAGTCACACTGTCTTTACTGCGGCCTGCCGCAAGATCGGGTGGCGACGCTTGAGTATGACTGGGTGCTGCTGGAACCGGACATGAATCCACTGGCCCACACGGTGCCGGCGGAGCACCGGTGGATCGAGCTGTCCGATGGGCGGGTGACCGTCTACGGGGTGTGTCCGCCGGATCAGTTTCAGCGTTGTCGTATCGAACATCGTCTGGCCTGCCCGGCACAGCCTCTGCCGGATCTATGGCCGTGGCTGACGTCCCTGCGAGGGGAGAATGCGCGGCAGGCGGAACGACAGAACGACCCGGAGCCGCCTCCGCCCCCGGAGCAATGGCCGGACGTTGGCTGACGGCACTATGGAAACGCCGGGGTGGCCAGAGCAGATACTCCGAGAACCTGTCCACGAATAGTCCACAGATCTCGACATACTGCCGCTCCGGCCCGCATACGCCTGCACATACGCGAAGACCCCGGCCTCAGCGTTTCCGCTGGTGACGGGGTCTTTGGGCACCTCATACGGGGTGCCCCCGGCAGGATTCGAACCTGCGCACACGGCTCCGGAGGCCGTTGCTCTATCCCCTGAGCTACGGGGGCGTGTCGGGCGCTTTGCTTCTTGCTTGCGGCGACGGGTAGAACCCTAGCAGGTCCTGCGGGGTGATCAGGAACGGGTTTCCTCGGTGCAGTGGGGGAGGGTCCCCTGTACGGGGTGGAAGTGGGGAAAACCCGGACGCGGTGGCCGGTCCGGACCTACTCTCGAGTTGTGCCAGGCGCGTCGGGTCGGGTGCTTGTTGTGGACGACAACAAGGTCATCCGGCAGCTGATCAGGGTCAACCTTGAGCTGGAGGGGCTCGAGGTCGTGACCGCGGCCGATGGTGCCGAGTGTCTGGACGTGGTGCATCAGGTGCGGCCCGATGTAGTGACGCTCGATGTCGTCATGCCCCGTCTCGACGGGCTGCGGACCGCCGCTCGGCTCCGTGCCGACCCCCGTACGCACGACCTGCCCCTCGCCATCATCAGCGCCTGTACGCAGTACGAGATCGAGGCCGGTCTCGATGTCGGCGTCGACGCCTTCCTCGCCAAGCCCTTCGAACCCGCGGAACTCGTTCGGCTCGTCAAGCACTTGATCGGGAAGAAGAGCGGGGATGTTGCCAGTGGTGGTGGTGGCGGTGGCGGCGGCAGTGGTGAGGACGAGGGGGGTGGTGAGGACAGTGGGGACGGTGACGACGAAGGCCTCGCCGATGAGGTTCCCGGTGGCGTCTCTTTTGGTGGGTAGCTGATCGGGCGAGGGGCTCCCTTTGGCGTTCGTCCCTCCCGTTGTCCTCTTCCCCTTCCAGTTCCCCTTCCAGCACTTGAAACCGCTTCGCATTCCCACCCCCCTCCTCCCCTACGCTTGTCCCGTGACCCCCGTCGAGCTGTCCCGTGTCGTGCTGCACGCAGTGCGTCGTGCCGTCGAGGGCGGGCAGCTCAGTGTGGCCGTGCCCGAGCGGGTCGTCGTGACCGAGCCGGGGCCCGGAGGGTGCGGGGACTTCGCGACCAACATCGCGCTGCAGCTCGCCCGGCCGGCCGGGCAGCCGCCGCTGCGGGTGGCCGAGATCCTGCGGCCCCATCTCGTCGGCACCGACGGCATCCGGGACGTCGTCGTCACCGGGCCGGGGTTCCTCAACATCCGTCTCGCCGAGCAGGCCGGACTCGTCGCCGCCCTCGTCCGGGAGATCCACGCCCGCGGTGGCTCGTACGGGCACGGAGACGGTCTCGCCGGGCAGGTCGTCGCGCTCCGCGTGCCGTACGAGGTCCGGGCCGAGGTCGTCGCCGACGCCGTCGTACGGATTGTGGGCACGCAGGGCGGGCGGGGCACCGTCGAGCACAGTGAGCCCGTCAATCTGCGGCCCGTGCCCGCGCCGGAGGATCCCGCCCCGCTCGGGGCCGACGCAGCCCAGTGGGCCCTGCTGTACCCCGCCGCGCACGACCGGCCCCGGATCACCGCCGACCATCTCGTGCAGCGGGAGAGCAATCCGCTGTTCCGGGTGCGGTACGCCCACGCCCGCGTCCGCTCCCTCGGCCGCAACGCCGCCCGCCTCGGCTTCACCGCCGACCCCGGCGTCGTCCCCGCCATCGATACTTCCCACCCCCTCACGACCGCCCTGGCCGCCCACCCCCGCGTCCTCGCCCTGGCCGCCGACCACCGGGCCCCGGACCGGCTGGCCCGGCATCTCGTGATCGTCGCTGATGCCGTGCTGCCCCTGCTGGCCACCGTGCTGCCGCGCGGCGACGAGAAACCCTCGGCCGCCCACCGCGCCCGGCTCGCGCTCGCCGAAGCCGCCGGGACGGTGCTGGCCGGCGGCCTGTCCCTGCTCGGTATCGACGCACCCGAACACCTCTGAGGGCCCAGCGCAGATGAGTCCCGGAGAGATACAGAGAGTCTGAGAGTCACGTCATGAGCCGTTCCGCGCACCCCGCCGGGCCCCGTCACGCCGACGTCCTCCCCGAGGGGCACTACGCCGCCCCGCCCGCCGACCTCAACGCCCTCGACCCCAAGGTGTGGGCCCAGACCGTCGGCCGGAACGAAGACGGTGTCCTCACCGTCGGCGGGATTCCGGCGACTCGGCTCGCCGAGGAGTTCGGCACCCCTGCCTACATCCTCGACGAGGCCGACTTCCGGGCCCGCGCGCGGGCGTGGCGTACCGCCTTCGGCGCCGACGCCGACGTGTTCTACGCCGGCAAGGCCTTCCTCTCCCGCGCCGTCGTGCGCTGGCTGCACGAGGAAGGGCTCAATGTGGATGTGTGCTCGGGTGGGGAGCTGGCCACTGCACTCTCCGCCGGCATGCCCGCCGAGCGCATCGCCTTCCACGGCAACAACAAGTCCGTCGCGGAGATCACCCGGGCCGTCGAGGCCGGTGTCGGGCGGATCGTGCTCGACTCCTTCCAGGAGATCGTGCGGGTCGCGCACATCGCGCAGTCCCTGGGCGTGCGGCAGAAGGTGCAGATCCGGGTCACCGTCGGCGTGGAGGCGCACACGCACGAGTTCATCGCCACCGCCCATGAAGACCAGAAGTTCGGCATTCCGCTCGCCGGGGGGCAGGCCGCCGAGGCCGTGCGGCGGGCGCTCCAGCTCGACGGGCTCGAACTGATCGGCATTCACAGCCACATCGGGTCGCAGATCTTCGACACCTCCGGGTTCGAGGTCGCTGCCCACCGGGTGGTCGGGCTGCTCAAGGACATCCGGGACGAGCACGGCGTCGAGCTGCCCGAGATCGACCTCGGCGGCGGGCTCGGCATCGCCTACACCAGCAACGACGATCCGCGTGAGCCGCACGAGATCGCCAAGGCGCTGACCGAGATCGTCACGCGTGAGTGCGAGGTCGCCAGGCTGCGGACTCCGCGGATCTCCGTCGAGCCCGGGCGCGCCATCGTCGGTCCCACGGCCTTCACCCTGTACGAGGTCGGCACCGTGAAGCCGCTCGACGGGCTGCGCACCTATGTCTCCGTCGACGGCGGCATGTCGGACAACATCCGCACCGCGCTCTACGACGCCGAGTACAGCGTCGCCCTCGTGTCGCGCACCTCCAGCGCCGAGCCGATGCTCGCCCGTGTCGTCGGCAAGCACTGCGAGAGCGGGGACATCGTGGTCAAGGACGCGTTCCTGCCCGCCGACCTGGCGCCGGGCGACCTCATCGCCGTACCCGCCACCGGCGCCTACTGCCGGTCCATGGCCAGCAACTACAACCACGTCCTCCGGCCGCCCGTCGTCGCGGTGCGGGAGGGAGAAGCCCGGGTGATCGTCCGGCGTGAGACGGAGGAGGACCTCCTGCGTCTCGACGTCGGGTGAGCAGCCCGGTGAACAGCCGGAAGAGCAGCCGGAAGATCTGCGGATTTTCCGTCTCGGCTAAGTGAAATAGATGTCTCACGATCCGGACGAAGGGTAGAAACACCCGTCCGGTGAGTGAGACTGGTCAAACCGTAGACGGTATGAGGAAACGAGGTCGGATGATGCGTACGCGTCCGCTGAAGGTGGCGCTGCTGGGCTGTGGAGTGGTCGGCTCAGAGGTGGCGCGCATCATGACGACGCACGCCGACGACCTCGCCGCCAGGATCGGGGCCCCCGTCGAGCTGGCCGGGGTCGCCGTACGACGGCCCTCCAAGGTGCGTGAGGGCATTCCCGCCGAGCTGGTGACCACCGACGCCACCGCCCTCGTCAAACGTGGGGACATCGATGTGGTGGTCGAGGTCATCGGAGGCATCGAGCCCGCCCGCGGCCTCATCACCACCGCCTTCGAGCACGGGGCGTCCGTCGTCTCCGCGAACAAGGCCCTGCTCGCCCAGGACGGGGCCGCCCTGCACGCCGCCGCCGAGGAGCACGGCAAGGACCTCTACTACGAGGCCGCCGTCGCCGGTGCCATCCCGCTGATCCGGCCGCTGCGCGAGTCCCTCGCCGGTGACAAGGTCAACCGGGTGCTCGGCATCGTCAACGGCACCACCAACTTCATCCTCGACAAGATGGACTCCACGGGGGCGGGCTATCAGGAGGCCCTCGACGAGGCCACCGCCCTCGGGTACGCGGAGGCCGACCCGACCGCCGACGTCGAGGGCTTCGACGCCGCCGCCAAGGCCGCGATCCTCGCCGGCATCGCCTTCCACACGCGCGTCCGCCTGGACGACGTCTACCGCGAGGGCATGGCCGAGGTCACCGCCGCCGACTTCCGCTCGGCGAAGGAGATGGGCTGCACCATCAAGCTGCTCGCCATCTGCGAGCGGGCCGAGGACGGCACCTCCGTCACCGCGCGCGTGCACCCGGCCATGATTCCGCTGACCCACCCGCTCGCCTCCGTGCGCGGCGCGTACAACGCCGTCTTCGTCGAGTCGGACGCGGCCGGGCAGCTGATGTTCTACGGCCCCGGCGCCGGTGGTGCCCCGACCGCCTCCGCCGTCCTCGGCGACCTCGTCGCCGTGTGCCGCAACCTGCTGAGCGGCTCGACCGGGCCGGGCGAGTCGGCGTACGCCGACCTGACCGTCTCGCCGATGGGCGAGGTCGTCACGCGCTACCACATCAGCCTCGAGGTGGCGGACAAACCGGGTGTGCTGGCCCAGGTCGCCACCGTCTTCGCGGAGCACGGCGTGTCGATCGACACTGTTCGTCAGCAGGTCAAGGACGGCGAGGCCTCTCTCGTCGTCGTCACCCACCGCGCGTCCGACGCCTCCCTGTCCGGGACCGTCGAGGCGCTGCGCAAGCTCGACACCGTGCGGGGTGTCGCCAGCATCATGCGGGTTGAAGGAGAGTAGGCAGCAATGACCCACCAATGGCGCGGAATCATCGAGGAGTACCGGGACCGGCTGCCGGTATCCGCCACCACGCCGGTCGTGACGCTTCGCGAGGGGGGTACGCCCCTCGTGCCCGCGCAGGTGCTCTCCGAGCGCACCGGCTGTGAGGTCCACCTGAAGGTGGAGGGCGCCAATCCCACCGGTTCCTTCAAGGACCGGGGCATGACCATGGCCATCAGCAAGGCCAAGGAGGAGGGGGCGAAGGCCGTCATCTGCGCCTCCACCGGCAACACCTCCGCCTCCGCCGCCGCGTACGCGGTGCGGGCGGGCATGGTCTCGGCCGTGCTCGTGCCGCAGGGCAAGATCGCGCTCGGCAAGATGGGCCAGGCCCTCGTACACGGCGCGAAGATCCTCCAGGTCGACGGCAACTTCGACGACTGCTTGACGCTCGCTCGAGCCCTGAGTGAGAACTACCCGGTGGCGCTGGTCAATTCGGTCAACCCGGCGCGCATCGAGGGCCAGAAGACGGCCGCCTTCGAGATCGTGGACATGCTCGGCGACGCGCCCGACATCCACGTCCTGCCGGTGGGCAACGCGGGCAACATCACCGCCTACTGGAAGGGCTACAAGGAGTACGCCGCCGACGGCATCTCCACGAAGACCCCTCGGATGTGGGGTTTCCAGGCCTCCGGCAGTGCACCGATCGTACGCGGCGAGGTCGTCAAGGACCCGTCGACCATCGCCACCGCCATCCGCATCGGCAACCCTGCCTCCTGGCAGTACGCGCTGGCCGCGCGGGACGAGTCCGGCGGTGCCATCGACGAGGTGACGGACCGTGAGATCCTGCGCGCCTACCGGCTGTTGGCCGCGCGGGAGGGCGTCTTCGTGGAGCCCGCCTCCGCCGCCTCCGTGGCCGGTCTGCTCAAGGCCGCCGAGCAGGGCAAGGTCGACCCGGGGCAGCGCATCGTGTGCACCGTCACCGGCAACGGCCTGAAGGACCCCGACTGGGCCGTCGCCGGCGCCCCGCAGCCGGTAACCGTCCCGGTCGACGCGGCCACCGCGGCCGAGCGCCTGGGCCTGGCCTGAGCGCAGGCTCCAGTGCCGGCCCGAGTGCCGGCCTGAGCAGGGGCAAACCCGTGGCGAGGGGCACAGGGGGCTTACGACACGCATCGTGCGCCTCCTGTGCGCCCTATGTCGCCGCAGAACCTTCCTTCGATAGGCTGTACCGAACCCGCCTACCGCATATGCCCTGCGTGTGGCACGGGGCCGCGTCGTCTCCGCGGCCCGACGGGTCTTCGTACGTCATCGAATGTCATCATCGAATGTCCATGTCATCGAATGCCTCCTGAGTGACCATCGAATCCATCGAGCGTCATTCGAGCGCCATTCGAGCCACGCAGCTCAAGGAGAGTCTTCGAGCGATGGCCGGTCCAGCGTTCCGCGCCGCCGCCGTCCGGGTGCGCGTTCCCGCCACCAGCGCCAATCTCGGCCCGGGTTTTGACGCCCTGGGCCTCGCGCTGGGTCTGTACGACGACGTCGTCGTCCGGGTGGCCGACTCCGGGCTGCACATCGACATCGCGGGTGAGGGCAGCGAGACCCTCCCGCGCGACGAGAGCCACCTTCTCGTCCGCTCCGCCCGCACCGCCTTCGATCTGCTGGGCGGACAGCCTCGCGGCCTGGAAATCGTCTGTGCCAACCGCATTCCGCATGGACGGGGCCTGGGTTCCTCCTCCGCTGCCATCTGCGCCGGAATCGTCGCCGCCCGCGCGGTGACCATAGGCGGCGAGGCCAAGCTCGACGACGCGGCCCTGCTGGAGCTGGCCACCGAGATCGAGGGTCATCCCGACAACGTCGCGGCGTGTCTGCTCGGCGGGTTCACCCTGTCCTGGATGGAGGCCGGCGCCGCCCGGGCGATCAGGATGGAGCCCAACGATTCCATCGTTCCGGTGGTTTTCGTCCCCGGAAAGCCGGTACTGACGGAGACCGCCCGCGGTCTGCTGCCGCGCACCGTGCCGCACGTCGACGCCGCCGCCAACGCGGGCCGGGCCGCCCTGCTCGTCGAGGCCCTCACCCGGCGTCCCGAACTGCTGCTGCCCGCCACCGAGGACCGCCTCCACCAGGAGTACCGCGCCCCGGCCATGCCGGAGAGCGCGGCGCTGGTGGAGCGGCTGCGCTCCGACGGCATCCCGGCCGTCATCTCCGGCGCCGGTCCCACCGTGATGGCCCTGGCCGACGCGGGCACCGCCGCCAAGGTGGAGGCCCTGGCCGGCACTGAGTGGGCCGCCAACCGGCTCAGCCTCGACACCCAGGGCGCGAGCGTTCTGCCGCTCGCGACCTCCGGTGTGGACTGACCGCGGACGGTTGCCGGATTTGGAGAGGGGGAATGTTTGTTGGATCCGGTAGTGTTAATCTCAAGTCTGCACCCGACCTGACCACGGCGAGGTGCTTCGTGTCCCCGTCCGGGACAGACATTCTTCCGGGAGCCTCCCAAGCCACTCCGTGTTCCGTGCGCCGTACCTGGGCAGTACGACGTATGCGGACACTGAGCGGGCCGCGCAAGCTCCGGAATCGGTGCGACCACGCCACGTGACACCGGGTGCCACGACTCGCGGAAGCGCCATCACCAGCAAATTTCTCTTCCGCCTCGTTGGCGGACCACCGCCCCGGCACGGTTCACCGAAGACAGGACCGTAGCCGGACAGCACAACCGGTCGCCGAGCCAGACAGGCCGACGTCCGCTCCAGGGAAGGACCCTTCGTGAGCGACACCACCGATCTGATGGGCGCACGTGTCGAGGAGACCGCTGCCGCGCCTGCCACGGACGCCTCCGCGCCTGCCGCCGGTGCCGGCTCCCGGCGGCGCCGCGGTACCGGCCTCGAGGGCATGGTGCTGGCCGAGCTGCAGCAGGTCGCCTCGGGCCTCGGCATCAGGGGCACCGCGCGGATGCGCAAGAGCCAGCTGATCGAGGTCATCAAGGAGGCCCAGGCCGGTGGGGGCGCCGCCCCCAAGGCCGAGGCCGCCACCGAGACCAAGCCCAAGCGCCGGGCCACCTCCAAGGCCCGTACGGGTGAGACCGCCGACGGCGAGAAGAAGGCCGAGGCTCCGGCCGAGAAGGCCGTGGCCCAGCAGCAGATCGAGATCCCCGGCCAGCCCGCCAGCGACGACGCCCCCACCGAGCGCCGCCGCCGCCGTGCCACCGCCGAGGCCGGCAGCCCCGCCGAGGCCGGCAGCCCCGCCGCGACCGGCACCGAGACCGTCGTGGCCGAGGCGAAGGCCGAGCCCAAGGCCGAGACGCCCGCGCAGCCTCAGGGCGAGGCCGGTGACGGCGAGGGCCGTGGCCGCCGCGACCGCCGGGAGCGCGGGCGTGACCGCGACCGCGACCGCCGGGGCAAGGGCGAGGAGCAGCAGGGCCAGCGTCAGCAGGGCCAGCAGCAGGGCGCCGGCCGGCAGGACCGCGGCCAGCAGCAGGACGAGGACGACTTCGAGGGCGGCCGTCGTGGCCGTCGGGGCCGCTACCGCGACCGCCGTGGCCGTCGTGGCCGCGACGAGATGGGCGGCGCCGAGCCGCAGCTCGCCGAGGACGACGTCCTGATCCCCGTCGCGGGCATCCTGGACATCCTCGACAACTACGCCTTCATCCGGACCTCCGGCTACCTGCCGGGCCCGAACGACGTGTACGTCTCCCTCGCCCAGGTCCGCAAGAACGGCCTGCGCAAGGGTGACCACATCACCGGTGCGGTCCGTCAGCCGAAGGAGGGTGAGCGCCGCGAGAAGTTCAACGCGCTGGTCCGCCTCGACTCCGTCAACGGCATGGCGCCCGAACACGGCCGTGGCCGCCCGGAGTTCAACAAGCTGACCCCGCTCTACCCGCAGGACCGCCTCCGCCTGGAGACGGACCCGGGCGTGCTCACCACCCGCATCATCGACCTGGTCTCGCCGATCGGTAAGGGCCAGCGCGGTCTGATCGTGGCCCCGCCGAAGACCGGTAAGACCATGATCATGCAGGCGATCGCCAACGCGATCACGCACAACAACCCCGAGTGCCACCTGATGGTCGTCCTCGTCGACGAGCGTCCGGAAGAGGTCACCGACATGCAGCGGTCGGTCAAGGGCGAGGTCATCTCCTCGACCTTCGACCGCCCGGCCGAGGACCACACCACGGTCGCCGAGCTGGCCATCGAGCGCGCCAAGCGTCTGGTGGAGCTGGGTCACGACGTGGTCGTGCTGCTCGACTCCATCACGCGTCTGGGCCGTGCGTACAACCTCGCGGCGCCCGCCTCCGGCCGCATCCTGTCCGGTGGTGTCGACTCGACCGCCCTGTACCCGCCGAAGCGCTTCTTCGGTGCGGCCCGCAACATCGAGGACGGCGGCTCGCTGACGATCCTCGCCACCGCCCTGGTGGACACCGGGTCCCGCATGGACGAGGTGATCTTCGAGGAGTTCAAGGGCACCGGCAACATGGAGCTGAAGCTCGACCGGAAGCTCGCCGACAAGCGCATCTTCCCGGCGGTGGACGTCGACGCGTCCGGTACCCGTAAGGAAGAGATCCTGCTCGGCAACGAGGAGCTGGCCGTCGTCTGGAAGCTGCGCCGGGTGCTGCACGCGCTCGACCAGCAGCAGGCGATCGAGCTGCTGCTCGACAAGATGAAGCAGACCAAGTCGAACGGCGAGTTCCTGATGCAGATTCAGAAGACGACGCCGACGCCGGGCAACGGGGACTGAGTTCTCAGTGCCCGCGGGCGAGACCTTTGCCACAAGGATCTCGTTCGGCACCGGTTTGCGGATGTACGACGTTTTCTGCTGAAGACGCTGGTGAGCGGGGTTTCGCCCCGCTGACCTGATCACACAGAGTGCCCATCGCTCCACGCGGTGGGCACTTTGCGTTGTGCAACCCTGTCCCGAGTTCCTCCGTCTGACCAGATGGAGCGACGATGGTGACCGGACGAGATCTAGGAGTGATGTGTCCGCCGAGAGCGCGCCGCAGCCCGGCATACCGCAGCCGATCGAGGCCGGCCCGAGCGGGGGCGGCAGGGGGCGTGGCCGCAAGGCTCGGAGCAGGGGTCGTACGGCCCTGCTGGCCGTGGCCTGGACGGCCGCGGGCATCGTGGTGCTGGGCGGCACGGGCGCGGGGTACCTGTACTTCAAGCTCAACGGCAACATCAAGAGCGTCGACATCAACCAGGCGCTAGGCCCGGACCGGCCCTCGAAGCTCGACAACGGTTCCGAGAACATCCTGGTCCTCGGCTCGGACAGCCGCTCCGGCAGCAACAGGAAGCTCGGCGGCGGCACGGACGACGGCAGCGCCCGCTCGGACACGGCGATGATCCTGCACGCTTACCAGGGCCACAAGAAGGCCAGCGTGGTCTCCATCCCGCGGGACACCCTGATCGACCGCCCCGCGTGCACCGACCCGAAGGGCACGACGTACCCGGCCGCGACCGGCGTGATGTTCAACTCCGCGTACTCCACCGGCGGCGCGGCCTGCGCGGTGAAGACGGTCGAGACGATGACCGGCGTCCGCATGGACCACTACCTGGAGGTCGACTTCGCCGGCTTCCAGAAGCTCGTCGACGACCTCGGCGGCGTCCAGGTCACCACGACCAAGAGCATCGACGACCCGCAGAGCCATCTGAGCCTCAAGGCCGGCAGGCACACCCTGAACGGGCAGCAGGCCCTCGGCCTGGTGCGCACCCGGCACGGCGTCGGCGACGGCTCCGACCTGGGCCGCATCCAGCTCCAGCAGGCCTTCATCAAGGCGCTGATGACCCAGGTCAAGCACGTCGGCGTCTTCTCGAACCCCAAGAGGCTGTACGACCTCGCCGACACCGCCACCAAGGCCGTCACCACCGACTCCGACCTCGGCACGGTCAACTCCCTCGCCGACTTCGCGGACGGCCTCAAGGGCATCAGCTCGTCCCACATGAGCATGGTCACGATGCCGGTCCGCTACGACCCGGCCAACCTCAACCGCGTCCTCCCGGCCGCAGCCAAGGACCAGCTGGTCTGGGACGCCCTGAAGAACGACCAGCCCATCCCGAGGGCAGCCACCACAGGCACGGCCACGGGCGAGGCCAAGGGCGTCGTCACGACGCCGTAGCGCCCAGGCTCAGCCGAGCCACCGGGCCGGGTACCGGTGACGCCCCAGCCCGACCGCGGAGAAGACGGCGGCCTGCTGCTCGCCCACGCCGCCGAAGTACTCCGCCTCCACGTAGGCGATCGGGCCGCGGGCGGACCACTCGGCGAGACGCACGTCGAACCCTCCGGGCAGCCACCAGAAACCCAGGGCCCGGGCGGGGCCGCCGCCGGTGACCGAGTCGAACAGGTCGTCCGTCATCGTCCGCAGCACGCTCCCGGCCCCGACCACCCCGCGCAGTTCGTAGCTCACCCCGCGACTCCTTCCGCTCCCGGCCGTCCGGGAATAGTTCCCCCCGACCCCCGGTTTTGGGAGATGCGTCCAGTCCTGGCAGACTGGTACGTCGGCTCCGGTTCACGCTTCCGCATCCCCGTGGTGGCGACCCGGCGCCCTCCCGGAATCTAGGAGACACCTTGAAGCGCGACATCCACCCCGAGTACGTCGAGACGCAGGTCAGCTGCACCTGTGGCGCGTCGTTCACCACCCGTAGCACGATCCAGTCCGGCACCATCCGTGCTGAGGTCTGCTCCGAGTGCCACCCGTTCTACACGGGCAAGCAGAAGATCCTCGACACCGGTGGCCGTGTGGCCCGCTTCGAGGCCCGCTTCGGCAAGGCTGCCGCCGGCTCCAAGAAGTAGCGAGCCCCAAATCGCCGGTCCACGGCCACGCCCTCGCGGGGGTGTGCCCGGGACCGGCGTTTTTGGTCGCCCGCCCTTCCCTTCATCGCAGTATCAGGAGCCCAAGATGTTCGAGGCCGTCGAGGAACTCGTCGCCGAGCACGCCGACCTGGAGAAGCAGCTCGCCGATCCGTCGGTCCACGCCGACCAGGCGAACGCGCGCAAGCTGAACAAGCGCTACGCCGAGCTGACCCCGATCGTCGCCACGTACCGCTCCTGGAAGCAGACCGGCGACGACATCGAGACCGCGCGCGAGCTCGCGGCCGACGACCCCGACTTCGCAGCCGAGGTCAAGGACCTGGAGAAGCAGCGCGAGGAGCTGACCGAGAAGCTGCGCCTCCTGCTGGTCCCGCGTGACCCGAGTGACGACAAGGACGTCCTTCTGGAGATCAAGGCCGGTGCCGGCGGTGACGAGTCGGCGCTGTTCGCCGGTGACCTGCTGCGCATGTACCTGCGGTACGCCGAGCGCATCGGCTGGAAGACCGAGATCATCGACGCCACCGAGTCCGAGCTGGGCGGCTACAAGGACGTCCAGGTCGCCGTGAAGACCAAGGGCGGCCAGGGCGCCACCGAGCCCGGCCAGGGTGTCTGGGCCCGGCTGAAGTACGAGGGCGGCGTGCACCGCGTGCAGCGCGTGCCCGCGACCGAGTCGCAGGGACGGATCCACACCTCGGCGGCGGGCGTCCTGGTGACCCCCGAGGCCGAAGAGGTCGAAGTCGAGATCAACCCCAACGATCTGCGCATCGACGTCTACCGGTCCTCCGGGCCCGGCGGCCAGTCCGTCAACACCACCGACTCCGCCGTGCGCATCACGCACCTGCCGACCGGCGTCGTCGCCTCCTGCCAGAACGAGAAGAGCCAGCTCCAGAACAAGGAGCAGGCGATGCGTATCCTGCGCTCCAGGCTGCTCGCCGCGGCGCAGGAGGAGGCCGAGCGGGAGGCCGCCGACGCCCGCCGCAGCCAGGTCCGCACCGTCGACCGCTCCGAGAAGATCCGCACCTACAACTTCCCGGAGAACCGCATTTCGGACCACCGCGTCGGCTTCAAGGCGTACAACCTGGACCAGGTCCTGGACGGCGACCTCAACGCGGTGATCCAGGCCTGCGTCGACGCCGACTCGGCGGCGAAGCTCGCAGCCGCGTAAGGCACGTACGAGTACTTCCGGAGGGCATGCGTGCAGCAATCCATTGGGGGGCGCCCCTCAAGCAACCGAAGTCTGCTGCTCGCTGAGGTGGCGCAGGCCACCCAGCGGCTGGCCGACGCAGGCGTGCCCTCGCCGCGCACCGACGCGGAGGAGCTGGCCGCGTTCGTGCACGGGGTGAAACGCGGCGAACTCCACTCCGTGAAGGACGCGGACTTCGACGCTCGGTACTGGGAGGTCATCGCCCGCCGCGAGCAGCGTGAGCCGCTCCAGCACATCACCGGGCGGGCCTACTTCCGGTACCTGGAACTCCAGGTCGGCCCGGGGGTGTTCGTGCCGCGCCCGGAGACCGAGTCCGTGGTCGGCTGGGCCATAGACGCCGTGCGCGCCATGGACGTGGTCGAGCCGTGCATCGTCGACCTGTGCACCGGCTCCGGCGCCATCGCGCTCGCCCTCGCCCAGGAGGTCCCGCGCTCGCGCGTGCACGCCGTGGAGCTGTCCGAGGACGCCCTGGTGTGGACGCGGAAGAACGTGGAGGGGTCCAGGGTCGACCTGCGCCAGGGGAACGCCCTGGACGCCTTCCCGGACCTCGACGGCCAGGTCGACCTGGTCATCTCCAACCCGCCGTACATCCCGCTCACCGAGTGGGAGTACGTCGCCCCCGAGGCCCGCGACTACGACCCGGAGCTGGCGCTGTTCTCCGGCGAGGACGGCCTGGACCTCATCCGGGGCCTGGAACGCACCGCGCACCGGCTGCTGCGCCCCGGCGGCGTCGTCGTCATCGAACACGCCGACACCCAGGGCGGGCAGGTGCCGTGGATCTTCACCGAGGAGCTGGGCTGGGCCGACGCGGCCGACCACCCCGACCTCAACAACCGCCCCCGGTTCGCGACCGCCCGCAGGGCGCTGCCGTGAGCACCCCGACGGCAGTCATTTCCGAAGTCCCGCATTTCGTGTACGAGGAGGCCCGCTAGACATGGCACGGCGATACGACACCAACGACTCGACCGACCGCACGACGGGTCTGCGCGAGGCCGCGTCCGCCGTCCGCCGGGGCGAACTGGTGGTGCTGCCGACCGACACCGTGTACGGCATCGGCGCCGACGCGTTCTCCTCGGACGCCGTCGCGGATCTGCTCGCCGCCAAGGGCCGGGGCCGCAGCATGCCCACCCCTGTCCTCATCGGCTCCCCGAACACGCTGCACGGCCTCGTCACGAACTTCTCCGAGCTGGCCTGGGACCTGGTCGACGCGTTCTGGCCGGGCGCGCTGACGCTGGTCGCCAAGCACCAGCCCTCCCTCCAGTGGGACCTGGGCGACACGCGCGGCACGGTGGCCGTCCGCATGCCGCTGCACCCCGTCGCCATCGAGTTGCTCACGGAGGTCGGCCCGATGGCGGTCTCCTCCGCGAACCTCACCGGGCACCCGGCGCCGGAGACCTGCGGCGCCGCCCAGGAGATGCTCGGCGACTCCGTCTCCGTCTACCTCGACGGCGGCCCCACGCCCGCCAACATTCCGTCGTCCATCGTGGACGTCTCCGGCGAGGTGCCGGTGCTGCTGCGCGAGGGCGCGATCTCGCCGGACGAGCTGCGGAAGGTCGTACCCGACCTCGAGGTGGCGAATTGACACCCCCTGAAGCGGGGCGTGGCATAGGCAACGGGGAACGCGAGGCGGAGCAGACCACGACCTTCGGGTTTCCGCGTGACACCTTCCACATCCTCCACGTCAGCACCGGCAATGTGTGCCGCTCGCCGATCACCGAGCGGCTGACCCGGCATTTCGTGGCCGAGCGGCTCGGCGTGCTCGGCGGCGGGCTGGTCGTGACGAGCGCGGGCACCTGGGGCCACGAGGGCGCGCCCATGGAGGAGAACGCGGAGACGGTCCTCGCCGACTTCGGCGCGGACGCCTCCGGCTTCGTCGGCCGGGAACTGCTCGACGAGCACGTCATCAAGGCCGACCTGGTCCTGACCGCCACCCGCGACCACCGCGCCCAGGTCATCTCCATGGGCCACTCGGCGGGCCTGCGCACCTTCACCCTGAAGGAGTTCACCCGCCTGGTCCGCGCGATAGACCCGGCCACCCTGCCGCCCCTGGAGGACGGCGTGGTCCTGCGCGCCCGCGCCCTGGTCCGCGCCGCCGCGGCCCTGCGCGGCTGGCTGCTGGCCCCGACGGCGGAGGCGGACGAGGTGTACGACCCGTACGGGGCACCGCTGCCGTTCTTCCGCTCGGTCGGCGACGAGATACATGAGGCGCTGGATCCGGTGGTGACGGCGTTGACGGGGGTTCCCGCGCGGGCGTAATGGTCGCGCGGGGCGGTCGGGGCGGGCCTACATTGGGGGTACGTCACCGTCGACCGCCCGGAGTCCGTCATGTCGGTCACCACTGTTCCCGAGACCGATGTCCTGCGGCGGCAGGATCCGGAGCTGGCCGAGATCCTGCTCGGGGAGCTGCGCCGGCAGTCGACGACGCTCCAGCTGATCGCAGCCGAGAACTTCACCTCCCCGGCCGTGCTGGCCGCGCTCGGCTCGCCGCTCGCCAACAAGTACGCGGAGGGCTATCCGGGCGCCCGGCACCACGGCGGCTGCGAGATCGTGGACGTCGCCGAGCGCCTCGCGGTCGACCGGGCCAGGGCCCTGTTCGGCGCCGAACACGCCAATGTGCAGGCCCACTCGGGCTCGTCGGCGGTGCTGGCCGCGTACGCCGCCCTGCTGCGCCCCGGTGACACCGTCCTCGCGCTGGGGCTGGCGTACGGCGGTCACCTCACGCACGGTTCGCCCGCCAATTTCTCGGGGCGCTGGTTCGACTTCGTCGGCTACGGCGTCGACGCGGAGACCGGGCTCATCGACCACGACCAGGTGCGCACCCTGGCCCGCGCGCACCGGCCGAAGGCCATCGTGTGCGGCTCGATCGCCTATCCCCGGCACATCGACTACGCCTTCTTCCGGGAGGTCGCCGACGAGGTCGGGGCGTATCTCATCGCGGACGCGGCGCACCCCATCGGCCTGGTCGCCGGGGGAGCCGCGCCCAACCCCGTGCCGTACGCGGACGTCGTCTGCGCGACCACCCACAAGGTGCTGCGCGGCCCGCGCGGCGGGATGCTGCTGTGCGGTGCCGAGCTGGCCGGGCGCGTCGACCGGGCCGTGTTCCCCTTCACGCAGGGCGGCGCCCAGATGCACACCATCGCCGCCAAGGCCGTCGCGTTCGGCGAGGCGGCGACCCCTGCGTTCGGTGCGTACGCCCATCAGGTGGTCGCCAACGCGCGGGTGCTCGCGGCCCGGCTGGCCGCGGAGGGGCTCGCCGTCACCACCGGCGGCACGGACACCCATCTGATCACCGCCGACACCGCCCCGCTCGGCGTGGACGGCCGCACCGCGCGCGGCCGGCTCGCCGCCGCCGGCCTCGTCATGGACTGCTGCGCGCTGCCGCACGGCGACAACCGCGGCCTCAGGCTCGGTACGGCCGCGGTGACCACGCAGGGCATGGGGGAGCCCGAGATGGAGCGGATCGGCGCACTGCTCACGGAGGTGCTGCGCGAGGAGACGGATCCTGCCACGGCGCGGGCCGAGGTACGTGCGCTGACCGGGCGTTTTCCGCCGTATCCGCGCTGATCGGGGGTAGGCGCAGTCGCGTGGACCCCGGTGCGGAGCGTGACGCACAGCCTCACGTGCAACCATCGTCGCTACCCGGAAGTCCTCATCCATATGCGCGCATCGCTAGGGTGTGGGGCTGTGATGGCCAGCGAGACCTGTGGGGAAGCCCGTGCGTGAATACCTGCTGACGCTCTGCATCACGGCCGCGGTGACGTATCTGCTGACAGGGCCGGTACGGAAGTTCGCGATCGTGGCCGGAGCCATGCCGGAGATCCGGGCGCGTGACGTGCACCGGGAACCCACTCCGCGCCTCGGCGGGATCGCCATGTTCTTCGGGCTGTGCGCGGGCCTGCTGGTGGCGGACCACCTCACCAACCTCAACGAGGTCTTCGCGAAGTCGAACGAGCCGCGGGCCCTGCTCTCCGGAGCCGCGCTGATCTGGCTGATCGGCGTCCTGGACGACAAGTTCGAGATCGACGCGCTGATCAAGCTGGGCGGTCAGATGATCGCCGCCGGCGTGATGGTCATGCAGGGTCTGACGATCCTGTGGCTGCCCATCCCGGGCGTCGGCAACGTGGCGCTGACCCAGTGGCAGGGCACCCTGCTCACGGTCGCCCTGGTCGTCATCACGATCAACGCGGTGAACTTCGTGGACGGTCTGGACGGGCTCGCGGCGGGCATGGTCGGCATCGCGGCGACGGCGTTCTTCCTCTACTCGTACCGGATCTGGTACTCGTACGGCATCGAGGCCGCGGCCCCGGGAACGCTGTTCTCGGCGATCCTGGTGGGCATGTGCCTGGGCTTCCTGCCGCACAACATGCACCCGGCGCGGATCTTCATGGGTGACTCGGGCTCGATGCTGATCGGCCTGGTGCTGGCCGCGGGCGCGATCTCCATCACGGGCCAGCTCGACCCGGACGCCCTCGCCCTGTTCACGGGTTCGGAGAAGGCGGCGGTCCACCAGACGGTGCCGGTGTACATCCCGCTGCTGCTGCCGCTCACGATCATCGCCGTACCGGCCGCCGACCTCGTCCTGGCCATCGTCCGCCGCACCTGGCGCGGCCAGTCGCCGTTCGCCGCGGACCGGGGGCATCTGCACCACCGGCTGCTGGAGATCGGGCACTCGCACAGCCGGGCCGTGCTGATCATGTACTTCTGGTCGGCCCTGATCGCTTTCGGCGCGCTCGCCTACTCGGTCAACTCGGCGTCGATGTGGATCGGGCTGGGTGTGGTGTTCCTCAGCGCGGTGGGCCTGGTGCTGCTCCTGCTGCCGCGCTTCACGCCGCGCGCCCCGCGCTGGGCGGAGCGGTTCGTGCCGCCGCGCTACCGGAGGCGCCGGAGCGCCGCCGAGGCGCCCGCGCAGCAGGTCCAGGAGACCGCGCCGCAGGCCCAGGAGAACGTGCAGCAGGCCCCGGGGATCGCCGCGGAGGCCGAGGAGCGCGCCCCCGTCAGCGCCGGGATGCGGGCCGTCAACGGGGCGACCGCGGTGGGCCCCCGTTCGCGTTTCCTTGACCGGCGCTAAGCCCACCAAGGTAAGAATCTGACTAGAGCATTGCCGACTCATGGGGGAGCAAACTCCCCCAATACCAGACAAGTGAACCCGGTTTTTGCACAGACGCGCACTGTCACTCTCATGTGTGACAGTCAGCACAGCCACCAGGTAAAGACCTCATCAAATAGTTTGTGATACGGTTCACGAGAACCCCGGAGAGAGCCGAAGGACCCGAGTGCGACGGTCCTTTGGTGTGAGATCTCGATCACTCAGCCCGGGACTACGCTCGTCCATGACGACACCTGCCCCCCTGTGAAAGCGGAGTTGCCGCCATGCCGTCCAAAGACGTCCGGAACCTTGCGCAGATCGCTGTGCCCACAGCGGCTGCCGGCGTGATCGCCGTCGCCGTGAGCGCCGCGGTCGCGGGGGGCAAGGGCGCGCTCGGTGCGGCCGTCGGCACACTGCTGGCCATCCTGTTCATGGGAATCGGCCTGTACGTGCTCCAGTGGACGGCAAAAACGCTCCCGCAGCTGTTCCAGATGATGGGGCTGATGCTCTACGTCGCGCAGCTGCTGCTCCTCCTGATCTTCGTCGCTGTTTTCAAGGACACCTCCCTCTTCAACGCGAAGGCGTTCGCTGTGGCGCTCGTCGTCGCGACGGTCGTGTGGATGGCCGCGCAAGCTCGCGCGCACATGAAGGCCAAGATCTTCTACATCGACCCGGACTCCGAGAAGAGTGAGAAGCCCGAGAAGACAGGGCCGTCGTCGTGAGGGGTAGGGGCGGGATAAAGGCTTGCGAGATCTCCTGCTATCGTCCGGTGCCAACTGCGGCATCGCGGGCGCGGGCATCTGAGCTGACGCCTGCTCAATCGCGAGGCTCGATGCCCCCCAGCCGCCCCCACATCCGTAACACCTGTCCGGTGCCGATCCGCGGCCGTGTGCCGCGCCGACACAACGAGGTTGCCGAACCTATGCGTCACGCCGAAGGAGCCCGCGGTGAGTGCTGACCAGAACCAGCTCGCCTTTGACTGGAGTTGTCGGATCATGTCCGACAACGGGTGTGGCTTTCCGGCTCCGGGCCTGCACTCCTTCCTGTTCAAGCCCATGGCCACCGTCGGCGGGTTCGAGTTCAACAAGGTGATGCTGCTCGCGCTCGTCACCTCCGCGCTCGTCGTCCTGTTCTTCTCGACGGCCTTCGGTAAGGCCAAGGTCGTCCCGGGCAAGCTCCAGATGATCGGCGAGGCCGGCTACGACTTCGTCCGCCGCGGCATCGTCTACGAGACCCTCGGCAAGCGCGAGGGCGAGAAGTGGGTGCCGTTCATGGTCTCCCTCTTCTTCTTCGTCTGGATCATGAACATCTGGTCCGTGATCCCGCTGGCCCAGTTCCCGGTCTCCTCGGTCATCGCCTTCCCGATGGTCCTGGCCGCGATCGTGTGGATCCTCTGGGTCGGTCTGACGTTCAAGCGCCACGGCTTCGTGGGCTTCTTCAAGAACGTCACGGGCTACGACAAGTCGCTCGGCGCGGTGCTGCCGCTGGTCATGCTGATCGAGTTCCTCTCGAACCTGTTCGTGCGGCCCTTCACCCACGCGGTGCGACTGTTCGCCAACATGTTCGCCGGTCACCTGATGCTGGTGATGTTCACCGTCGCCTCCTGGTACCTGATGAACAGCTGGATGGTCCCGGCTGCCGGCGTCTCCTTCGTGATGACGCTTGCGATGATCGGCTTCGAGCTTTTCGTACAGGCCGTCCAGGCGTACGTCTTCGTACTCCTTGCCTGCTCGTACATTCAGGGTGCTCTGGCCGAGCACCACTGAGCCGAACCACCCGCCCTCAACCCCCAGCCGTCCGGTGGCCAACCCCCACCGGTCCATGAAAGAGAAGGAAGAACCGGCATGTCCGCTGCTCTTGAGACCCTTGCCGCCACCGCTGGTGTCCACGGCTCCGTCGGCTCGATCGGCTACGGCCTCGCTGCGATCGGCCCCGGCGTCGGCGTCGGCATCATCTTCGGTAACGGCACCCAGGCCCTGGCCCGCCAGCCCGAGGCGGCCGGTCTGATCCGCGCCAACCAGATCCTGGGCTTCGCCTTCTGTGAGGCGCTCGCCCTCATCGGCATCGTTATGCCGTTCGTGTTCGGTAAGTAATCACCCCTTACCCGACACGAAACGACGAAAGGCACTGATGTGATCGCCAACCTGGTACAGCTGGCGGCCGAGGAAGAGCAGAACCCGCTCGTTCCGGCCGGTCCCGAGCTGCTCGTCGGCACCATCGCCTTCGCCATCGTGTTCTTCTTCTTCTGGAAGAAGCTGCTTCCGAACATCAACAAGGTTCTGGAGGAGCGTCGAGCGGCGATCGAAGGCGGCATCGAAGAGGCCGACGCCATGAAGGTCGAGGCCCAGAGCGTCCTTGAGCAGTACAAGGCCCAGCTCGCCGAGGCCCGGCACGAAGCCGCGCGTCTGCGCCAGGAGGCGCAGGAGCAGGGTGCCGCGCTCATCGCCGAGATGCGGGCCGAGGGCCAGCGGCAGCGCGAGGAGATCGTCGCCGCCGGTCACACGCAGATCGACGCCGACCGCAAGGCCGCCGCGCAGGCGCTCCGGCAGGACGTCGGCACGCTCGCCACGGAGCTGGCCGGCAAGCTCGTCGGGGAGTCCCTCGAGGACCACGCCCGCCAGAGCCGTGTGATCGACCGCTTCCTCGACGAGCTTGAGGAGAAGGCCGAGGCCACGCGATGAACGGAGCGAGCCGCGAGGCCCTGGCAGCCGCACGTGAGCGTCTCGACGCGCTGACGGACTCCACGTCCGTGGACGCCGTACAGCTCGCGGACGAGCTGGCGGCCGTCACCGCGCTGCTCGACCGCGAGGCCGGCCTGCGTCGGGCCCTCACCGACCCGGCGCAGCCCGCAGAGGCCAAGGCGGAGCTGGTCCAGCGCCTGATCGGCGGCCAGGTCAGCGGTACCACCGCCGACCTGGTGTCCGGGATGGCCCGCGCTCGCTGGTCGCAGCCCCGCGACCTGGTCGACGCGCTGGAGCAGCTGGCGGACATCGCCGACCTCACCGCCGCGGAGAAGTCGGGCACGCTGGACGACGTGGAGGACGAGCTGTTCCGGTTCAGCCGGATCGTCTCCTCCAACACCGACCTGCGCGCCGCGCTGACCGACCGCGCCGCCGGCACCTCGGCCAAGACCGAGCTGCTGCGCCGGCTGCTGGGCGGGCGGGCGAAGCCGGCCACCGAGCGTCTGGTGACGCGCCTCGTGACCGCGCCGCGTGGACGTAGCCTGGAGTCGGGACTGGAGTCCCTGTCCAAGCTCGCCGCCGAGCGCCGGGACCGCATGGTCGCAGTCGTCACCTCGGCGGTGCCGCTGAGTGATGGCCAGAAGCAGCGCCTCGGCGCCGCCCTGACCAAGCTCTACGGCCGTCGGATGCACCTCAACCTCGACGTCGACCCCGAGGTCGTCGGCGGGATCCGGGTGCAGGTCGGTGACGAGGTCATCAACGGTTCCGTCGCGGACCGGCTGGAGGACGCGGCCCGCCGCATGGCGAGCTAGCAGCACCTCGGTATTTCGAGAAAAGCAGTAAGTACTTACGGCCCTGGTTGGGCCGTGCAGAGGATTCACCTCTTTCAGGGGGGAGTCCCCATCCCCCCAAAGTGAAACTTCGGGCCCAACAAGGAGAGCAGGGAACCCAGATGGCGGAGCTCACGATCCGGCCGGAGGAGATCCGGGACGCGCTGGAGAACTTCGTCCAGTCGTACAAGCCGGACGCGGCCTCGCGCGAGGAGGTCGGTACGGTCACCCTTGCCGGCGACGGCATCGCGAAGGTCGAGGGCCTGCCCTCGGCCATGGCCAACGAACTGCTGAAGTTCGAGGACGGCACCCTCGGCCTCGCGCTCAACCTGGAAGAGCGCGAGATCGGCGCCATCGTCCTCGGTGAGTTCAGCGGCATCGAGGAGGGTCAGCCGGTCACGCGCACCGGTGAGGTGCTCTCCGTCGCGGTCGGCGAGGGCTACCTCGGCCGTGTTGTCGACCCGCTCGGCAACCCGATCGACGGCCTCGGCGAGGTCGAGACGTCCGGCCGCCGCGCCCTTGAGCTGCAGGCCCCCACGGTCATGCAGCGCAAGTCGGTGCACGAGCCGATGGAGACCGGCTACAAGGCCGTCGACGCGATGACCCCGATCGGCCGTGGTCAGCGTCAGCTGATCATCGGTGACCGCCAGACCGGCAAGACCGCCCTGGCCGTCGACACGATCATCAACCAGCGCGACAACTGGCGCTCGGGCGACCCGAAGAAGCAGGTCCGCTGCATCTACGTCGCCATCGGCCAGAAGGGCTCCACCATCGCCGGCGTGCGCCGCGCGCTGGAGGAGAACGGCGCCCTGGAGTACACGACCATCGTCGCCGCCCCGGCGTCCGACCCGGCCGGCTTCAAGTACCTGGCGCCGTACACCGGTTCGGCCATCGGTCAGCAGTGGATGTACGAGGGCAAGCACGTCCTCATCATCTTCGACGACCTCTCGAAGCAGGCCGACGCCTACCGCGCCGTGTCCCTGCTGCTGCGCCGCCCGCCGGGCCGTGAGGCCTACCCGGGTGACGTCTTCTACCTGCACTCCCGTCTGCTGGAGCGCTGCGCCAAGCTCTCCGACGACATGGGCGCCGGCTCGATGACCGGTCTGCCGATCGTCGAGACCAAGGCCAACGACGTCTCGGCGTTCATCCCGACCAACGTCATCTCCATCACCGACGGCCAGTGCTTCCTGGAGTCGGACCTGTTCAACGCCGGTCAGCGTCCCGCGCTGAACGTCGGTATCTCCGTCTCCCGAGTCGGTGGTTCCGCGCAGCACAAGGCGATGCGCCAGGTCTCCGGTCGTCTGCGTGTCGACCTCGCCCAGTTCCGTGAGCTGGAGGCGTTCGCCGCCTTCGGTTCCGACCTGGACGCGGCTTCCAAGGCCCAGCTGGAGCGCGGTCAGCGCATGGTCGAGCTGCTGAAGCAGGACCAGTACCAGCCGATGGCCACCGAGGACCAGGTCGTCTCCGTCTGGGCCGGCACCAACGGCCGTATGGACGAGGTCCCGGTCGCCGACATCCGCCGCTTCGAGCGGGAGCTGCTGGACTACCTGCACCGCCAGGAGTCGGGTCTGCTCACCTCCATCCGTGAGGGCGCCAAGATGTCCAACGACACGATCCAGGCGATCGACGACGCCGTGGCCGCGTTCAAGAAGCAGTTCGAGACCTCGGACGGCAAGCTGCTCGGCGAGGACACTCCTGCCGCTGCCGCCAAGTGACGTAAGGAAGGGACCTGACTCATGGGAGCCCAGCTCCGGGTCTACAAGCGTCGCATCCGATCCGTCAGCGCGACCAAGAAGATCACCAAGGCGATGGAGATGATCGCCGCCTCGCGCGTCGTCAAGGCGCAGCGCAAGGTGGCGGCCTCCACGCCGTACGCGACCGAGCTGACGCGCGCGGTCACGGCGGTCGGTACGGGTTCGAACACCAAGCACCCGCTCACCACGGAGGCGGAGAACCCGGCCCGCGCCGCGGTCCTGCTCCTCACGAGCGACCGCGGTCTGGCCGGCGCCTTCAACTCCAACGCCATCAAGGCGGCGGAGCAGCTGACCGAGCGCCTGGAGCGCGAGGGCAAGCAGGTCGACACGTACATCGTCGGCCGGCGCGGTGTCGCCCACTACAACTTCCGTGAGCGCAAGGTCGCGGAGTCGTGGACGGGCTTCACGGACGAGCCGTCGTACGCTGACGCCAAGAAGGTGGCGGAGCCTCTGATCGAGGCCATCGAGAAGAACACGGCCGACGGCGGCGTGGACGAACTCCACATCGTCTTCACCGAGTTCGTCTCGATGATGACGCAGACGGCGCTCGACGCCCGGCTGCTGCCGCTGCGCCTCGAAGAGGTCGCGGAGGAGGTCGCCCACAAGGGCGAGATCCTTCCGCTGTACGACTTCGAGCCCTCGGCGGAGGACGTCCTCGACGCCCTGCTGCCGCGCTACGTGGAGAGCCGCATCTACAACGCGCTGCTCCAGTCGGCCGCTTCGAAGCACGCCGCCACGCGGCGCGCGATGAAGTCGGCCACCGACAACGCGGGCGAGCTGATCAACACGCTCTCCCGTCTTGCCAACGCGGCCCGCCAGGCCGAAATCACCCAGGAAATCAGCGAGATCGTCGGTGGCGCCAGCGCCCTGGCCGACGCGACCGCGGGGAGTGACCGATAATGACCACCACTGTTGAGACCGCGACGGCTACGGGCCGCGTCGCCCGGGTCATCGGCCCGGTCGTCGACGTGGAGTTCCCCGTCGACGCGATGCCGGAGATCTACAACGCCCTTCACGTCGAGGTGGCCGACCCGGCCAACGCCGGCGAGAAGAAGACGCTGACCCTGGAGGTCGCCCAGCACCTGGGTGACGGCCTGGTCCGCACCATCTCCATGCAGCCCACCGACGGTCTGGTCCGCCAGGCCTCGGTCTCGGACACCGGCAACTCCATCACGGTGCCCGTCGGTGACTTCACCAAGGGTAAGGTGTTCAACACCCTCGGTGAGGTGCTGAACGTCGACGAGCAGTACGACGGCGAGCGCTGGGGCATCCACCGCAAGGCCCCGAACTTCGACGAGCTCGAGTCGAAGACCGAGATGTTCGAGACCGGTGTCAAG
The DNA here is from genome assembly GCF_053592475.1 of Streptomyces sp. NPDC002671. Classification (NCBI taxonomy): domain Bacteria; kingdom Bacillati; phylum Actinomycetota; class Actinomycetes; order Kitasatosporales; family Streptomycetaceae; genus Streptomyces; species Streptomyces sp. NPDC002671. The sequence goes on from NZ_JBSFVU010000027.1 coordinate 33,275, forward strand.
GTCATCGACCTGCTGACCCCGTACGTCAAGGGCGGCAAGATCGGTCTGTTCGGCGGCGCCGGCGTCGGCAAGACGGTGCTCATCCAGGAGATGATCTACCGCGTCGCCAACAACCACGACGGTGTCTCCGTGTTCGCCGGTGTCGGTGAGCGCACCCGTGAGGGCAACGACCTCATCGAGGAGATGTCCGACTCGGGCGTCATCGACAAGACCGCGCTCGTCTTCGGTCAGATGGACGAGCCCCCGGGCACCCGTCTGCGCGTCGCGCTGGCCGGCCTCACCATGGCCGAGTACTTCCGTGACGTCCAGAAGCAGGACGTGCTGTTCTTCATCGACAACATCTTCCGCTTCACGCAGGCCGGTTCCGAGGTCTCCACGCTGCTCGGCCGTATGCCGTCCGCGGTGGGTTACCAGCCGAACCTGGCCGACGAGATGGGCCTCCTCCAGGAGCGCATCACCTCGACCCGTGGTCACTCGATCACCTCGATGCAGGCGATCTACGTCCCCGCGGACGACCTGACCGACCCGGCCCCGGCCACCACCTTCGCCCACCTCGACGCGACGACGGTTCTGTCCCGTCCGATCTCCGAGAAGGGCATCTACCCGGCCGTGGACCCGCTGGACTCCACGTCCCGGATCCTGGACCCGCGCTACATCGCGGCGGACCACTACAACGCGGCCATGCGCGTGAAGACGGTCCTCCAGAAGTACAAGGACCTCCAGGACATCATCGCGATCCTCGGTATCGACGAGCTGGGCGAGGAGGACAAGCTCGTTGTCCACCGTGCCCGTCGCGTGGAGCGCTTCCTGTCCCAGAACACCCACGTCGCCAAGCAGTTCACCGGCGTCGACGGTTCGGACGTCCCGCTGGACGAGTCGATCGCGGCCTTCAACGCGATCATCGACGGTGAGTACGACCACTTCCCGGAGCAGGCGTTCTTCATGTGCGGTGGTCTTGAGGACCTGAAGCAGAACGCGAAGGAGCTGGGCGTCTCCTGACTCCGGCACCTGCCTGAGTCGTGAGGGGGCGGGCACGTCCCCGCCCCCTCTCTCACGCCCACTAGACTTGTAACCAACACCCGGCAGAACCGCCGGGTGGTGACCCGAGGAGCCACCCTTGGCTGCTGAGCTGCACGTCGAGCTGGTCGCCGCCGACCGCCAGGTCTGGTCCGGCGAGGCCACCCTGGTCGTCGCGCGCACCACGTCCGGCGACATCGGCGTCATGCCCGGTCACCAGCCGCTGCTCGGTGTGCTGGAGTCGGGCCCGGTGACCATCCGTACGAGTGATGGTGGAACGGTCGTTGCCGCGGTGCACGGCGGTTTCATCTCGTTCGCGGACAACAAGCTGTCGCTGCTGGCCGAGATCGCCGAGCTGGCGGACGAGATCGATGTCCAGCGCGTCGAGCGCGAGCTGGAGCGCGCGAAGGCGGAGGGCGACGCCGCCGCCGAGCGCCGTGCGGACGTCCGCCTGCGTGCGGCGGCGGCGCGCTGAACCCAGCGCGCGGCGCGTTGACGTCACTCAGCCGCGGCCGGCCCGGAGCAATCCGGTGCCGGTCGCGGCTGAGGCAGATACGGGTGGCTTTTCCTTTTCATTACTCAGTTACAGACGCAGACGTAGTTCCGGATTCAGTTCCAGTGCCTAGGAGACGAGGAGGTCGGTGCCGATGGTCCTCGCTCTGACTGTGTGCGGGATCGTGATCGCGCTCGTGGTGGTGGGTCTGTTCCTGTTCGGTCTGCGCCGCAGGCTGATCCAGCGTTCGGGCGGCACCTTCGACTGTTCGCTGCGCTGGGACGTCGCCGAGAAACCGGACGCCAACGGCAAGGGCTGGAGCTACGGCGTCGCCCGCTACAACGGTGACCGCATCGAGTGGTACCGGGTCTTCTCGTACGCCTTCCGGCCGCGCAGGATCCTGGAGCGGGCCCAGATCGAGGTGTCCGGCCGCCGCCTGCCCGAGGGCGAGGAGGAGCTGGCGCTGCTCTCCGATTCGGTCGTCCTCGCCTGTACGCACCGGGGCACGCGCCTCGAACTCGCCATGAGCGAAGACGCGCTGACCGGATTTCTCGCGTGGCTGGAGGCAGCCCCGCCCGGTCAGCGCGTCAATGTCGCTTAGGCGTTCTTCTACAGATTGCTGTTGATGGCGCTCACCAGCTCGCCGTTGCTGGTGTCACCGCTGAACTCCCAGAAGAACGCGCCGCCGAGGCCCTGGTTCCTGGCCCACGCCATCTTCGTCGCGATGGTGGCGGGGGTGTCGTACGACCACCAGTTGCTGCCGCAGTGCGCGTACGCCGTGCCCGCGATGGTGCCGGTGGCCGGGCAGGACGTCTTGAGCACCTTGTAGTCCTCGATGCCCTGCTCGTACGTGCCCGCCGCCGGGCCCGTGGCCGTGCCGCCCGGGGCGTCCTGGGTGACGCCGGTCCAGCCGCGGCCGTAGAAGCCGATGCCGATGAGCAGCTTGTTCGCGGGGACGCCGATCGCCTTGTACTTGGCCATCGCGTCGGCGGTGGTGAAGCCCGCCTTCGGGATGCCGCTGTACGAGGTGAGCGGGGAGTGCGGGGCCGTCGGGCCCTTGGCGTCCCAGGCGCCGAAGAAGTCGTACGTCATCACGTTGTACCAGTCGACGTACTGGGCGGCGCCCGCGTAGTCGGCGGACTCGATCTTGCCGCCGGCGGAGCCGTCCGCGGTGACCGCGGCCGTGACCAGGGCGGAGGAGCCGAACTTGGCGCGCAGCGCGGCCATCACGTTCTTGAAGGCCGCCGCCCCGCTGGTGTCACAGGACAGACCACAGGCGTTCGGGTACTCCCAGTCGATGTCGATGCCGTCGAAGACATCGGCCCAGCGCGGGTCCTTGACCAGGTTGTAGCAGGACTGCGCGAAGGCGGTCGGGTTGGCCGCTGCCTGCCCGAAGCCGCCGGACCAGGTCCAGCCGCCGAAGGACCACAGCACCTTGAGGTTCGGGTACTTGGCCTTCAGCTCGCGCAGCTGGTTGAAGTTGCCGCGCAGCGGCTGGTCCCAGGTGTCGGCGACCCCGCTGACGGACTGGTCGGCGGTGAACGCCTTGTCGTAGTCGGCGTAGGAGTCGCCGATCGCGCACTGGCCGTTCGTGACGTTGCCGAAGGCGTAGTTGATGTGCGTGATCTTCGACGCCGAGCCGGAGGTCACCAGGTTCTTGACGTTGTAGTTGCGGCCGTAGATGCCCCACTCGGTGAAGTAGCCGAGCTTGACCTTGGAGCCGCCGGTGGGCGGGGGAGTGGTGCCGCCTCCCGTGGTGTGGACCGCGACCGCGCCGCTGACCGGGCCGGTCTGGTCGGCGGTGTCGCGGGCCTGCACGGTGTAGGAGTAGTCGGTGCCGGCGGTCAGGCCGGTGTCCGTGTACGACGTCGTGGTCACGGTGGAGACGACCTTGCCGTCGCGCAGCACGTCGTAGTTCTTGATGCCCTTGTCGTCGGTGGCCGCGCTCCAGCTGAGCTTCACCGAGGTGTCGGTGACGGAAGAGGCGGTGGGAGTGCCCGGTGCCGAGGGGGCCGCGTCGCCCGGAGCCGTCGTACCGTCACAACTGTCGCCGTTGAGCTTGCAGTTGCTCGGCGAGCCCGAGCCGGCGCCGTTGAAGCCGAAGGAGACGGAGGCGCCCGGGGCGAGGGTGCCGTTGTAGGACTTGTTCTTGGCGGTCCAGTGGGTGCCGGAGTTGGTGACGTCCGCGTCCCACGCGGAGGTGACGGACGTGCCGGAGGGGAAGTCCCACTCGACCGTCCAGGAACTGATGCTGCTGGTACCGGTGTTCTTGATGGTCCACTGACCGCCGAAGCCGGTTCCCCAGTCGCTGGTCTTGGTGTAAGTGGCGGTGGCGTTCGTCGCGGCCTCGGCGGGGCCCGCGAGACCGACCAGGCCGGCCAGGGGGAGCAACAGGGTCGCGAACCCTGCCGCGGCTCTGTGTCTGAAGCGCATGCTGCGCCTCCCTCTTTATCGGGGATGTCAGGGGCATGACTGAGCCTTCACGCCCGCGGTGCCGCGAGAATAGAAAGGTCTGGACCACAGGTCAATAGGTCTGGACCACTCGCCCCTCAGTTCGAGTGGATCCCCAACTCCTGCGCCAGCACGGCGGCTTGCACCCGGCTGCGTAGCTCCAGCTTGGCCAGCAGCCGACTGACGTGCGTCTTCACCGTGCCCTCCGCCATCTCCAGCCGCCTCGCGATCTCGGCGTTGGACAGCCCCTCGCCGATGTGCGCCAGCACCTCGCGCTCACGCCGGGTGAGACCGTCCAGCACGGCCGGGTCGGCCTTCGCGACCCGCGCCGGCTGCGCGGCGAACTCCGCGATCAGCCGCCGGGTGACCGCGGGCGCGACGATCCCCTCCCCGCGCGCCACCGTCCGCACCGCCGCCAGCAGATCCCGCGCCTCGGTGTTCTTCAGCAGAAACCCGGCCGCGCCCGCCCGCAGCGCGCCGAACACGTACTCGTCGAGGTCGAAGGTGGTCAGCACCAGGACGTCCGCGAGTTGCTCCGCGACGATCTGCCGGGTCGCCGACACCCCGTCGAGTCGCGGCATCTGAACGTCCATCAGCACCACGTCCGGACGCAGTTCCCGGGCCACTTCGACCGCCCGCTCCCCGTCCGCCGCCTCCCCGGCCACCTCGATGTCGGGCGCGCTGCCCAGGATGAGCACGAGCCCGGCGCGGACGGCGGACTGGTCCTCGGCCACCAGCACGCGAATCATGCGGGGTCTCCTTCGGTGAGCGGAAGAGCGGCGCGCACGGTCCACAGCCCGTGCTCGGGTCCGGCCGCGAAGCTGCCGCCGAGCAGCGCGGCCCGCTCGCGCATGCCGGTGAGGCCGGAGCCCGAGCCGGGGGCGCGCGGGCGGTCGCCGGGCCGGTAGGGGCTGGTCACCCGGACGTGCAAGGCGTCGCTCTGCTGCCGCAGGGCGATGTCGACGCGCCCCTGCGCCGCGTGCTTCAGCGCGTTGGTCAGCGACTCCTGCACGATCCGGTAGGCGGCCAGCTCGACCGGCGCGGGGACACGGTCGTGCACGGCGTCGAGGCTGACGTCCAGGCCGTTGGCGCGGGCACCCGCGACCAGGGCGCCGACGCCGTCCAGGGTCGGGGTCGCGGCCGGTTCGAGGTCGCCGGAGCTGTCCCGCAGGATCCCGATCAGGCGGCGCATCTCGGCCAGCCCCTCCACGCTGTTCTCCCGGACGACGGCCAGGGCGTCCCGGGAGGTCTGCGGATCGTCGAGGGAGAGCGCGGCCGTGGAGTGGATGGCGATGGCTGACAGGTGGTTGGCCACCACGTCGTGCAACTCCCGTGCCATCCGGGCCCGTTCGGCGGTGATCGCCTGCGTCCGGTCCATCTCCGCGAGCAGCGCGGTCTGTTCGGCTCGCAGCCGGGCGGCCTCGGCCGCGTCCCGGTGGTTGCGCACCACCCAGCCGGTCGAGGCCGGCGCGAACGCCACCACGCCGACGCCCACGCCGATCAGCAGGCCCTGGGGATCGCGCCAGAGAGCGGCGGGTACGACCCCGCCGAGCACGGTCAGCATCCCGGTGACCCAGGGGATGCGCCGGGCGGCGGTCGCGCTGCCGTACAGGACGGCCGCGTACACCAGGTCCGTGTACAGCACGACCGTGACGACGCTGCCCAGGGTCACCGTGTCCCCGACGAGCGCCACGGTGCCGACCAGCAGGCCGAACCGGGGCCGGATGCGGCGCAGCGGCTCGCAGGCGGCGGTCATCGCGAGCGGCACCAGCGGGCCCCAGGGCGCCCGCCACAGCACGAGGCCGTCGGAGGGCACACGGGGGTGCATACCGAGGGCCCACATCAGCACCCCGCCGAGCAGCCCGCCCACGGCGATGCGCAGGTCGTCGCGGTGGGGGCGGGGGAGTGTGCGGGGCATGAGCCCATCCAACACGGCCCACGGCCCGTCCGTCTGCTCCCCGGGAAGGGTCCCCAACTGCAACTTTCGCTTACCGCCGGTTCCTCTGCGACGACGACGCCCGAGCCTTTTGCAGCCGGAAGCCTTGAGGGGTGAGCGAAGGGAGCGTGCCGTGATCGTCGGACTGATCGTCGCCTGTGAGGTGGCGTTCTGGGTGCTGCTGGCGGCCGGACTGGTCTTCCGGTACGCGCTGCGGATGCCGCGCACCGGTCTCGCGCTGCTGCTGTGCGAGCCGCTGCTGGAGGTGGTGCTGTTCACGGTGACCGCGATCGACCTCAAGCACGGCGCCCAGCCCGACTGGCGGCACGGCCTCGCCGCGGTCTACATCGGCTTCACGGTGGGCCTCGGCCACTCCACCGTCAGGTGGGCCGACGCCCGCGTCGCCCATCGCTTCGCCGGCGGCCCCCCGCCGGTGCGGCCCCCTAAGTACGGCACGGCCCGCGCCGTCCACGAGTGGAAGGTCGCGGGCCGCTGGATCCTGGCCTCGCTCGTCGCCCTGGCCCTGCTGCAGGGCGCGGTCTGGTACGTCGGCGGCGACGGCGAGACCGGTTCGCTGCGGGCCTGGCAGCTGCGCATGGTGTGGGTGATCGGCATCAACGTGGTGATCGCCGCCAGCTACTCCTTGTTCCCGAAGGTCCCCAAGCGCGAGCCCTAACGCTCCCCGCCCGGGACCCACAGCACGTCCCCGACCTCCTTGTTCGCGACCCGCGCCAGAATGAAGAGCAGGTCGGAGAGGCGGTTGAGGTAGGTCGCGGTGAGCGGGTTCATGGTCTCGCCGTGCACCTCCAGAGCCGCCCAGGTGGAGCGCTCGGCCCGTCGTACGACCGTGCAGGCCTGGTGCAGCAGGGCCGCGCCCGTGGTGCCGCCGGGGAGGATGAAGGAGCGCAGCTTCTCCAGCTGCTCGTTGAAGCGGTCGCAGTCCGCCTCCAGCTTGTCGACGTAGAACTGCTCGACCCTCAGCGGCGGGTACTTGGGGTTCTCCACCACCGGCGTCGACAGATCGGCGCCCACGTCGAAGAGGTCGTTCTGGACACGGGTGAGGACCTTCACGACCTCCTCGTCCAGGCCGCCCAGCGCGATGGCGGTGCCGATCACCGCGTTGGCCTCGTTGGCGTCCGCGTACGCGGAGATCCTGAGGTCCGTCTTGGGCACCCGGCTCATGTCCCCGAGATTGGTGGTGCCCTGGTCGCCGGTCCGGGTGTAGATGCGTGTCAGATTGACCATGTGGCCAGCGTAGTTAGGCTCCGGCCGTTCGGAACACTCGTGTGCCCACCGTCACCGACAGGGCGGTGAATCCGACCGCGACGAGGACGCCGTACAGCATGTGCGTGCTCGTGTACCGGCCGACGTACGCGTCGCGCACCGCGTCCACCAGGTAGCGGAACGGCACGAAGTGCGAGAGCACGTCCAGCCAGCCGGGTGCGAGGGACATCGGCAGCATCAGGCCGGACAGCAGCATCGACGGCATCGACAGCATGTTGATCGTCGGGCCGAACTCCTGCGGGGTACGGGCCCTCATCCCGAGCGCGTACGACAGCGAGGCCAGCGACAGCGTGAGCAGGGCGACGAACCCGAAGCCGATGAGGATGCCGGCCAGGGGCGCGCGCAGGCCCATCACCAGGGCGGCCAGCACCAGCAGCACCGCCTGGAAGACGAAGACCGTGGCGTCCCGCAGCACCCGGCCGAGGAGGAGGGCGAGGCGGCTGACCGGGGTCACGCGCATCCGCTCCACCACCCCCTGCCCCTTCTCGACGATCACCATGAAGCCCGCGAACAGGGCACCGAACAAGCCGAGTTGGAGCAGCAGACCGGGCACGAGCACCTGCCACGAGCTGCCCTTCCCGCCCAGCGGCAGATCGGTGAGCAGCGGGCCGAAGAAGAGGAGATACAGCAGGGGCGTGAGGACGCCGAAGAGCAGGGCGAAGCGGGAGCGCAGGGACTGGCGGAGGTAGCGGCCGTAGATGAGGGCCGTGTCGTGGAGAAGCATGCGGGGTCCTATACGGCTACGGGGGCGGCGTCGGCCGGGACAGGCCCGCGGCCGGTGATGGCGAGGAAGGTGTCCTGGAGCGTGGCGTCGAGCGAGCCGCCGTGCTTCAGCTTGAGCGCGCTCGGGGTGCCCTCGGCCACGACCACGCCACGGTCGACGATCACCAGCCGGTCGGCGAGGGCGTCGGCCTCGTCCAGGTAGTGGGTGGTGAGGAAGACCGTCGTGCCGTACTCGTCGCACAGCCGGCGGATCAGCGCCCACAGGTCGGCGCGGCTGCCGGGGTCCAGGCCGGTCGTCGGCTCGTCCAGGAACAGCACCTTCGGGCGGTGGGTGAGCGCCATCGCGATGTCCAGGCGGCGCCGCTGACCGCCGGAGAGCGCGCCGGCGCGCCGGTCGAGCAGGTCGGTGAGGTCCAGTTCGCGGGCGAGTTCGGCCGCGCGCTCGACCGCCCGCGCCTTCGGCAGGCGGTACATCCGGCCCTGGGTGACCAGTTCCTCCCGCACGCTGATCTGCGGGTCGACGCCGCCGGACTGGGCGACGTACCCGCACACCCCGCGCACGCCCACCGGGTCGGTCGCCAGGTCGTACCCGGCGACGGTGGCCGCGCCGCCGGTGGGGGCGAGCAGGGTGGTGAGCATCCGCAGGGTGGTGGTCTTGCCGGCGCCGTTGGGCCCGAGGAAGCCGAGGATCTCGCCCTCCTGGACGGCGAGGTCGACACAGCGCACGGCCTCGACGGGGCCCTGCTTGGTCTGGAAGGTGCGCGCCAGTCCGGCCGCGCTGATGACTGCTGCCATGCCGACTAGAAAAACAGAGCCTCTGAAATTTTGCAATGCCACCAAAATTTCAGAGGCACCAGCTATCCTGTCGGCAACCTACGATGACGGCATGGCAGAGGGGCTCAGGGAGCGGAAGAAGCGCGAGACCAGGCAGCGGATCTCGGACATCGCCACGGGACTGTTCCTGGAGCGCGGCTTCATGGCGGTGACGATGGCAGACGTCGCCGAGGCGGCCGACGTCTCCGTCAACACCGTCTACAACTACTTTCCGGCCAAGGAGGACCTCTTCTTCGACCGCTCCGCGGGAGTGGCCGACCGGCTCGCCCGCTGGGTGCGCGGCCGGGACGCGGGCGAGTCCGCGGCCCGGGCCGTGCTGCGCGAACTGCGCGAGGAGGCCGAGGCCGTCTCCCCTCGGCTGGGCCTGCTGGAGGGCTACGACCGCTTCATGCGCGTCATCCACGAGGCCCCGCCGCTGCGCTCACGCCTGTGGAGCCTGCAGCAGGAGATCCACGACAACCTGGAGGCGGCCCTGCGCGAGGAGACGGGCGCGGCCGACGGCGACCCGCTGCCGGGGCTGATCGCGGGTCAGATCTGCTGGATCCACCAGACGGTCTTCGTCACCGTCGGCCGCGAAATGCTCGCGGGCCGCAAACCGGCCGAGGTGTCACGAGAGGTACTGGTCCTCATCGACGACATCGAGGACCTGCTCAGCGAGAAGGTCCTCGGTTATGCGGTACGCGGACAGAGCTAGTGGAACGCCCCGCCCTTCACGGCCGTGACGAAGGACGTCCATGGCTTGGCCGCGAAGACGAGGGCGGGGCTGTGGGGGGTCTTGCTGTCGCGGACGGGGACGGCGCAGGGGATGGTGTCGGAGACTTCGAGGCACTCGCCGCCGTCCGGATTGCTGTAGCTGCTTTTGCGCCACGTCAGGGCGGTCAGTTCGATGGCTCGCACGGTACTTCCTCCAACATCCGCAGGATGAACTTCCGCGACTCGGCAGGAGTCAGCGCCTGGTCGCGCATCGCATCGTATGCACGTTGCAGCCGCTCAACTGCCGCGTTTTCTTCGATCAGTTCGCCACGGTACGCGTTCTCGGTGTAGGCCACCGTAGTACCGCTCGTCAGCCGTAGGAACATGACGGAGGTGCTCACCAGGCCGTGCATACCCGAACGGTCCGGCAGCACCTGAATGGTGATGTTCGGACGCTCCGACATCTCCAGGAGATGGTCCAACTGCTCCCGCCACGCTCCCGCGTCCCGCAGCGGCGTGCGCAGCACCGCCTCGGCAATGAGGGCGCGGAACGGCGGCGCGTCCTCACCTTCCAGCAGCATTCGCCGACCTGAGCGAGCCGCCACCTGCTGCTCCAGTTCCTCGCCTTTGTACCCGCCGAGTGTGAGCACCTCGCGCGCGTAGGCATCCGTCTGCAACAAGCCCGGCAGGATGCTCACTCCGAAGTGCCACAGGCTCATCGCCTCCGCCTCCAGAATCATGTACCGCCGGTACTGCTCCTTGAACTGCGTCGGATCGCCCAGCGCCATCTCCCACATCGCCAACAACAGCCCAGGCGTGCCGTAGAACTGGTCCAGCGCCTCCGCGACCTCCGGGCCGCCCAGAGTCTCCCCGCTCTCCAGCTTCTTGAAGAGCGACGGATCCCAGCCCACCGCGTCGGCCAGTGCGCGCAGACTGAGGCCCTTGGCGGCGCGCAGTCGGCGGAGTTCCTCCGCGTACCGCCGACGGGGCTCCTGGCTGCGTCCCGTGATCACCCTTCGTGCCGGCATCGCAGACCTCCGTGCGTAGTTGCTGGAACGCATAGGGTAGTCCCGCGAAGGGGGTTCTGAGGGACCCTGAAGTCCCTCAGAACCTCGGCGAGTTACGGGACCGCTGCACCCGCGTGGTGCGGCGGTCCTTCGCGTTCCAGCAGGCCTTGTGCCAGTGCCGGCGGTCGTCCACGCCCGCGTGCTCCGGCCAGGCCACCACGTGCGGGACGCCGGAGGGGATCACCTGGTCGCAGCCCGGGCAGCGGTACGTCTTGCCCTGCGCGCTCGCCCCGGCGACATGGCGCACGCTCCACTCCTCGCCCTGCCAGCTCTCCGTGGACTGCCAGCCGCCGTACCGGCCGGCGCTGTCGTCCTCGGCGCTCCGGCCCGACGATCCGGCTGCCTTCGGTCGGTTGCGACGCGGGGACACAGAACACCTCTCGGGGCTATACAGGAAGCACGGGCTCATCCAGCGTACGCCGCGCCGACCGGGGTACGCGTAGGGAACCAACCCACACAAGTCCCCCTCCAGGGCGTCCGATTCTGCAGACAATCCGCAAATTACCCCGCCAGGCCGTGTCCTCGGCACGTGTCCCCCGGTTATGCGGGGCGGGGGAGCTCCGGGTCGGGGCCGAGGAATCAGGAAAAGCGATGCGTGTAGGAAGTTTTGTGCTGGCGGCCCAGTTCCCGGGCCAGGGGCCGGGGGAGGCCCTGCACCGGGCGGTCCGCTCGGCGGAGGTCGCCGAGGAGGCCGGGCTCGACACAGTATGGCTGGCCGAGCACCACTTCGTGCCGTACGGCACATGCCCGTCCGCGGTCACCCTGGCCGCGCTGCTGCTCGGCCGCACCCGACGCGTCCGGGTCGGTACTGCGGTCAGTGTGCTGCCCACCACGCACCCGGTCGCCCTCGGTGAGCAGGCCGCACTGCTGCACCTGACGAGCGGCGGACGGTTCACGCTGGGCGTCGGGCGCGGTGGGCCCTGGGTGGACCTGGAGGTCTTCGGCGCGGGCCTCGCGGCGTACGAGCGCGGGTTCCCGGAATCACTCGATCTGCTGGTGCGCTGGCTGCGCGAGCCGTCCGTCGCCGCCACCGGCGAGCGGTTCTCCTTCCGCGAGGTGCCCGTCGTACCGCGCCCGTCCGAGGCCCTGGCGGAGACGCCCGGACCCGAGGTCGTCGTCGCCTGCACCTCTCCGGCGAGCGTCCGGCTGGCCGCCGAGCGCGGGCTGCCGATGCTGCTCGGCATGCACATCGGGGACGAGGAGAAGGCCGAGATGGTCGCCCTGTGGCAGCGCTGCGCACGCGCGGCGGGCCGGCCCGCCGAGGAGTTCGCGGGCGCCGCCCATGTGTCGGCCGGGGTCTGCCAGATCGCGGACCGGCGCACCGACGCGGTGGAGACCCTGCTGAAGGCGATGCCGGGCTGGCTGAAGCAGGGCCTGGACGCGCATGTGACGGTGGACGGCCGGGCGCGCGCGATGCGCGACCCGCTCGCCTACACCGAACTGCTCTGCGGACTGCACCCGGTGGGCACGCCCCGGCTGTGCGCCGACCGGCTCGCGGCCACGTCGGAGCGCACCGGCATCTCCCGCTTCGCCCTCCTCGTGGAGGGCTCGGGCGACCTGGCGGCGACGGAGGGGAACCTACGGCGGCTGGGCGCCGAGGTGCTGCCGCAGCTGCGCTGAGGGGCTTGCCGCCCCAGTAGTCGATGCACCTCCCCCGGGTGGAGCGGCAAGCGAGCGGCTCATTGGCCCAGCAGTCCCGGAGCTCGGCGTCAGCAGTCCCGAAGCTCCGGAGACTGGTTCAGCAGCTGGGCGCGCACCGAGGTGAAACGGGCCAGCCTCTCGTCGACCGAGGCGTCCAGCGGGAACACCGCCACCCGGTGGCAATTCTGGAAGGCCAGCCGCACACCGAAGTGCCGCTGCAGGGCGCCTCGTATGGCGTCACTCGCGAGCGCACGCAGCAGCTGGCCGCGTGCCTGCTCGTCCGGCGGAGGCGTCTGGTTGTCGGCGAACTCTCCGCCGTCCACCTTCAGCTGGGCCACCAGGGAGCTGATCATCTCCCATGCGTAGGGCAGGGAGGTCCGGACGCAGTCGACGAATGCTGCTTCGTCGACCTCGCCTCGCTCGGCCTGTTCGAGTAGGGCCGGTGAGACGTCGAGCGACATGGGTTCTCCTCTCGCACCCCCGCGGAGCAGGGGTTGCCGGACAGACAAGGGAGTTCGCGATATCGAACACGCTTAGTACACAGCTCGCGACCTCCCGTTCACTACGGTAGGCAACGGTCGGTGACCACACCAGCAGAATGCGTATATGGAACGGTCCAGTTACGCCCACAATCGGCCAGGGAGGAACAAGAGTTTCCAGGGACAAATGGGGCGATGCACAGGAAGCAGAACGGGCGAATCGCGTGCACCGGCGGACGTCGAGTAGCGTTGCCGACCATGCGTCTCGTCATTGCCCGGTGCTCGGTCGACTACGCCGGCCGGCTCACCGCCCACCTGCCCTCGGCGCCCCGCCTGATCCTGGTCAAGGCGGACGGCAGCGTCTCCATCCACGCGGACGACAGGGCCTACAAGCCCCTCAACTGGATGTCGCCGCCCTGCACGCTGAAGGAGGGCACGGGCGAGGACGAGGGCGTGTGGACCGTCATCAACAAGGCGGGCGAGAAACTGATCATCACGATGGAGGAGATCCTCCACGACTCCTCGCACGAACTGGGTGTGGACCCCGGCCTGATCAAGGACGGCGTGGAAGCACACCTCCAGGAATTGCTCGCCGACCGCATCGAGACGCTCGGCGAGGGCTACACCCTCATCCGCCGCGAGTACATGACCGCGATCGGCCCGGTGGACATCCTGTGCCGGGACGCGGACGGGCAGACGGTGGCGGTGGAGATCAAGCGCCGCGGTGAGATCGACGGCGTGGAGCAGCTCACCCGCTACCTGGAGCTGTTGAACCGCGACCCGCACCTCGCCCCGGTCCGCGGCGTCTTCGCCGCCCAGGAGATCAAGCCCCAGGCCCGCGTCCTCGCCACCGACCGCGGCATCAACTGCCAGATCCTCGACTACAACGCCCTGCGCGGCATCGAGGACGACAAGCTGCGGCTGTTCTGATCAGCTTCGCGTGATACGAGTGTGATACGGGCGTGAGGGCCGGGTCCGTGTGAGGACCGGCCCTCTTGCTGTCTGCGGCAGACGTCAGATCACGGAACCCCGGCTGCCGGCGCCCCCCGGCGCCCCCGCCGAACTCGTCGACGTCGTCGGACCGCTCGCCGTGTTCGTCGTGGACGGGGTGGTCGAGGCCGAGCCGGTCGGGGTGGGGGAACCCGAAGTGCCGGTGGGCGTCGGTGTGGTCGGTGGTGCCGTCGGGGTCGTGCGGGTGGGCGTGGGCGTCGGAGTCGACGGGTTCGTCGTCCGCGACTTCGACGGCGTGGGAGTCGTGTCCCCGCCGCCCGTACCCGGCGTGCCCGTCGGGCCGGTCGTGGGCTCCGCCGGTGCGGTGGTGTACGTGACGCCGGGGCCCTGGGTCGCCGGCCGGCCGGTGGGGGTGCCCGGGGCAGCGGTGCTGCTGGTGCCCTGGCTCGGGTCAGCGCCCGGGGCGTCGTCGCCCGTGCCCTGGGTCACCGACGGGTTGACGTTGTTCACCTTGTCGGCCGGGTTGTCGTCCGCGCTGTCGTGGGACGTGAACCCGAGCGTGACGACCGTGCCGAGGACGGCGACCAGCAGCGCACCGGACCCGGCCGCCACCAGGTTGCGCCGGGCCAGCCGCCGGATGCCGCCGCCGGAGGGGTCGCTCGGGGCCCGCGGGGTGACCAGGGTGTCCGCGGGGGCCTGGTACGGCTTCGGGAACGTGGCCGGCATACCGGTCGGCCGGGTCGGCGCCGACTCCTCGTGGCGGGCCTCCGCAGCCTCCTCGGCGGCGAACACCGGCAGCCCGGGCAGGTCCCCTGCACGGTCGGCAACCAGGGCCAGGGCGCGCCGTCCGGCGACCGTGCCGCGCTTGTCGGCCAGCGCGCCGCGCAGCCCGATGGACGCCTCCAGCTCGGCGCGGGCCCGGTCGAGCTGTCCGCCGCACAGCGCGAGGATGCCCAACTCGTGGTGGAAATAGGCCTGTTCGGACACCTCGCCGGCCAGCCGGGAGGCTTCCGCACCGGACCGCAGGGCCCGTTCCCAGGCGCTCCAGTGCAGCCCGGCGGCGAAGGCGGGCGCGGCCGTGCGGGCGAGCCGTACGGCACAGCTCTCCTCGCCCTCGACGGGCGGCACCGTGGCGGGCGCGACGACCGTGAGCGCGGCCAGCACGGCACCGGCCTCCGCGCACACCCGCTCGGGGGTGACCGAGGGGTGGCCGGTCCACCAGGCGTAGTGCTCGGCCGCGGTGAGCGCCCGGTCCGGGGCGTCGTCGGCGTATCCGGCGGCCTCCAGCTGGGTCTGTACCCCGGCCGCCAGGCGGTAGCGGGAGCCGACCGGCGAGATGAGCCCGCAGCCCGCCAGCTCGCCGAGCGCGGCGTCCGCGTGGGTGTCGCCCACCAGCGCGGGCAGATGGGCCTGGTGCGGCACCTCGCCGCCGAGGGCGACGGCGAAGCGGAGGGTGGCGCGGGCCGAGGTGCTGAGCCGGGAGGCGAGCAGTGGGGCGGGCGCCGCGGCCTCGCCGAGGGAGGGCAGCGGGACCTCGTCCTCGGGCGCCAGGGGCGCGTCCACCGGGGGACGTACGTCCTCGAAGACGCCGTACTCGTCGACCGCGTCGGCGCCGGCCCGCAGCTCGTCGCGCTGCCGGAGCAGGGCGCCGGCCTGCACGAAGCGCAGCGGCAGCCCCTCGGACTCGAACCACAGGTCGCCGGCCCAGTTGGCCTCCTCCTCGGTGAGGACCCGGCCGGCGGCCCGCTCCAGGATCTCCAGGCCGCCGGCCCGGTCCAGGCCGGGCAGGAAGACCTCCTCGACGTCCACCTCGGCGGAGGGGGCGGGGACCTCGGGCGTGGCGCCGAACAGGAAGGCGCACTCGGGGGTGGCGTCGAGCAGTTCCTCCAGGGCGTCGCCGCCGAACTCCAGGTCGTCCACGACGACGACCGCGCCGATCTCCCCGACGAGGGCGAGCAGTTCGTCCCGTTCGGGGCGGTACCGGGGCGCGTCGTGGACGGCACGGAAGAGGCCGTCCAGCAGGTCGCCGGCCGTACGGTGGAAGCCGCTCAGGCGGACGACGCCGTCGGGGGCGAGGTCCTGGCAGTCCTCGGCGACCAGGTCGAGCAGGGCGGTGCGGCCGGAGCCGCCGGGGCCGGTGAGGCGCGCCGAACGTCCGCGGGCCAGCAGCCGGACCAGGCGTTCGCGTTCGTCCTGGCGTTCGAGGAGGGAGAGCGCGGGCCGGGCCGGGCCGGGCGGCACGGGGGGCCGGGCGGCGCGCTCGGCCTCGGCGCGCTCGGCGGCGGTCAGCTTGCGGGGCCTGCCGGGCGCCTCGTCCGGCCGGCAGGGCGCTATCTCGCTGCCGTCCACGGGGTTGACGGTCAGCAGGAAGTCCCCGGAGACGAGCCGTGCCGTACGGGCGAGCGCGGGCGAGCCCGGGCCGAAGTCGGCGGTGAGGGAGTCCCGGGGCGGGCGTCGGCCCGGAGCCTGGCCCTGCTCCTCGGGTCCCGGGTTGATCGGGTCCATGGGTTCCAGCCCCCCAAAAGCGTTGTGTGCTCGGATACCGGCCCCTCCCGGCCTGCTGCACACTGCGCTGTCGCTTCTGGTCCGGGCCCGCTCGGTCGAGGGTCGCGAGGCAGCGGGCGACCGAACCCTAAACCTTAGGTCGGTGTCACCGACAGGGCGGGGTGCCGCGCGGCCCGAGACGTCACGGTCTTACGAGGATTGCCCTCGACGTACGGTTCGCCCTCAGATCCGAGGCCGTCAGATCCGGGGCCGTCAGATCCGGGGCCGTCAGACCCGGGGCAGCGACTCCACCCCGATGCCGCCTTCGATGGCGAGAATCCGGTGCAGCCGGGTGGCCACCAGCAGGCGCTGCATCTGCGGCGGCACACCGCGCAGCACCAGGCGACGGCCGCAGCGGCCGGCCCGCCGGTGGGCGCCCATGATCACCCCGAGTCCCGTGGCGTCCCAGGAGTCGAGTTCGGACAGGTCGAGCACCAGGTCGCCGACTCCGTCGTCGACGGCCGAGTGCAGGGCCGTACGGGCGTCCGCCGCGCTGCGGACGTCGAGGCGGCCCCCGACGACCAGCTCGACGTGGTCGCCCCTGATGTACATATGCGCTCCCCGTTGAGTGCGAGTGGCGTACTCCATGACGGTGATGACGGTGCTGTGCAACGTCTGACTGCCTCAGTGGCAGAGCGGTTGCTGCTTGTAAGCGAACCGATACCGAATTCACCCCCCGGGAGTGATCCTCCCGGGGAGTGCGTCCGTATCTGTGCTGATCTGTACGGATCAGTACTTGTAAAAGCCCTGCCCGCTCTTGCGGCCGATGTCACCGGCGTCCACCATCCGGCGCATCAGCTCCGGCGGGGCGAACTTCTCGTCCTGGGACTCGGTGTAGATGTTGCTGGTGGCGTGCAGCAGGATGTCGACGCCGGTGAGGTCCGCCGTGGCCAGCGGGCCCATGGCGTGACCGAAGCCCAGCTTGCAGGCGAGGTCGATGTCCTCGGCGGTCGCGACGCCGGACTCGTAGAGCTTGGTCGCCTCGACGACGAGCGCCGAGATGAGACGGGTCGTCACGAACCCGGCGACATCCCGGTTGACGACGATGCAGGTCTTGCCGACGGACTCGGCGAACTCCCGCGCGGTGGCGAGGGTTTCGTCGCTGGTCTTGTAGCCGCGGACGAGTTCGACCAGCTGCATCATCGGCACCGGCGAGAAGAAGTGCACACCGACGACCCGCTCGGGGCGCTCAGTGGCCGCCGCGATCTTGGTGATCGGGATGGCGGAGGTGTTGGAGGCGAGCACGGTGTCCTCGCGCACGATCTTGTCGAGCGCGCGGAAGATCTCGTGCTTGACCTCAAGCTTCTCGAACACGGCCTCCACGACGATGTCGGCGTCGGCGGCGGCGTCCAGGTCGGTGGTCGCGGTGATGCGGCCGAGGGCGGCTTCGGCGTCGTCCGCCGCCAGCTTGCCCTTGCTCACGAACTTGTCGTACGAGGCCTTGATGCCGTCGGTGCCACGCTTGAGTGCCTCGTCGGTGACGTCGCGCAACACGACGTCCCAGCCCGCCTGCGCGGCGACCTGAGCGATACCGGACCCCATGAGACCGGCCCCGATGACGGCGAGCTTCCGTGCCACTCCGACTCCCTTGAACGCTGTGAACGTCTGCCTCTTCGGCGGACGATAGCGCTCCGGAGCGGCCGTGTGACCGGTAAGTAACGCGCGTCACGTCTCAGATGACGGACATCACACCGGCAGCGGCACTAGTCGTCCAATGGGGCATTTTCCTCCCGCCGTTCGGCCCGCGATTCCGGATCCGCATCCGCCCGCGCGGCCCCCCTTGGATGTCGCTTCAGCACGGGGGCCGCGCGGTTTCCAGTGCGGCGTCGAGTAGCGCCTCGGGCCCCATGATGACGGCGCGCGCGGCATTGCGCGCACAGATGCGGCCTTTCCCCCTCAAAGTGTTGAATCATCGCCGTTCATCCGGCGCACCAGGGGTGGCGCGGGCTAGCGGAGCCTGGCCCTTGGGGCCATTGTTCCGTACCTCCATGATCACGTGGCGTGCGGAACGCTGCCGGGGCCATGCTGGCCCTCCCTCCTGATGGCGCTTCAGCACCGCCTGGCGGAGGGCCAGTTGGAGTGAGACCCCCGCTCACAGAAACGAAGTGTGATGTCGAGTAAGAAGGTGGTGACCGTCGCCGTACTGGTGGCGGTCCTCACGTGGAGCACGGTGATGACCGTGCTGGGACAGGTCGCGGCCATGGCCACCCTGCTCCCGTCCCTGGGCCTGCTCGTGCAGCAGATCGCCCAGGCCCTGAACGGGCCCGACGGCCCTCGCGCGCCTGCCGACCCGGCCCCCGCCCCCACCACCGCCGGCGAGGAGCCGCCCCGATGACCTGGCCTTCTGGCGACGACCAGCCGCCCCCGTCGGAGAACAGTGGCAGGCGGGGCCGTAAGCGCCTCCCGATCTCCGAGACGGCGGGCCCCTCGCACCGGGCCTGGCTGGAGCCGGTGCGCGGCTACGTAGACTCCAGCGGACTGACCCTGAACGACCTCGTCGACCGCTCCGGCTACTCCAAGGCCCGCATCAGCGAACTCCTGCGCGGCAACGGCTACTACCCCGCCTGGGAGATCACCTTCAGCGTGATACGCGCGCTGGGCCTGCCGGTCCAGCCGATGCGCCGCCTGTGGACGGCGGCGGCGCGCGAGGCCCAGAAGAAGCCGCACTGGATCGAGAACTGCATCCAGCAGGTCGCCTGCCAACCGGAGATCCAGCCCCTGGCCCACCAGGCCTTCACCGAGAAGATGCGCGCCCCGTACACCGCGTACGCGCGCGCCTTCCTGCTGACCGACAACCGCGCCCACTGGGCGGTGGGTGAGACCTTCGACCTGCTGTGGCTGGACTGGAGCACGGCCGCCAGCAGCGCGAACCTCCGGCGCGACGCCTGGCTTCTGCTCCGCGACCGCGTCCTGGCCCGCGCCGCCCACCGTGACGGCCACCCCGACCTGCGCGCCGCCGTCTTCTCCACCGAGGAGGTCAATGACAGCGTGCCGGGGCACCTCGTCGTCCTGACCGAGATGGTGGACCTCTTCGATGCCATCACCCGGCTCCCGCAGGACCACATGGACGTCATCGTGCTGGGCCACCTCTGCGGCCTGGACCTGGAGGAAACGATCCCCTACGTCACCGGTCTGAGCCCCGCCATCGCCCACGCCATCGACCACCATGCCCGCGCCGCCCTCGAAGACCTCCTCGACAGCCCCCGGGAGTGAATCCTCACCGCCATGACTGCCATAGACGCCCTCCTCGCCCGCGCCCGCCTGCACGACAGCCCCGGCGTCCCCGCCGACACCGTCCCGTATGAAGACGGCGCCTACCCCGACCACACCTCCGACGACACCGCGCTCACCGAGGCCCCGCACGCCGACGCCGACGCTGTCACGGTCCGCCAGCTGCGCACCCTGTGCGACGCCGTCCTCACCGCGCTCGTCCCCGGCACCCTTCAGTTCCTCACCGACCAGCTCCCCGAACCGGAAGGAGCCTGGCTGCTGGGTTGCGCTCTGCACGTCGCCGACATCGACGAGGGAGCCCGCTTCTGGTGGCAGTACGCCGCCGGCGCGGGACACTCCCCCGCCGCCTACTGCCTCTCCCTGCACCACCGCGCCCGCGGCGAGGCCCACGCGGCTGCCTTCTGGTACGACCAGACAGGCCTCGACACCGTGCCCGACGATGACACCATCCCTGTCAGCGGCATCAACCCGCCCCTGGACTTCACGTTCGACGCGTCCGTCCCCACAGTGCTGCGCATACTCAGCCGCCTGACCGCCCCGGGCGGGCGCCCACGTCCCCACCGAGCCGACGCCATCACCAACTACGTGGCCCGTACGGTCACCCATGGCTACGCCGAGCACCCCGGCGTCGAGATACCCGTACCCGAACCCCGCTTCGCCGACCGCGTCACCTTCCTCCTGACCTTCACCCCGCCCTGGACCGGCCCCCGCGCGAACGCCTTCAACCCGACCCTGCCCAGCCGTTCGGGCACGGGACAGTGACCGCCCCGATTACCGGGACTCTTGCAGAAAGCCCGGCGTTCACGCTGGGGATGAATGCATCTCCAGACGGCTCTGACGTGCACCTTGGAGCGGGCGCGTTTGCTGCTCGATGTGCTGGCGGAGGATCGCCGATGGTGCTCCGCCGCACGACGCGGAGAGGTGCGAGGGCGACCACAGGTGTCCGTGCATGATGGCGCGGTTGATCCGGCCGGTGAACTCCTGCGTATCCGGCGGGCGGGAACGCCCTTGAGGCTGTTGACCAGTTTCGAAACGGTGATCTTGGGCGGGTAGTTGATCAGGAGGTGGACGTGATCGCGTACGCCGTTGAACGAAAATGTGGCGTTTGTAGCGTTTGTAGTCGTTCTGCCTCTCGATGAGGCCAATCGTTCGTAGGGTCTTGGGTGTGCAGCTCCGCTACAACTTCCGGGCCTATCCGGATGCCTCTCAGTGCCGTGCGCTGGCTAAGGCGTTCGGGTGTGCCCGTGTGGTGTGGAACGACTGCCTGCGCGACCGCAAGGAAGCGCACGCGGCGGGGCTGCCGTATGTGAGGTCGGCGGAGCTGTCCCGGCTTCGCATCACCCAGGCCAAGCGCACCGAGGAACGCGCCTGGCTCGCCGACGTGTCGGCGGTCGTTCTGCAGCAGTCCCTGCGGGACCTGGACACCGCCTACAAGAACTTCTTCGACAGCCTCAGGGGCAAGCGGCAGGGCCGGAAGGCCGGGCCGCCCCGGTACAAGTCGAAGAAGGACACCCGGCAGTCGATCCGCCTCAACACCAATGGCTTCTCCCTCCAGGAGAACGGCACGGTGTACGTGGCCAAGGTCGGCAGTCTCAAGGTCAACTGGTCCCGCCGACTGCCGGCCGCGCCCACGTCCCTGACCGTCACCAAGGACAGCTGCGGCCGGTACTTCCTCAGCTTCGTCGTGGACACCGGGCCGGACATCCTCCCCGAGCTGGAGACGGAGTCCGGTATCGACCTCGGCCTGTCCGCCTTCGCCGTCCTGTCCGACGGCAGCAAGATCGACAGTCCCCGCTTCCTGCGCCGGGCGGAGAAGAAACTCAAGCGCCTTCAGCGGGAGCTGTCCCGCAAGGCCAAGGGATCGAAGAACCGGGCCAAGGCCCGCATCAAAGTCGCGCGCCAGCACGCCAAGGTGGCCGACCGGCGCCGGGACTGGCACCACAAGGCATCCGCGCAGATCATTCGCGACAACCAAGCGGTGTATGTGGAAGACCTCGCGGTGTCCGGCCTCGGCCGCACCCGGCTCGCCAAGTCCGTGCACGACGCGGGATGGGCCGCGTTCGTGAACATGCTGGAGTACAAGGCGGTCAGGCACGGCCGCACCTTCGCCCAGGTGGACCGGGCCTTCCCGTCCTCTCAGGTCTGCTCGGCCTGTGGATTCAGGGACGGTCCCAAGCCCCTGCACGTGAGGGAGTGGACGTGCGGCGCGTGCGGCACCGTGCACGACCGCGACCACAACGCAGCACGCAACGTCCTCTTCGAAGGACGCCGAATCGTCGCCGCCGGACGGGCGGAGACGTCAAACGCCTCGTGGAGCGCAGGTAAGACCAGGACGAAAGTCCCGGCACAGCGCGTTGAAGCAGGAAGCCACCGGAAGGGTCAGACGACCCAGGCCGGAATCCCTGGCCTTTAGGCCAGGGAGCACGTCAAACGTCCCGGCTCTGCAGCAGCGCGTACGCGCCCGCGTACGCCGCCGCCGTCACGACCAGGACGATCCACAGCGGGTCCCAGCCCGTGGGGCCGCCGGACTGGGTCAGGGAGTTGTCGTAGAAGACGCTCAGCTGGCTCGGGATGGAGTACTCCATCAGCTTCTCGCGCACGGTCTCCAGCGAGGACGCGAACATGAACAGCGCGATCACCAGCGGCGCGAGCACCGCGCCGATCATGAGGGTGATGGCGCCCGCAGAGTGCCGGATGATCGAACCGACGAGCAGCGAGAGCAGCCCGAGCAGCGCGATGTAGAGGCTGATGCCGACCGTGCCCTTCAGCCATTCCCCACTGGACGGGGTGTGCCCGCCGTGCCCCTTCAGCATGGACGCCTGCACCATCGCCACGAAGGAGGCGGCGGCCAGCGTCACCACGAAGGCGACGGAGAAGAACACGATCGCCTTGGCGGCCAGCACCCGGCCCCGGCTCGGGCACGCGGTCATCGTCGTACGGATCATGCCGGTGCCGTACTCGGAGGCGGTGGTCAGCACGCCGAGCGTGATGATGCACATGCTGCCGAGCAGCAGGCCGAAGAAGCCGAGGGCCAGCCGGTTGTCGTTGGGGCCCATTTGCGAGGAGGAGTTGCTCGCCACGGCACCGGCCAGCAGGCCGATGCCGACGACGAGCAGCACGAACACGCCGAGCGTCCACATCGTGGAGCGCACCGACTTGATCTTCGTCCACTCGGAGGCCAGCGCGTGCCCGAGGCGGGTGGGCATGACCGGGATCGGCGAGGTGTAGCCGGGGTACGCCCCGCCGGGCGCCGCCTGCCAGTCGGGCGCTGCGGGAGCCTGCGGCATCGGGGGCTGGTGGGTGCTCATCGGGCGTCCTCGTGCTGGGTCGTGGGTGCGGCGGGAGCGGAGGGTGCGGCGGGGGCGGCGGCGGGCGGGGCCGGGGGCATCGCCGGAGCCGGGGGAGCCGCGGGGGCCGCCGCCTGAGGCTGGCCCTGCGGCTGCTGCGGCTGCTGCGGGGCCTGCTGTGCCGGCGGGGCGTACGGGTTCGGGGCCGGGGTGCCGGGAGCGCCATACGCGCCCGCGGGCGCGGCGCCGTACGGGCCCGGGGCCGGCGGCGCGAACGGCTGGCCGCCCTGCTGGGGCGGCGACGGAGCGTACCAGCCCGGCTGGCCCTGGCCGGGCACCGGCATGGGCGGCTGGGCGCCGGGCGGCAGCGGCTGCTGGAGGCCCGCCTTCTGGTCGATGGTCGAGCGGTAGTCGACGGCGCCCTGCGTCATCCGCATGTACGCCTCCTCCAGCGAGGCCTGATGCGGCGACAGCTCCCACAGCCGTACGTCCGCCTCGTGCGCGAGGTCGCTGATGCGGGGCAGCGGCAGCCCGGTGACGCGCAGCGCGCCGTCCTGCTCGGGCAGCACATGGCCGCCGGCCCCGGTGAGCGCGGAGGTCAGCTTCTCGCGGAGCTGGGGCTCGGTGTCGGGGGTGCGGACCCGTGCGAAGTCGGCGGAGTTGGCCGAGATGAAGTCGTTCACGCTCATGTCGGCGAGCAGCTGTCCGCGCCCGATCACGATGAGGTGGTCGGCGGTCAGCGCCATCTCGCTCATCAGGTGGGAGGAGACGAAGACCGTACGGCCCTCGGCGGCGAGCGCCTTCATCAGGTTGCGGACCCAGAGGATGCCCTCGGGGTCGAGGCCGTTGACCGGCTCGTCGAAGAGCAGCACCTGGGGGTCGCCGAGCAGCGCGGCGGCGATGCCGAGGCGCTGGCCCATGCCGAGCGAGAAGCCCTTGGAGCGCTTCTTCGCCACGTCCTGGAGGCCGACGACCCCGAGCACCTCGTCCACCCGGCGGGCCGGGATGCCCGAGAGCTGGGCGAGGCTCAGCAGGTGGTTGCGGGCGGCCCGACCGCCGTGCAAGGCCTTGGCGTCGAGCAGCGCGCCGACCTGGCGAGGGGCGTTGGGCAGCTTGCGGTACGGGTAGCCGCCGATGGTCACCGTGCCGGACGTCGGGTTGTCCAGGCCGAGGATCATCCGCATGGTGGTGGACTTGCCCGAGCCGTTCGGCCCGAGAAAGCCGGTCACGGCGCCGGGCCGCACCTGGAAGGAAAGGTTGTACACGGCGGTCTTGTCGCCGTAGCGCTTGGTCAGGCCGACAGCCTCGATCATGCTCCGCACCCATCGAAAGGTTCAGGACAGCGGGGCACACGCCCCCGTAAGGGTTAGGAGGATATCCGGGCGCTGACGGTTCCGCCCAAGAGAAAGTAAAGCCTGAGCATCACCAGGCGTAACGAATCGGCTCACCGGGCGTCCGGGCTCGCCTCATTGGGCGTCCCGCCGCTTCAGCAGGAGGTATCCGCCCGCGATCGCCGCGATCACCCACAGCACCATGATCCCGAGCCCGCCCCAGGGGCCGTAGGGCTTGTCGTCGCCGAGTCTCGGCACCACCTGCATGATCCGGCTGCCGGCCTGATCGGGCAGGTAGCGGCCGATCTTCTTGGTCGCCGAGACGTTGCCGAGGATGTTGGAGATCAGGAAGAAGAACGGCATCAGGATGCCGAGCGACAGCATGGGGGAGCGCAGCATCGCGGCCATGCCCATGGAGAACGCCGCGATCAGGGTCATGTAGAGCCCGCCGCCGACCACCGCGCGCAGCACACCCGTATCGCCGATGTGGGCCCGGTGCGGGCCGAGCATCGCCTGGCCGAGGAAGAACGCGGCGAAGCTGGTGGCCATGCCGACGGCCAGGGCGAGCGCGGTCGCCACCGCGATCTTGCTGAAGAGGAAGGTGCCGCGCTGCGGCACGGCGGCCAGCGAGGTGCGGATCATGCCGGTGCTGTACTCGTTCGAGACGACGAGCACCCCGAACACGATCATGGCGAGCTGGCCCAGGGTCATGCCCGCGAAGCTGACGAAGGTGGGGTCGAAGAACAGCCGGTCCCGCGCGGGCATGGAGTCGAACTGACTCCGCGACAGGGCGGAGATGAGCATGCCGAGCGCGATGGTGACCACCACGGCCAGGGACAGCGTCCACACGGTGGAGGCCACCGACCGGATCTTCGTCCACTCGGAGCGGATGACCTGGACGGCCGCCATGGTCACACCCCCTTCTTCCAGTCGGCGCCCCAGTCCTGCGGGGCGGGGCCCGGGCCGGTGTGGGCGTGGTACTCCACCGACTCCGCCGTCAGCTGCATGAACGCCTCCTCCAGCGAGGCCTGCTGCGGGCTCAGCTCGTGCAGCACGATCCCGTACTGCGCGGCCAGCTCCCCGATGATCGCCGCGGCCTTGCCGCCCTCCACCTCCAGCGCGCTGCCGCCCGCCTCCACGACCGTGATCCCGGCCTGGTGCAGCACGTCCAGCAGCCGCTCGCGCTGCGGGGTGTGGATGCGGACGTAGGAGCGCGCGTTCTGCCGGATGAAGTCGGCCATGGAGGTGTCCGCGAGCAGCCGCCCCTGGCCGATGACGACCAGATGGTCGGCGGTCAGCGCCATCTCGCTCATCAGATGGCTCGACACGAACACCGTCCGCCCCTGCGCGGCCAGCGATTTCATCAGGTTCCGGATCCAGTGGATGCCCTCGGGGTCGAGCCCGTTGACCGGCTCGTCGAACATCAGGATCCGCGGATCTCCGAGCAGCGCGGCGGCGATCCCGAGCCGCTGCCCCATGCCGTAGGAGAACCCCTTGGCCTTCTTCCTCGCCACGGAGGTGAGCCCCACGGCGTCCAGTACTTCCGCCACCCGCCGATCGGGGATCCCGTTGCTCTGTGCGAGGCACAGCAGATGGTTGTAGGCGCTGCGCCCGCCGTGCACGGCCTTGGCGTCCAGCAGGGCGCCGATGTACGTCAGCGGGTCCTTGAGCTGGTCGTAGTGGCGCCCGTCGATGTGCACATCCCCGGCGGTGGGGTGATCGAGCCCGAGGATCATCCGCATGGTGGTGGACTTCCCGGCACCGTTGGGCCCGAGGAACCCGGTGACGATGCCGGGCCTGACGGTGAAGGTGAGGTGGTCCACCGCGACCTTCTCCCCGTACCGCTTGGTCAGCCCCGCCAGCTCGATCATGCGGCCACGCTAAGACGGCACGAAGCCCCCTGCCACCGGAGTGGCAAGGGACTTCGGCTCGTTCAGTGAGGCTGTGCCGGAGCGTTACCGGGACTGCTGCGCCGGAACCCCGCGGGAGACCGGCTCGTCCTCGGCCGGGGCGCCGGCCGCGGCGACCGCGGCGCCGGTCAGCGTGGCGAGCATCTCGCGGACGTTCGTCAGCTGGGCGTTGATGCTGTCGCGGCGGTTGGTGAGCGCCGCCAGCTCGCGCTCGGATTCCGAGCGGATGCGGTCGGCCTTGGCGTTGGCGTCGGCCACGATGTCCTCGGCCTGGCGCTGGGCCGTCTCCACCGTCTGGCGGGCGCGGCGCTCGGCGTCGGTGCGCAGCTTCTCCGCCTCCAGGCGCAGCTGCTCCGCGCGGTGCTCGATCTCCGCGAGGCGCTTCTCGGCCTTGGCCTGACGCGAGGCCAGGTCGCGCTCGGACTGCTCGCGGCGCTTGGCCAGGTTCGTCTCGAAGTCGGCGGCGGCCTGCGCGGCCTTGGCGCGGGTCTCCTCGAAGAGGGCGTCCGCCTCCTCGCGCTTGGACTGCGCGTCCTTCTGCGCGTCGGAGCGCAGCTGGGAGGCCTCGCTCGTGGCCTTCTCGACGATCCGGACGCCCTCGTCCTCCGCCTTGGCCTTGCGCTCCGCGGCGAACGACTCGGCGTCGTTGCGGATCTGCTGGGCCGACGACTCGGCGAGTTCGCGGTGCTGCTCGGACGCGCGCCGGGCCTCATCACGCAGGTCCTTCGCCTCTTCCTCGGCCAGGCGCAGGATCTTCTCGACGCGCGCACCGAGACCCGCGTACGACGGCTCGGCGTCGGTGACCTGAGTCTGGGCGTTCTGCGTTTCGAGGTGCAGCTCCTCGATCCGCTTCTCCAGGGCAGTGATGCGGGCGAGAGCGCTGTCACGGTCGGAGGCGAGCTTGGAGATCCGTTCGTCCACCTGAGCGCGGTCGTATCCACGCCGCACAAGCTCGAAGCCGTAGGGGGAAGTGTCGCTCATGGGGTTCCTGTCGAAAGAGACCGGTGAGGTGATAGATGGAATCCTAGGGGCCGAAGCGGTGTGTCACCGAGCGGATACGTGTTTGATCTGGAAAATGACACCTCTTTTGGGTGGCCGAGGACCGGACGGCTTGCCAAGGATGTGCGCAAAGCCCCCAGAACACACCGAAACCCTCGCGCCCGCTAGCCGTCTGACGACTTGCCACCCGATCGAGGGGCCCCGACACTCGCACCGGCCTTGACCCCGCCGTCCTTGCCGGACGACGGCGCCTCGAAGGACTCCAGCGCCTCCAGGACGTCCTGGACCCGGGAGATCTCGGCGTTGATGTCCTCGCGCCGACGCACCAGGATGTCCAGTTCGCGCTTGCCCTCCTCGACCGTGCGCAGTGCCTCGCGGACCGCTTCGGCCTTCAGCTCCTCGGCTTCCTTGACGAGCTTGGCCTTCTTCTGCTCGGCCTCCTTGAGCAGCCCCTCCGCCTTCTTCACGGCGGCGATGCGCACCTTGCCCGCCTCCGAGTCGGCGTCGGAGCGGATCTCCTTGGCCTTCGCCTGCGCCTCGGCCAGCTGCTCCTCGGCGGCCTTGATGAGCGCGTCGCAGCGTTCGCCGGTGGACTTCATCGTCTCGGCGACCTCGCGGCGGGCCCGCTCGTGCAGCTCCTCGACCTCGCTGGTGATCCGGTCGCGCAGCTCCTCCGCGCGCTCCCTTATGGCGGTCGCGTCCCGGCGGGTGCCGACGAGCAGCTCGTCCGCGTCCGTACGGGCCTGCTCCACCCGCGAGTTGCCCTCGACGGTCGCCTCGGAGACGATCCGCTCGGCCTCGCTGCGGGCCGCGCCCACCATGGTGTCGGCCTGCGACTCGGCGTCCGCCGTCGTCTTCAGTGCCTGCTCCTGCGCCTCGGCGAGCAGCTTGTCCACCTCGGCCGTGGTCTCCGTGATGAGCGTGTCGACCTGCTCGGCCGCCTCCGAACGCCGCTTGTTGGCGTCCTGGCGGGCCTCGTCCAGGGTGCGCTCGGCCTCCTTGCGGGAGGAGTTGACGAGCCGCTCGGCCGCCGCCTCCGCGTCCGCCGTGAGCTGCCCGGCGTCCGCCCGCAGCCGCTCGGCGTGCTGCCGCGCGGAGCCGACCGTCTCGGCGGCCTCGGCGCGCAGCCGCTCCGCCTCGCCGGTGGCGTCCGCGACGAGCTGCTCGGCGTTCGCGAGCGCCTCGGCACCCACCCGCTCGGCCTCCGCAATCGTCTCCGTCTGGAGGCGTTCGGCCTCGTTGCGGGCCTCGGTGATGAGGGTGTCCGCCTGGGTCGCCGCGTCCGAGCGGATCCGGTTGGCGTCCTCGCGGGCGTCCGCCCGGGTGCGGGACGCCGCCTGGTCGGCCTCGGCGCGTGCGTCCGACGCCTCCGTACGCATCCGCTGGGCGTACTCGGACGCGTCCGCGCGCAGCCGCTCGGCCTCCGCGAGCGCCTCCGTGACCGAGCGCTCGGCCAGCGCCTTGGCGGCCTCCGCCTCCTCGTTCGCCTCGCGCCTCACACGCGAGGCGTCCTCGCTCGCCCGCTCCCGCTCGGCGTAGGCGTCGGCGCGGACGCGGTCCGCCTCCTCCTCGGCCTCCCGGCGGGTACGGTCCGCCGCGTGCTCGGCGGCCGAGCGCAGCCCGGTGATCTCCTCCTGCGCCTGCTCCTGCAGCCCGGACACGGAGTCCCGCACCTGCTGCGCGTGCTGCTCGGCGGCGGAGACCATCTCGGTGGCGCGCCGGTCGGCCTCCTCGACCAGCCGGACCGCCTCGGTCTGCGCCTCCTCCACGCGCTTGCGCGCCGACGCCAGCAGCTCCTCGCTCTGCTCGCGGGCCCGTTCGCGCTCCTGGTCGGCCTCCTCGCGGGCCGCGCCCAGCAGTTCCTCGGCCTCGCGGCGGCGCCGGGCGGCCTCCTCCTGCGCGGCGGCCAGCGTCTCCGACGCCTCGGTGCCCAGCCGCTCCGCCGCGGCCTGCGCCTCGGCGCGGACCCGGTCGGCGGTCTCCTGTGCCTCGGCCTTCAGCCGCTCGGCCTCCGTGGCTGCCTCGGTGCGCAGCCGTACGGCGACGGCCTCGCCCTCGGCCCGGGAGACGGACGCGTCGGACGCGGCCTCGTTGCGCAGCCGTTCGGCCTCCTCCTCGGCCTGCTGCTGGAGCGAACGGATCCGCTCGGCGGCCTCGGCGCGCTGCCGCTCGGCCTCCTCGGCGGCCTCGCGGCGGATCCGGGCGGCCTCTTCGCGGGCGTCCCTGAGCGCCTGCTCGGCCGCCTCCAGCCGCTCCTGCGCCTCCGTCTGGAGCCGGGTCAGCTCCCCGGCGGCCTCGGCGCGGCGGGCCTCGACGGACCGCTCGGTCTCCTCGCGCAGCTCACGCGCCGCGTTCTCGGCATCGGTCCTGACGGCCTCGGCCTGCTCGGCGGCCTCCGCGCGCTGCTGCTCGACTTCGGCGCGGGTGCGCTCCAGGGTCTCCTCGGCCTGCCGGCGCAGGGCCGTCGCCCGCTCGATGGCCTCGGTGCGGACCTTCTCGCTGTCCGTCGTCGCGGTCTTGCGCAGCTCGTCGGCGTCGGCCTTGGCCTTGGCCAGCAGCTCCTCGGCGGACTTGGCCGCCTCCTCGATCTGCGCCACCGCCTCCCGGCGGGCCTCGGCGCGGATGGACTCGCCCTCGGCGACCGCGTCGGCGCGCAGCTGCTCGGCCTCGCCGCGCAGCCGGCGGGCCTCCTCCTGCAGCTCGACCGTCTTGGCGCGGTACTCCTTGGTGTCGTCCTTCGCCGCGCCCTTGAGCTGCTCGGCGATGTCGTGCGCCTCGGCGCGCAGCCGGTCCGCCTCGGCCTCGGCCTCCGAGCGGATCCGCTCGGCCTCCTCGGCGGCGGCCCTGGTGGTCTTCTGGGCGTCCTCCGACGCCTTGTTGAGCACGTCCTCGGCGGTCCTCGCCGCCTTGGACAGCTGGGAGGCGGCCTCCTCGGCCGTGACGGAACGGGCCTTCTCGGCGGCCTCGGTGAGGACCTTCTCGGCCTCGGCACGCGCGTCGGCGAGCAGCTGCTCGGCCTCGGCCCGGGTGGTCTCGGCCTCCTTGGTGGCCTCGCCGACCAGCCGGGCGACCTGCTCCTTGGCGGTGCGCGTGCGGGCCTCGCCCGCGGCCTCGGCACTCGCGAGGGCCTTGCCCGCGGTGTCCTTGGCCTCGGTGACCAGCTTCTCGGCCTCGGTCTGCGCCTTGCGCAGCGCCTCCTCGGCCGCGGCCATCCGCTCCTCGGCGGCCCGGCTCAGCTCGGCCGCCTGCCGGCGCGTGGCGTCCGACTCGCTCGCGGTGGAGGTGCGCAGCTGCTCGGCGTGGTCGGTGGCCTCCTGCGCCTGGGTGGAGGCGGCGTTCAGCAGGCGTTCGGCGTCCGTGCGGGCGCGGCGCAGCAGCTGCTCGGCCTCCGCGCGGGCGGCCTCGCCGTCGTTCTGCAGCCGCTCCCGGGCCTCCCGGGTCAGCCGCTCGGCCTCCGCGCGGGCGGCGGCCATGGCCTGGTCGGCCTCGGCGCGGGACTCCTCCAGCAGCCGGCGGGCCTGCTGCTCGGAGCGGGAGCGCAGTTGCTCCGCCCACGCCACGTTCTCGTTGACGTGCGACTCGACCGTGGACCTGCGCTCGGCCAGCTCCTGGTCCAGCTGCTGGCGCCGGGTCACCGCCTCCTGGTGCAGCTCGGCCTGGAGCCGGGCGGCCTGCTCGGCGTGCTCCTGGAGGATGCGCTGGGTCTGCGCGCGGACCTGGCTCAGCTCCCGCTCGGCGTCCTGGCGCAGCTGCTCGGCCTGGATCTGGGCATTACGGAGCATTTGCTCGGCCTGATAGCCGATGTCGCCGCCGTCGTAGGCGGGCCGGGTCATGAGAGTGCGGCGCGCCTCGTGCAGCTTGGCGCGCAGCACCTCGACCTGGTAGCCGAGGTCCTCGGCGTGCTGGATCGCCTTTTCCCGCTCGGTCCTCAGCCGCTTCATCTCGGCCTCGAACCGAGAGAGGTGGTCGACGTCAGCCGCCGGCTCTCGCTCCTGGCTCTCGTAGCCCCGCACTGCGCGGTCCCATCCGTCCCCTGGTGAGCTTCTCCAACGAGCCTCGTCCATCCGCCGAACGGGGCCCCCGGGGAATGGTGTCAGATCGACGGTGGAGCGCGGGCTGCTGCCCGACCCTCGTCCCCCGAAACCCGGACCCCGGCATGCGGTCACCCGGGCCTGCGAGGGCGACCGCCCCCAACCCTACCGGCCCTTATGTACGGGGGTCAGTGCTCAGGGGACTCAACAGGGGCCGAAGTGACCAGTTCTGTCAGTACGCCGTGACAGTCCTTGGGGTGCAGGAAGGTGATCCGCGACCCCATGGAGCCGGTCCGCGGCTCGTCGTACAGGACGCGTACGCCCTTGCCGCGGATCTGCTCGGAGTCACCGTCCACATCCGCCGTACCGAAGGCGATGTGGTGGACGCCCTCGCCGTTCTTCGCGAGCCACTTGCCGACCGCGGAGTCCTCGCGGGTCGGCTCCAGCAGCTGCAGGTAGGAGGCGCCGCCGTCGGACGTCTCGTTGATCTTGAGCATGGCCTCGCGCACGCCCTGTTCCTCGTTGACCTCGGTGTGGAACACCTCGAAGCCGTACGTGGCCTTGTAGAACTCGATGGTGGCGTCGAGGTCGCGGCAGGCGATCCCGATGTGGTCGATTCGCGTCAGCATGGATTCAGTGCAGCGCTCATATGGTGGTTACGCAACGTGCGCGCGATCACACCTACGGGCCGATGACGGCACGGAGTGCCACTCAGTACATTCGAAGTAAACCCTCGTTCACTCCTCGGCTCTTTTGCAGCTGGAAGGGGATCGCACCTCATGTCTTCTGGAACGACCAGCTCAGTGATCGTCGCGGGCGCGCGGACGCCCATGGGGCGGCTGCTCGGCTCGCTGAAGTCCTTCTCCGGAGCCGACCTCGGCGGCTTCGCGATCAAGGCCGCCCTCGACCGTGCGGGGATCGGTGGCGACCAGGTGCAGTACGTGATCATGGGCCAGGTGATCCAGGCCGGCGCCGGCCAGATCCCGGCCCGCCAGGCCGCCGTCAAGGCCGGCATCCCGATGAGCGTCCCGGCGCTCACCATCAACAAGGTGTGCCTGTCCGGCCTGGACGCGATCGCCCTGGCCGACCAGCTGATCCGCGCCGGTGAGTTCGACATCGTCGTCGCGGGCGGCCAGGAGTCCATGACCAACGCCCCGCACCTGCTGCCGAAGTCCCGCGAGGGCTTCAAGTACGGCGCGATCGAGATGCTCGACGCGATGGCCTACGACGCCCTGACCGACCCGTGGGAGAACATCCCCATGGGTGAGTCCACCGAGAAGCACAACACGCGCCTCGGCATCGGCCGCGCCGAGCAGGACGAGATCGCCGCCCTGTCCCACCAGCGCGCCGCCGCCGCGCAGAAGAACGGCGTCTTCGAGGCCGAGATCACCCCGGTCGAGATCCCGCAGCGCAAGGGCGAGCCCGTCGTCTTCAGCAAGGACGAGGGCATCCGCGCCGACACGACCGTGGAGTCCCTGGGCAAGCTGCGCCCGGCGTTCACCAAGGACGGCACGATCACGGCCGGCACCTCCTCGCAGATCTCCGACGGCGCTGCGGCCGTGGTCGTGATGAGCAAGGCCAAGGCCGAGGAGCTGGGCCTGGAGTGGCTCGCCGAGATCGGCGCGCACGGCAACGTGGCCGGCCCGGACAGCTCGCTGCAGTCGCAGCCGTCCAACGCGATCCTGCACGCCCTCAAGAAGGAGGGTCTGACCGCCGAGGACCTCGACCTCATCGAGATCAACGAGGCCTTCGCCGCGGTCGCGGTGCAGTCAATGAAGGACCTCGGGGTGTCCACGGAAAGGGTGAACGTCAACGGTGGCGCCATCGCTCTCGGCCACCCCGTCGGAATGTCCGGCGCCCGGCTCGTGCTGCACTTGGCGCTGGAGCTGAAGCGCCGCGGTGGCGGCGTCGGCGCCGCCGCGCTGTGCGGTGGCGGCGGCCAGGGTGACGCGCTCATCGTGCGTGTGCCCAAGGGCTGAGGTCCCTGCCCGAGTCCCCCTGTACGTCTGTGTAGTGAACGGAGCTGTTTGATGCAGGACGTCTCCTCTCTGGTGGCCCAGGCCAGGGAAGGCCGGCCGCGGGCCGTGGCCCGGCTGATCTCCCTGGTGGAGGGGGCGTCCCCGCAGCTCAGGGAGGTCATGGCGGCGCTCGCGCCGCTGACCGGCAACGCGTACGTGGTGGGCCTGACCGGCTCGCCCGGTGTCGGCAAGTCGACCTCCACCTCCGCGCTCGTCACGGCGTACCGCAAGCAGGGCAAGCGGGTCGGCGTCCTGGCCGTCGACCCATCGTCCCCGTTCTCGGGCGGCGCCCTGCTCGGCGACCGGGTCCGGATGTCGGACCACGCCTCCGACCCCGGTGTCTACATCCGCTCGATGGCCACGCGCGGCCACCTCGGCGGTCTGGCCTGGGCCGCCCCGCAGGCGATCCGCGTGCTGGACGCGGCGGGCTGCGACGTGATCCTCGTCGAGACGGTCGGCGTGGGGCAGTCGGAGGTGGAGATCGCCTCCCAGGCGGACACGAGCGTGGTGCTGCTCGCCCCCGGCATGGGTGACGGCATCCAGGCGGCGAAGGCCGGAATCCTGGAGATCGGCGACGTCTACGTCGTCAACAAGGCCGACCGGGACGGCGCCGACGCCACGGCCCGCGAACTGAACCACATGCTGAGCCTGGGCGAGGCCCGCGGTCCCGGCGACTGGCGCCCGCCGATCGTCAAGACGGTCGCCGCCCGCGCCGAGGGTGTCGACGAGGTCGTGGAGGCCCTGGAGAAGCACCGGGCCTGGATGGAGGAGCGGGGGGTCCTGGCCGAGCGCCGTCTGGCCCGCGCCTCGCGCGAGGTGGAGACGATCGCGGTCACGGCGCTGCGCGAACGCATCGGAGACCTGCACGGCGACCGCCACCTGGGCGCCCTGGCGGAACGTATCGTCGCCGGCGAACTGGACCCGTACCGGGCTGCGGACGAACTGGTGACGAGCCTGACGGAGAGCTGACGGAGAGCTGAGGGGGAGCTGGCGGGGGAGCCGGCGGAGAGCCGGCTGGGCTCAACTGCCGTGATCTGCGGCGGACTTGACTCGCCGGCCGCTGTCGGCCGCCGGCCGGGGGGTGCCTGCTGGATCAGGTCGGCAGGACCCAGAAGACACCCCCGTGACTCAGGGGCGTCCGCGCTGGGCCCTCAGGTGCTCGGCGATCGGCTTCAGGGCCTTGTCCAGCTCCTGCAGCGCCTCGGGCGACAGCAGGTCGATGAAGTGCCTCCGTACGGACGCCACATGGTGGGGGGCGACCTTGTTCATCGTCTCCATGCCGTGCTCGGTCAGCACGGCGTACAGCCCGCGTCGGTCGGACTCGCAGTTCTCGCGGCGTACCAGGTTCGCGTTCTCCATGCGCGTGATCTGGTGCGAGAGCCGACTCTTGGACTGCAGCGTGGCGGAGGCGAGGTCGCTCATCCGCATCCGCTCGTCATCGGACTCGGACAGGTTCACAAGGATCTCGTAGTCGTTCATTGTCAGTCCGAACGGCTGCAGATCCTTTTCGAGCTGGTAGGTCAACAACATGTTGACCTCCAGGTGTGTGCGCCAGGCGCACTGCTCCGCATCGGTCAGCCAGGGCGTGGCCGTCTCGGTCTCCATGAATGAAGTCTACCTAAGAAGTTGAATGGCGTACTACTTCGGATGGTGTGACTGTGCGCACGCGTTCGATGTCACACTCCGCAGACTACCGCTCACAGCCCGAAGCGATGCTGGAGGTCTCCCAGCTGTCCGGGAAGACGCGGTAGGCCGGATGATTGCGGACCGTGTCCGGTCGATCCCGCTCCGCCACTGCCTGGCACTCCCGGCTCGGGCGGAACCGACCCCGTGGCCTGCTCGGCCATGAGGATCTCCGTCGACTGCAGCAGGACCGTCCCGGCTCCCACGAACTCGAACTGGTGCTCCTCCCCGGAAGCCCCGCCGAGGCCCGTCATCGCACGTAGACCGCCCCATACGCCCGTCAGGTACCCGTGGTCGTAGTGATGGCACGGTGACGGGCAGTCGGCCCACCCGACGAGCGCCTGCGGGTCGACCCGGATCGGAGGTTCCACGAACACCACCGGACCGTTAGATGCGGCGACGAACTTGCCGGTTCCGATAAGGGTCAGAAAACCCGGCACGATGGATTGCTTGAGCGCGAGACTTGGCTGAAAAGCGAGCAGATTGCCCGCGCGAATGGTCAAGTTCCCGTCGTCCAGGTCATACGAGTTGACGTCGAAGGCCCGGTCGGCCAGCAGCATCTTCCCCGAACCCTCGGCGACGACCCAGTCGCTCGCGTGCAGTGGCGAATGGAATGACGTGCGGACAAGTCGGTCAAGTCGCCCGTGCCCGATGCCGTTGAACTCGATCGCCCCGTAGTAGGCGATCATCTTCCCCTTCTGCAGGAACCACTGGCCGCTCTTCAACTCCACGCAGAACGTGTACTTGTTGACGTTGTCGTCGGCGGGCAGCGTCATCGGGTCGTACACCACCGGGCCGCCGGGGGTTCCGTACGCGCTCACAGCTTCTCCTCGGAGGCCTGGACGTACACCGTGCCGCTGCCGCTCAGCTCCAGCTGGAAGGCCTCGCCGGAGCCGCGGCCGACCATGTCGCGCCAGCCGAGCGCGGTGGACAGCTTGTTGCGGACGTCGCCGTGGTGGGCGACGTACGCCTGCGGGTCGACGTGGACCGGGCGCTGCGGGGTGATCGGGACCTCGAAGACACCGCCGTGCGCCATCACGGCCACCGAGCCGTGGCCCTGGAGGGTGGTGGTGAACAGCCCCTGCCCGGTGACCTGGCCGCGCACCAGGCCCATGACCCCGCCCTGCGAGCCCATGAACATCGTGCCCTGCTGGAGCGTGCCCTCGAAGGCGAGCAGCCGGTCGGCCTCGACGTACAGGGTGTCGCCGGTGAGGCCGATGACGTGCACGTGGTGGCCGCCGTGCCCGAAGAAGACCGTGCCGCTGCCCTCGACGGTCATCAGCGGGGTCGCCTCGCCGGCCATCCGCCGCCCGATCATGGACATCAGACCGCCCTGGCCGCCCTGGAGGTTGGGCGTGAAGGACACGTCCCCCTTGTACGCGAGCATCGCGCCGCGCTGACTGAACAGCCGCTGCCCGGGCAGCACGGTCGCCTCGACCATCTTGGAGTTGATCTCCCTGAAGCCCATGTCACAGATCCCCCGCGATCGTGTTCCGCTCGCTCGGCTGCACGTAGACCTGCCCGTCGCCCTCGAAGCGGATCTGGAAGGCCTCGCCGCCGCCCTCCCCGAGGAGCGTGCGGAAGGTCACACCGGACTGGAAGGACTGCCGTACGTTCCCCTGGTGGGCGATGTACGCGCCCGGGTCGACGATCAGCGGGTACTGCGGGCTGACCCGGAGCACGACCGCCGGCCCGTCGGACATGATGGCCGCCTGGCCGTGCCCCTCGACGGTCGTCGTGAACAGGCCGTTGCCCTGCGAGGCCCCGCGCAGCCCCGTGAAGGTCGTGCCCGTCCTGAGGCCCGCGTCCGTCGCCAGCAGGTTGCTCGACTCGACGTAGAGCTTGTCGCCCTGGAGGCTGACCAGGTTTATCTCGGACGCCCGGTCCGCGAACCAGCAGGTCCCATGGCCCTTCACCTCCATCACCGTCATCTGCTCGCCGGTCAGCCGCCGGGTCACCATCCCGCGCAGCCCCTCGCCGCCGCCGCTCAGCTTCTTGAAGGCCATCTGCCCGTCGTACGCGACCATCGAGCCGTTCTTCGCCTTCACGGCGTCCCCGGTCATGTCGACGGCGAGCACCTTGCTGCCTTGGAGTCGAAACATCGCCACGCTGCGAAAGTAGCGGCCGGGCGGGTGGACGGAACAGGGCCTATGGGTGGAGAGCGACCCTGAGCGCACCCTTACGGGATCCGTTTGCCACAATGGGCGAACGCTTGTGCGTGGGTTCACAAACTGCCTGGACCCGAAGACGACTCCCACCGAAGGTGACCCGTGGACATCAAGACCGCCACCGCCCTCCGCCGCCTCCGCCTGATCTCGGCCCCCGAGGCCGTGTCCTTCCTCGTCCTGCTCGTCTGCTCGGTCCTGAAGCGGACCACGGACTTCGACGCGGTGCCCGTCATGGGCGCGGTCCACGGTGTCCTCTTCATCCTCTACGTGATCTTCTGGGCGGACGCCTGGAACCGCGCCAAGTGGAGCCTGAAGACGGCGGCCCTCTACTTCGTCCTCTCCGTCCTGCCCACCGGCGGCTTCTTCGCGGAGCGCAAGCTCCGCCACGAGGCCGAAGCCGCCGTCATCGCCGCCCGCGCGCGCAAGGAAGGGATCGTCAACGCATGATCGTCGCCTTCTCCGTGACGCCCCTCGGGGTCGGCGAGGACGTGGGGGAGTACGTCGCCGACGCCGTCCGTGTGGTCCGCGAGTCGGGGCTGCCCAACCGCACCGACGCCATGTTCACCTCGATCGAGGGTGAGTGGGACGAGGTCATGGACGTCGTCAAGCGCGCCGTCGCCGCCGTCGAGGAGCGCGCCCCGCGCGTGTCCCTCGTCCTGAAGGCCGACATCCGGCCAGGCGTGCAGGACGGACTCACCTCGAAGGTGGAGACGGTCGAAAGGCACCTGGCGCAGCAGCCGGAGTAGGACGAGCGGCCGAGCCCGGCTCCGGCAACTCGCCGGAGCCGGGCGGGGCTTGGTGTGTCGTAGGGCTTCCAAGGATTTTTGAGCGCTCGCTCAAAGGGGTGTACTTTCGGCCACAGATGCTTTGAGCGCTCGCTCAAACGACAGGCTGACGTGGGGGATCTCATGGGTCTCTATACAGAGACACACATACGCGTCGACATCGAGGAGCTGTGGGCGCGCACCCAGGACCCCGTCCCGCACCGGCGCTGGGACCTGCGCGTCTGTGAGATGGAGTACCTCCCGCGCGCGGAGGGCGAGCCGCGGCGCTTCCGGTACGTCGCGCGCATCCTGCCGTTCTTCACCGTGTCCGGCACCGGAGTCGCGGCGGCCGAGCGGGAGTGCCCCGACGGCACCCGCACCTCCGCCCTGCGCTTCGCCTGCCCGCACCCGCTCTCCCCGATCGCCGACGGCAGCGGCTACTGGCGCTACGTGCCCGACGACAACGGTGTCCGCTTCTCCACCGGCTGCACCTACCGCACCCGCTGGGGTGCTTTCGGCGCCGTCGCCGACCGGCTGGTGTTGAGACCGCTGCTGGGCTGGGCCACCGCCTGGTCCTTCGACCGGCTGCGGCTGTGGCTGGAACGGGGCATCACCCCCGAGCGCGCCCTGGTCAACTGGCTGACCGAGCTGGCCGTCCGCGCCCTCGTGCTCACCCTGTGCCTGACCGGCCTCGGCCTGGAGTCCGCCCTCCGCCTCTTCGGCCCGCTCGCGGACACCGTGGCCTTCCTGTGCCCGCTGCTCCTCCTCACCGCCGGCTGCGTCGCCCTGTTCAAGAGCCCGCTGGAGTCCACCCCTGCCGCCCGCCGCTGCCTGCGCGCCCCGGCCACCCAGACCCGTGCGCCCCGTGTCCTGCGCACCCTGGAGAAGTACGGATGACCGCGGAGCCGGACAAGTCCCAGGAGACGAAGACCAAGCTGCTGGAGGGCGCCCTGCGCACACTCTCCGAGCAGGGCATCGCCAAGACCTCGGCCCGCACGGTCGCGGCGGCGGCCGGGGTCAACCAGGCCCTGGTCTTCTACCACTTCGGATCTGTGGACGAACTCCTCGCCACCGCCTGCCGCTACGGCGCCGAGAAGACCGTCGCGCAGTACCGCGCCCGGCTCGCCGCCGTGGCCACCTTCTCCGAACTCCTCGCCGTCGGCCGCGAGATCCACGCGCGGGAACGCGCGGGCGGCAACATGGCCCTGCTCGGCCAGCTCCTGGCCGGAGTCCCGACCCACGCGGCCCTGGGCCCCGCCACGGCCGCCGGCCTCGACCTCTGGATCGCCGAGATCGAGCAGGTGCTCGCCCGCGTGCTCACGGCGACCCCCTTCGGCGCGTTAACCGACCCGGCCGGACTGGCCCGCGCGGTCGCCGCCTCCTTCGTCGGCATCGAGCTGTACGAGGGCGTCGACGAGCGGGGCGCCCACGCGGCCCTGGACGCCCTGGAGCAACTCGGCGAACTCGTGACCGCCCTCGACGAACTCGGCCCCGTCGCCCAGCGCGCCGTCCACCGCCACCTGAACCGCAGAAGAAAGCGGAGCTGACGCGCGGCTCAGCCGCCCGACGCCAGCGCCAGCCCCAGCGGTGTCCGCTCGTACAGCACCTGGTGCCCGTACCGCCGGGAGGTCAGCAGTCCCGCGTCCCGCAGGACCCCCAGCTGCGTCGACACCGAGGACGGGGCGAGCCGCAGCCGGTGGGCGAGCGCGCTGGTGGACGCGGGTTCGTCCAGCGCGGCCAGCACGGCCGCCCGGTTCCGCCCCAGCAGCCTTACCAGCGCCTCGGGGGCGCGCTCGGCGGGCTCCGTCCACAGGCCGGAGATGCCCCGGGCGGGGTAGACGACGGTGGGCTGCCACGGCGGGTCGAAGCCCGAGATGACGTCGGGCCAGGAGAACACGCTCGGCATCAGCACCAGGCCCCGGCCGTCGAGGTCCCGGACGTAATCGCCGTGCAACGCGTACGTCAGAGTCCGGCCGGTCCAGGACAGCCGCGGGTCCAGTTCCGGCAGCAGCGCACCGAGCCCGACCTGTGCCAGCCGCCGCGAATGGAAGGCCACGTCCGCCTCCAGCAGCGCCCGCAGCCGCGGCCAGTCAGGCTCGATCAGCACCCGCCAGGCCTCCTCCATCGCGTCCGCCAGCTCCCGCACCATCCGCGCGGGATCCGCCAGCCACGCCCGGCCGCGCGGCGACTCCAGCGCGCCCGGGGTGCAGGCGAGCGAGCGAGCGGTGTCCTCGCGGGCCGCCTCCGGGTCCGCCGCCCGTACGGCCGCGAGCTCCTCCTCGAACGTGGCCGCGGGCCCGATCGGCGGCGCCCCCAGCCAGTCCGGAGAGTGGCCCCGCCGCGGCATCAGCAGCCACAGCGGTGCGAGGTCGAGCCCGGCCGCCGACGTACGGATCCGGCGCAGCCACGGCACGTGGTACCCGTGCCGGTCCGGCCGCTTGAGGGTGCGCACCGCCTCCTGCGTCTCCCACAGCGGCGACACGGCGAACCGGCAGCGCAGGAAGTCGTCCTCGCCGAAGAGCAACAGCGAGGGCATGGTCACCTCCGGGTCCACCGACCATGGGTCGGAACATTCGGCTGGAGCCGAAACTCTACGGCCGCCCGCCCTCCCGCGGGCACGCTGCCCCGCATGTCCGCACCGTCCCAGACCCCGGCGCCCGCCCGCGCCGGGTACGCCCGCGTGTTCGCCGTGCCCGAGTTCCGGGCCGTCTTCGCCGCCCACCTGCTGTCCATGCTCGGCGTGATCGTCAGCGAGCTCGCGCTGTCCGTCCTCGTCTACGACCTCACCCGCTCACCCCTGCTCAGCGCCCTCACCTTCGCGCTCGGCTTCCTGCCGTACGCCGTCGGCGGCACCCTGCTCGCACCGGTCGCCGACCGCTTCCCGGCCCGGCGGGTGCTGGTGACCTGCGACCTGGTGTGCGCGGGCTGCGTCGCGCTGATGACCGCTCCCGGCACCGGCACCGCCGCCCTGCTCGCGCTGCGCTGCTGCGTCGCCGTCGTCGCCCCGGTGTTCGCGGGCACCCGCATGGCCACCCTCGCCGACGTGCTCGGCGACGGCGACCTGTTCGTCCTCGGCCGTTCCCTGCTGCGAATCGTCGCCCAGAGCACCCTGCTCGTCGGCTACGGGCTCGGCGGCCTGCTGCTCACCGCCGTCAGCCCCCGCCACGCGCTGCTGATCACGGTCGGCACCTTCCTCGCCTCGGCCGCGCTGCTGCGGCTCGGCACCCGCCGGCGCCCCGCCCGCACCAGGCCCGCCGGCGCCCCGCCCGCAGGTCTCGGAGCCCTCCTCGTCGACCGCCGCGTCCGTGTCCTGCTCCTCCTCTTCTGGATCCCGGCGATGTTCTCGGTCGTCCCCGAGGCGCTCGCCGCGCCCTACGCCGACGCGCTCGGCACCGGCTCCGGCGGCCTCGGACTGCTGATGTGCGCGCTGCCGGTCGGCACCGTGGCCGGGGAGCTGTACGCCGGGGCCCGGCTGCGGCCCGCGGCGCGGGAGCGGATCGCGCTGCCCCTGGTCTGTCTGAGCCTCCTGCCGTACGCCGGCTACGCCCTGCGCCCGGGGCTCCCGCTCTCCCTGCTGCTCCTGCTGCTGTCCGGGGCGGGCTCGGCGTACACGCTGGGCCTGGACCAGTGGTTCGTGCGGGCCGTGCCGGAGGAGCTGCGCGGGCGGGCCATGACCGTGCTGAGCGCGGGCCTGATGACCGTGCAGGGCGTGGGCATGGCGCTGGCCGGGGTGGCGGCCGAGGTCGCGGGGGTGCGTACGGCGGTCGTGGGGGCCGGCGTCCTGGGGGCGCTGAGCTGCTGCGCGCTCGCACTCGGGGCCCGGTCGACCGAAAGCCGAGACGGGGCTGCTCGCAATCTGACCGGCCGGTAGGGTTTGACGACGTGCCGAAGCCTCTCAGCCTTCCCTTCGATCCCATCGCCCGCGCCGACGCACTGTGGAAGCAGCGCTGGGGAAACGTGCCGTCCATGGGTGCGATCACCTCGATCATGCGGGCACACCAGATTCTGCTCGCCGAGGTGGACGCGGTGGTCAAGCCCTACGGGCTGACGTTCGCGCGGTACGAGGCACTGGTGCTGCTCACCTTCTCGAAGGCCGGTGCGCTGCCGATGTCCAAGATCGGCGAGCGGCTGATGGTGCATCCCACGTCCGTGACGAACACCGTCGACCGGCTGGTGAAGTCCGGCCTGGTGGCCAGGCGCCCCAACCCCAACGACGGCCGCGGCACCCTCGCGGTCGTCACCGACAAGGGCCGCGAGGTGGTCGAGGCGGCCACCCGCGACCTCATGGCCATGGACTTCGGACTCGGCGCGTACGACGCGGAGGAGTGCCGGGAGATCTTCGCGATGCTCAGGCCCCTGCGCATCGCGGCGGGCGATTTCGAAGAGGAGTGACCCGGGGCAAGATCTCCCGGAACCGCCCGTTACGCTCGTCGGCATGAAGAAAAGCGTGCTGACCCGCTACCGCGCCATGGCCTACATCACCGGCGTGCTTCTGGTTCTCCTGACCCTGGGCGTGATCGCGAAGTACGGGCTGCACCTCGACGGCGCGGACAAGTTCACCACCTTCATCGGTATCGCGCACGGCTGGCTGTACGTCGTCTACCTGGTCTTCGCCTTCGACCTCGGCGCCAAGGCGAAGTGGCCGGTCGGCAAGCAGCTGTGGGTGCTGCTGGCGGGGACGATTCCGACCGCCGCCTTCTTCGTCGAGCGGAAGGTCAGCCGCGAGCTGGAGGCCAGGGTCGCCGACCAGACCCCGGCCGTCGCGAAGGCCTAGTCCCTCCCGTTTCGCAAGCCTGGTTTCCGCCGTCGCGGAGGCCAGGCTTTCGCACTCGTAAGGCGTAGTTCCGCCGCCGTACGGCATTCGTATGGCGGTCTGCCATCGACATTTACTAGGACGTCCAAGTAAATTTGGGCTATGCACCCTGACGCCATCGAGGAGGGCCGCCGCCGCTGGCAGGCCCGCTACGACTCTGCCCGCAAGCGCGACGCGGACTTCACCACGCTCTCCGGCGACCCCGTGGAGCCGGTGTACGGTCCCCGACCGGGGGACACGTACGAGGGCTTCGAGCGGATCGGCTGGCCCGGGGAGTACCCCTTCACGCGCGGCCTCCATCCGACCGGCTACCGCGGCCGTACCTGGACGATCCGGCAGTTCGCCGGGTTCGGCAACGCCGAGCAGACCAACGAGCGGTACAAGATGATCCTCGCCGCCGGCGGCGGGGGCCTGTCCGTGGCCTTCGACATGCCGACGCTCATGGGGCGGGACTCGGACGATCCGCGCTCGCTCGGCGAGGTCGGGCACTGCGGGGTGGCCATCGACTCGGCCGCCGACATGGAGGTCCTGTTCAAGGACATCCCGCTCGGTGACGTCACGACGTCGATGACGATCAGCGGGCCGGCCGTACCCGTCTTCTGCATGTACCTCGTCGCCGCCGAGCGGCAGGGTGTCGATCCGGGGGTGCTCAACGGCACGCTCCAGACCGACATCTTCAAGGAGTACATCGCGCAGAAGGAGTGGCTCTTCCAGCCCGAGCCCCATCTGCGGCTCATCGGCGACCTGATGGAGTACTGCGCGGTGGGCATCCCCGCGTACAAGCCGCTGTCCGTGTCCGGCTACCACATCCGTGAGGCGGGGTCGACGGCCGCGCAGGAGCTGGCGTACACGCTCGCCGACGGGTTCGGGTACGTGGAGCTGGGACTCTCGCGCGGGCTGGACGTGGACGTGTTCGCGCCGGGGCTCAGCTTCTTCTTCGACGCGCACGTCGACTTCTTCGAGGAGATCGCCAAGTTCCGCGCGGCGCGCCGTATCTGGGCGCGCTGGATGCGGGACGTGTACGGCGCGAAGAGCGAGAAGGCGCAGTGGCTGCGCTTCCACACGCAGACCGCCGGTGTCTCGCTGACCGCTCAGCAGCCGTACAACAACGTGGTCCGTACGGCCGTGGAGGCGCTGGCCGCCGTGCTCGGCGGGACCAACTCGCTGCACACCAACGCCCTGGACGAGACCCTCGCGCTGCCGAGCGAGCAGGCCGCCGAGATCGCCCTGCGCACGCAGCAGGTGCTGATGGAGGAGACCGGGGTCGCCAACGTGGCCGACCCGTTGGGCGGTTCGTGGTACATCGAGCAGCTGACGGACCGGATCGAGGCCGACGCGGAGAAGATCTTCGACCAGATCAAGGAACGGGGCCTGAGGGCGCACCCGGACGGGCAGCACCCGATCGGGCCGATCACCTCCGGGATCCTGCGCGGGATCGAGGACGGGTGGTTCACCGGGGCGATCGCGGAGTCCGCCTTCCGGTACCAGCAGGCGCTGGAGAAGGACGAGAAGCGGGTCGTCGGCGTCAACGTCCACACGGGGTCTGTCACCGGGGATCTGGAGATCCTGCGGGTCAGCCACGAGGTGGAGCGGGAGCAGGTCCGCATTCTCGGTGAGCGCAAGGGGGCGCGGGACGAGGCGGCGGTGCGCTCCGCGTTGGACGCGATGCTGGGTGCTGCGCGCTCGGGCGCCAACATGATCGAGCCGATGCTGGACGCTGTGCGGGCCGAAGCCACGTTGGGTGAGATCTGTGGGGTGCTGCGGGACGAGTGGGGTGTTTACACGGAGCCCGCGGGCTTCTAGGCGCCGGTGCCTGGTGCGGGCGTACCAGGGGGCTCTGCCCCCTGGACCCCCGGGCCTATGCCCACCCTCCCCCACGCTCGACTTCGCTCGCGCGGGGGGACCCCCATCCCGACTCGGTCGGCTGTGAAGCCAGGCCCAGCAGTAGTACCCGCGTAAGGTCGCGTACCCATTCCTCGTCCGCCGGTTTTCCGCTCACCAGGGTGCGGTGGACCACCGCGCCCGCCACCATGTCGAAGATCAGGTCCACCGTGCGGTCGGCCTCGCACGGGTCCGGTTCCTGGGGGAGTTCGCCGCGCTGCTGGGCCCGCGCGCGGCCCTCCAGGACCAGCCGCTTCTGGCGGTCCACGATGGAGTCGCGGATGCGTTCGCGCAGGGCGTCGTCCCGCGTCGACTCCGCCACCACGGCCATGAGGCCGCTCTTCGCCTCCGGGCGGGCCAGGATGGCCGCGAACTGGAGGACCACGCCCTCTATGTCGGCGGCGAGGCTGCCGCGGTCGGGGAGTTCGAGCTCGTCGAACAGTTCCGCCACCGCGTCGACCACCAGCTCGTTCTTGCCCGCCCAGCGGCGGTACAGCGTCGTCTTCGCAACCCCGGCCCGCGTGGCCACGTCTCCGAGGGTGAGCTTCGACCAGCCCAGTT
Organism: Streptomyces sp. NPDC002671; assembly: GCF_053592475.1. NCBI lineage: Bacteria > Bacillati > Actinomycetota > Actinomycetes > Kitasatosporales > Streptomycetaceae > Streptomyces > Streptomyces sp. NPDC002671. Next base: position 78,065 of record NZ_JBSFVU010000027.1, read on the forward strand.
CGACCAGCGCCTCCCGCGTGGCGGCCAGGATCGCGGTGTCCGCGGCGGCACTGCGCGGGCGTCCGGTGCGGCCGGTGAGGGTGCGGTTCTGCATCCCAAGACCATAACTGGCGGAATCTGTGCGGCCGTGAGGGAGATCACCGGGGAGTGGTGTCGCGCCCTGTCCCCGTGGCATTACGCTACGAGTCGTAGCGAAAGCTCGTGATGGACGTTCGCGAGCCTCGACCATCGGCGTGGGGTGGGGACCCGGCGCCGTCACCGGCCTTTTTCATTCATGCGCGGGAACGGGGGAGGATAGACACATGCAGCCACGGAACATGTCCATGAGCGGCGTCGTCGACCTCGCCGCGGTGAAGGCGGCCCAGGAGGCCAAGGCCAAGGCCGAGCAGACGCGCGCCGAAACCGCCCGCCAGGGCGGGACGGGGGCCGTCTCCCCGGCCGATCTCGTGATCGACGTCGATGAGGCCGGGTTCGAGCGGGATGTCATCCAGCGCTCCGCCGAAGTGCCCGTCGTCATCGACTTCTGGGCCGAGTGGTGTCAGCCCTGCAAGCAGCTGAGCCCGGTCCTGGAGCGGCTGGCCGTCGAGTACAACGGGCGCATCCTCCTCGCCAAGATCGACGTTGACGCCAACCAGCTGCTGATGCAGCAGTTCGGGGTGCAGGGCATCCCGGCCGTGTTCGCCGTCGTCGCGGGGCAGGCCCTGCCGCTCTTCCAGGGTGCCGCCGGCGAGCAGCAGATCCGCGAGACCCTGGACCAGCTGGTGCAGGTCGCCGAGCAGCGGTTCGGGCTGACCGGCCTGACCGTCGACCCGGACGCCCAGCCGGGCGGCGCCGGGCAGGCCGAGGCGCCGGCGGGGCCGTACGAGACCGCGCTGAACGCCGCCGCGCAGGCGCTGGACGCGGGTGACCTGGGCGGTGCCGTCCAGGCGTACAAGAACGTGCTGGCCGACGACCCGACGCACCCCGAGGCCGTGCTGGGCCTCGCCCAGGCCGAGCTGCTCCAGCGGGTCCAGGGCATGGATCCGCAGCAGGTGCGCAAGGACGCGGCCGAGAAGCCGGCCGACCCCGCGGCGCAGATCGCCGCGGCCGATCTTGACCTGGTGGGCGGTCATGTCGAGGACGCCTTCGGGCGGTTGATCGAGACCGTGCAGCGCACGCAGGGTGACGACCGCGATGCGGTGCGGCGTCGGCTGCTGGAGCTGTTCGAGGTCGTCGGGGCCGAGGATCCGCGGGTGATCGGGGCGCGCCGGGCACTCGCACGGGCGTTGTTCTGAGCGTCGCCGGGACGGCCGTTCTGACCCTCGGTGACCGCCGCGGGTTGTGATGGCCGGGTGAGAGATCTGCTGACGCACCGTCATGGCGGCCCCGCTTTGCCAAATCTTGGCAATCGGGGCTGCTGTTACTCGCAGTAAATCAGGGCCGTTGATCTGTCTGGTTTTATCCAGGGATCAACGGCTTTGTTCTGCGGTGTGGCGCGACCGAGCGTCGCTTTCCGAGACCAGCGGGCCGCCCTTCGGTTATCCGGCCGTTACTAGCGAGTAACGAACCCCCTTGTGCGGGCGCCGAGAATGCACCACGATCGGCCACGCTCGGTCCATTCCCGTACCCCGGCAACCGGTCGGGTCGCGGGGGAATCTGGGTCCCCACCGAGCAGAGCCGGCGGCAGTGGCGCCGGGTCTAGGGCAGGGGGGTCTTCGCTCTACGGCGAAGCCTGTCCAGCAAGGTTGTGCGTGATGCGTGTCAGGCGCGACCAGTGGTTGTCGCTCGGGGGTGATCGCCGGTGATTCGGGCGCTGTTCGTGCCTCCGAGTTCGGGCGCTCTCCTTCCCGAGGACGTAGCACTTCTCCCATCCCTGCCCGGCTGAGCCGCCTCCGCGGCGATTCCAGGCCAGGAGATGTACGTCCGAGAAGGAGGAAATATGGAGTCCCAGGTGCGTGGCGGGACCAGATGGAAGCGGTTCGCTGTGGTCATGGTGCCCAGCGTCGCCGCCACGGCTGCGATAGGTGTCGCCCTCGCGCAGGGTGCCCTCGCTGCCTCGTTCAGCGTGTCCGGCCAGTCGTTCAAGGTGTCCACCGACAAGCTGGTGGGTACCGGCTTCGAGCAGTACGCCGCCCTCGACAACGGCTACACGCTCTCCGGTGAGAAGACGGCCCACCCGGTGGCCGTCTCGGGGTTCAAGCACGCCGAGATCACCAACCTCTGTCAGTCCGTGGTCACGCCGAACGTGCCGTTCTTCGGCAACGTCAGCCTGATCCTGCGGGCCGGTGGCCCGGGTCACGACAAGGTCGAGGCCGACAACCTCTACATCGATGTCGCCGACCTCGACGCCGACGCGACCTTCAACAACATCGACATCGGTGTGGCCGCCAAGGACGCCAGCAAGGGTCCGGGCATGAAGGGCGGGGGCGAGCAGGCCAACCCGTACGGCTTCGCGCAGCAGGCCGACTCGGCCACGCTGGAGAACGTGAAGCAGACGGCGTGGGCGACCACGGCCGGCACGTTCAAGCTCAGCGGCCTTCACATGTCGCTGGCGACGGGTGTCAAGGAGTGCTACTAGGCACTCGATGACGGGCGGGGGAGCCGGTGGCGCCCCCGCCCGTCCCCACTCCGGCCGCGTCTTCACGCGCGGCACACATCACCACCACAGCAACGCCGCACCAGGGAGCTGTTTCCATGAGCGCCGAGACTCCTGCCGCCGTACCCGGCCAGTTCACCACCCGGAGGCTGCAGTTCCGCGCCTGGCGGGGCTCGCGTCCGTTCTGGGCCGGACTGTTCGTCATGATCGGCGGAGTTCCGATCATGTACTTCCCGTACGCCCATCTCCAGCTGGGGCATCTGACGCTGGCGATGTCGACCACCGCGGGAGCCGGATCCCTGATCATCGGCGTGCTGCTCGAGGTCCTGGGCATCAGCCTCTGGTTCCAGAAGCACGTACGGACCTTCGCCGGAGTCGCCGCGATCCTGCTGGCGCTGGTGTCCATCCCCGTGGCCAACTTCGGCGGCTTCGGCATGGGCTTCCTGTTCGCCCTGATCGGCGGAGCGATGGCCGTGGCCTGGGTGCCGGGCGCGCCTCCGCAGCCGCAGCCGCAGCCGGAGGCCGAGGCGGTCCCGGCCGAGGCGGCCCCGGCCGAGGTCGGTGCCCCCGACGCGGTGCCGCCGGCGCACGAGGGCGCGCACGGGACGAGCGAGTCGAACGACCTGTCAGGAACAGGAACGAGCCCGGCCAACGGGGCGAACGGGAGGCACAGTGCCGGCTGACGAGGTGGCCCACGGGAGCGATGTGGACGCGTCCCAGGCAAGAACCGGGCCCCGCCACGCGGCACCCAGGAAGCCGCTGTTCACCAGGTTCCACATGCCGGCGGGCAAGGCGATAGCCACCGTGGCGATGCCGACCGCGGTCCTCATGGGCATGGGCTTCACGTCCTCGCTCGCCCTCGCGGACAACGGCAGCACACCGCCGACGTCCAACAGCCAGAAGGCCGCGGACTACAAGGACTGCGTCGCGTCGCTGGACGGCTCCAAGAGCGCCTCGGCCTCGCCGTCGCCGTCCGCGAGCAAGTCCTCCGACACGGCCACGCCTACGCCCTCGGCGTCCCCGGACGCCAAGAAGACGTCGGACTCGGGTTCCACGGGTTCGACTGGTTCCTCGGGTTCCAGCGACAAGGCCACGCCCACGCCCACGCCGACCTCGACCTCGGACTCCTCGGGCTCCGGCTCGGGTTCGGGATCGTCGGGCTCCGGTTCGGGTACGGGTACGTCCGGTTCCTCGGGCTCGGGCACGTCGACCTCAACGGGGTCCCAGAGCAGTGGCGGGGGCGTGCTGGGCACCCTCGGCGACGCTGTCGGCGACACGCTCGGCGGCCTGGTCAACGGGGTCACCGGCGGCCAGAAGGACTCCGCCACGCCGTCGGCGAGCCCGACGCCGTCCGCGTCCAAGTCGTCGTCCTCGTCGGGGTTGTTGTCTTCGTCGTCTTCGTCGTCTTCTTCGGACACGCCGTCCCCGGGTACGTCGTCCTCGCCGTCCGACTCGTCGACGAGCGCCAAGGACTCCGGCGGCAGCGTCACCGGCACCGTCACGGACACCGCCTCCAAGGCGGCCAAGACGGTCACGGACACCGCGCAGGGCGCCACCGACACGGCCTCCAAGACGGCCGGCGACGCCACGCAGGCGGCCAAGGACGCGGCGGGTCCGGCCACGGCCACGCCCAGCCCGTCCGACAGCGCGAGCCCCTCCGCGGCCAACTGCGAGGCGGCCACGACGGACGTCAGCGGTGTCGACAACAAGGTGCCGGTGGCGGACGACCCCTGGTACCTGGACGCCAGCTCCCTGCTGCTCAAGGGCGCCGACTACCAGGGCATCGTGGAGGTGAAGACGGCGAACGGCACCACCAAGAAGGTGCTGAAGTACGTCATCTCCGACGGCACCGACATCGGCGACCTGCACCAGACGGTGAATGACAAGCTCACGGGCAAGACCTACCACGTGCAGGCGTCCGCGGGTTCGACGTCCACCATCCGGGGCGGCCAGACCGTGATGTACACCGAGAAGATCTCCGGGAACCTCTTCGGCCTGATCCCGGTGACCTTCAGCCCGGACAGCCCGCCCCCGCTGAACATCCCGCTGATCTACTTCACCCACGTGAAGGTGGTCCAGGCGGCGCAGTTCGGCGGCAACCTGCACATTCCCGGTATGCACGTGTACACGACCGACTGACCGGTCGCACCAGCCCGTTCGGGAGCCGCACAAGACTGAGGGGCGCCCCCCGTTCCGGGGGGCGCCCCTCAGCGCCGTACATGGACTACGACGACCCGCAAAGCCCTTGCGGGGCCCGTCAGTTGCCTTCGCCGCCGCCGAGGTGGTGGACGCGCAGCATGTTGGTGGTGCCGGGGACCCCGGGGGGCGAGCCGGCGGTGATGATGACGGTGTCGCCCGCGTCGAAGCGGCCCAGCTTGGCGACTTCCTGGTCCACGAGGTCGACCATCTCGTCGGTGGTGGCCACGAAGGGCACCACGTGCGACTCGACGCCCCAGCTGAGGGTCAGCTGGTTGCGGGTGGACTCGTCCGTGGTGAAGGCGATGATCGGCTGCGTCGCGCGGTAGCGGGAGAGCCGGCGCGCGGTGTCACCGGACTGGGTGAAGGCGATCAGGCCCTTGCCGCCGAGGAAGTCGGCGATCTCGCAGGCCGCGCGGGCGACCGAACCGCCCTGCGTGCGCGGCTTCTTGCCGGGGACGAGCGGCTGCAGGCCCTTGCTGAGCAGCTCCTCCTCGGCCGCCTTGACGATCTTCGACATCGTCTTGACGGTCTCGACCGGGTACGCGCCCACGCTCGACTCGGCGGACAGCATGACCGCGTCGGCGCCGTCCAGGATCGCGTTGGCCACGTCGGAGGCCTCGGCGCGGGTCGGGCGGGAGTTGGTGATCATCGACTCCATCATCTGGGTCGCCACGATCACCGGCTTGGCGTTGCGCCGGCACATCTCCACCAGGCGCTTCTGCACCATCGGGACCTTCTCCAGCGGGTACTCGACGGCGAGGTCACCGCGGGCCACCATGACGGCGTCGAACGCCGCGACGACTTCCTCCATGTTGTCGACCGCCTGCGGCTTCTCCACCTTGGCGATCACCGGGACCCGGCGGCCCTCCTCGTCCATCACGCGGTGGACGTCCTGCACGTCCTTGGCGTCCCGGACGAAGGACAGCGCGACCATGTCGCAGCCCATGCGGAGGGCGAAGCGGAGGTCCTCGATGTCCTTCTCGCTCAGCGCGGGCACGTTGACGGCCGCGCCGGGCAGGTTGATGCCCTTGTGGTCGGAGACTACACCGCCCTCGATGACGATCGTCTTCACCCGCGGGCCCTCGACGTCCAGGACCTTCAGCTCGACGTTGCCGTCGTTGATCAGGACCTGGTCGCCGCGCGAGACGTCGCCCGGCAGCCCCTTGTACGTCGTACCGCAGATGTGCCTGTCGCCAGGGATGTCCTCGGTCGTGATGACGAACTCGTCACCGCGTTCCAGCTCGACCGGACCCTCGGCGAAGGTCTCCAGGCGGATCTTCGGTCCCTGCAGGTCGGCAAGGACACCGATGGCCCGGCCGCACTCCTTGGACGCGGCCCGGACACGGTCGTACCGCGCCTGGTGCTCGGCCTGGGTGCCGTGGCTGAAGTTGAACCGGGCCACATTCATGCCCGCCTCGATCATGGCGACGAGCATCTCGTGGGAGTCGACCGCGGGGCCGAGAGTACAGACGATTTTCGAACGGCGCATGGGGCGATCCTATCGGTTTGTTTCGCTGCGGAATATTCCGTCTGGCGGAAGATACAAATGGGCGGACATGCGCTCAGGCGTGTTACTGCGGTGTATTGCTCAGCTCCCACGCGGCGGAGCCGCATATTGTTACTGCCCGACCAGCGCGTACGTCTGTGTGGCGATCTCCAGTTCCTCGTCGGTGGGCACCACGGCGACGGCCACCCGCGCGGACTCGGGGGAGATCAGCCGCGGCTCACCGCTGCGTACGGCGTTCAGCTCGGCGTCGACCGCGAGGCCGAGCCCCTCCAGGCCCGCGATCGCAGCTTCTCGCACCGGCGCCGCGTTCTCGCCGACCCCCGCCGTGAACGCGACCGCGTCCACCGTGCCGAGTACCGCGTAATAGGCGCCGATGTACTTCTTGAGCCGGTGAATGTAAATCTCGAAGGCGAGCGCGGCCTCTTCGTCGCCCTCGTCGATGCGGCGGCGGATCTCGCGCATGTCATTGTCCCCACAGAGACCGAACAGACCGCTCTTCTTGTTGAGAAGAGTGTCGATCTCGTCCATGGACATTCCGCCAACGCGCGCCAAATGGAAGATGACCGCCGGATCCAGGTCACCGGACCGCGTCCCCATCACGAGCCCCTCCAGCGGCGTCAGCCCCATGGAGGTGTCCACGCAGCGGCCCCTCTCCACCGCGGAGGCGGAGGCGCCGTTGCCGAGGTGCAGCACGATGACGTTGACCTCGGACGGGTCCTTGCCCAGCAGCCGCGCGGTCTCCCGGGAGACGTACGCGTGCGAGGTGCCGTGGAAGCCGTAGCGGCGGATGCGGTGCCGGTCCGCGATCTTCGGGTCGATCGCGTAGCGGGCCGACGACTCCGGCATGGTCGTGTGGAACGCGGTGTCGAAGACCGCGACCTGCGGCAGGTCCGGGCGCAGCGCCTGCGCGGTGCGGATGCCGGTGAGGTTGGCCGGGTTGTGCAGCGGCGCGACCGGGATCAGCCGCTCGATCTCGGTGAGCACCTCCTCGTCGATCACGGTGGGCTCGGTGAAGAACATCCCGCCGTGCACCACCCGGTGCCCGATCGCGGCCAGCTCCGGCGAGTCCAGGCCCAGGCCGTCCCGGGCCAGCTCCTCGGCGACCGCCTTGAGGGCGGCGTCGTGGTCGGCGATCGGCCCGTTCAGCTCACGGGTCTCGCCGGTGCTCACGCGGGTGTGCTTGAGCCGGGAGGTCTGCTCGCCGATGCGCTCGACCAGGCCGACCGCGAGCCGGCTCGCGTCGCGCATGTCGAGCAGCTGGTACTTCACCGACGAGGAGCCGGAGTTGAGGACGAGGACGCGGTTCGCAGTCACGGTGAATCGATGGCTCTCTGTGGTCAGTTGGCGGGCGTCTGGGCCTGGATCGCCGTGATGGCGACGGTGTTGACGATGTCCTGGACGAGCGCGCCCCGGGACAGGTCGTTGACCGGCTTGCGCAGACCCTGCAGGACCGGGCCGACGGCGATCGCGCCGGCCGAGCGCTGCACGGCCTTGTAGGTGTTGTTACCTGTATTGAGGTCCGGGAAGATCAGAACCGTTGCCTGCCCGGCGACCTCGGAGCCCGGCAGCTTGGTCGCGGCGACCGACGGCTCCACGGCCGCGTCGTACTGGATCGGCCCCTCGATCTTCAGGTCGGGCCGCCGCGAGCGCGCCAGCTCGGTGGCCTCGCGCACCTTGTCGACGTCGGCGCCCGAGCCGGACGTACCGGTGGAGTACGACAGCATCGCGATCCGCGGGTCCACGCCGAACCGGGCGGCCGTGCCCGCCGCCTGGACGGCGATGTCCGCGAGCTGCTCGGCGTTCGGGTCCGGGTTGACCGCGCAGTCGCCGTAGACCAGCACCTTGTCGGCCAGGCACATGAAGAAGACGGAGGAGACGATCGAGGACTCCGGCCTCGTCTTGATGATCTCGAAGGCCGGCCGGATGGTGGCCGCCGTGGAGTGCACCGAGCCCGACACCATGCCGTCGGCCAGGCCCTCCTGGACCATCAGGGTGCCGAAGTAGTTCACGTCCGCGACGACGTCGTAGGCCAGCTCCACGGTCACGCCCTTGTGGGCGCGCAGCTTGGCGTACTTCTCGGCGAAGGCGTCGCGCAGCTCGGAGGTGACCGGGTCGATCACCTGGCTGTCGCCGAGGTCGATGCCGAGGTCGGCGGCCTTCTTGCGGATCTGGTCGGCCGGCCCGAGCAGCGTCAGGTCGCACACCCCGCGGCGCAGCAGCACCTCGGCCGCGTGCAGCACCCGCTCCTCGGTGCCCTCCGGCAGCACGACCCGCCGCTTGTCGGAGCGGGCCTGCTCCAGCAGCTTGTGCTCGAACATCATCGGGGTGACCCGGTCGTCGCTCGGCGCCGAGACCCGGCGGGCCAGGGCGGCGGTGTCCGCGTAGCGCTCGAACAGGCCGAGCGCCCGCTCAGCCTTGCGCGGGGTGGCCGCGGTCATCTTCCCCTCCAGGGAGAAGAGCTGCTCGGCGGTGGGGAAGCTGGTGCCGGGGACCGAGATCACCGGGGTGCCCGGGGCGAGGCGGGCGGCGAGGGTGAGGATCTCCTCGCGCGGCACCTCGTTCAGGGTCAGCAGTACGCCGGCTATCGGCGGGGTGCCGGCGCTGTGCGCGGCCAGTGCGCCGACGACCAGGTCGGCCCGGTCCCCGGGCGTGACCACCAGGCAGCCCGGGGTCAGCGCGCCCAGGAAGTTCGGCAGCATCGCTCCGCCGAAGACGAAGCCCAGCGCGTCCCGGGCGAGCCCCGAGTCGTCGCCGAGCAGCACCTTGGCGTCGAGGGACTGGGCGATCTGGGCGACCGTCGGCGCGGACAGCGCGGGCTCGTCCGGCAGCACGTACGCGGGCACGGGCAGCCGGTTCACGAGCCGCTCGGCGATCTCGTCGCGGTCCTCGCGAACCACCCGGTTGGCGACCATGGCCAGCACGTCGCAGCCCAGCCCGTCGTAGGCCCGGTAGGCGTTGCGGGTCTCCGCCAGCACGGACTCCGCCGTCTGCCCGCGACCGCCCACCACCGGGATCACCGACGCGCCGAACTCGTTGGCCAGGCGGGCGTTGAGGGCCAGCTCGTCCGGGAGCTGGGTGTCGGCGAAGTCGGTGCCGAGCACGAGGACGACGTCGTAGTCCCGGGCCACCCGGTGGAAGCGGTCGACCAGGGTGGAGACCAGCTCGTCGGTGCCCTGTTCGGCCTGGAGCGCGGACGCCTCGTGGTAGTCCATGCCGTAGACGGTCGCCGGGTCCTGGGAGAGGCGGTACCGCGTCCGCAGCAGCTCGAACAGCCGGTCGGGCACGTGGTGCACGAGCGGGCGGAAGACACCCACTCGGTCGACCTGCCGGGTAAGGAGTTCCATGACTCCCAGCTCCACGACCTGGCGGCCGTCGCCGCGGTCGATCCCGGTCACGTACACGCTGCGCGTCACGTGTGCACCCCGATCCCTGTGTCTCGTCTCCGGCGTAAAAGCCTCGGGCATAAAAATCGCCCACCAAGGTGAGCAGAACCCTCTTGACAATACCCCCGGTGCCGGATAAGGCGCCCGTCAAGACTTCACCCCTCCGGCAGACGTGAAAGAATCGGAACCGGCTCACAGGTACCGAAAGCGAGCAGGAGACACAGCACGATGCGCATCGGAGTTCTCACCGCAGGCGGCGACTGCCCCGGCCTGAACGCCGTGATCCGGTCCGTCGTGCACCGGGCGGTGGCGCAGTACGGCGACGAGGTCATCGGCTTCGAGGACGGCTACCGGGGTCTGCTCGACCGCCACTACCGCTCCCTCGACCTGGACGGGGTCAGCGGCATCCTGGCCCGCGGCGGCACCATCCTCGGCTCCTCCCGCCTGGAGCGCGACCGGCTGCGCGAGGCCTGCGACAAGGCCACCGACATGGTCGCGGAGTTCGGCATCGACGCGCTGATCCCGATCGGCGGCGAGGGCACCCTGACGGCGGCCCGCATGCTCTCCGACGCGGGTCTGCCGGTCGTCGGCGTCCCCAAGACCATCGACAACGACATCTCCTCCACGGACCGCACCTTCGGCTTCGACACGGCCGTCGGCGTGGCCACGGAGGCCATGGACCGCCTGAAGACCACGGCCGAGTCCCACCAGCGCGTGATGGTCGTCGAGGTCATGGGCCGGCACGCCGGCTGGATCGCCCTGGAGTCCGGCATGGCCGCCGGCGCCCACGGCATCTGCCTGCCCGAGCGCCCCTTCGACCCCGCCGACCTGGTCAAGATGGTCGAGGAGCGCTTCGCCCGCGGCAAGAAGTTCGCGGTCGTCTGCGTCGCCGAGGGCGCCCACCCCGCCGAGGGCACCATGGACTACGGCAAGGGCGAGATCGACCAGTACGGCCACGAGCGCTTCCAGGGCATCGGCACCGCGCTGGCGTACGAGCTGGAGCGCCGCCTCGGCAAGGAGGCCAAGCCGGTCATCCTCGGCCACGTCCAGCGCGGCGGCGTCCCGACCGCGTACGACCGCGTTCTCGCCACCCGCTTCGGCTGGCACGCCGTCGAGGCCGCGCACCGCGGCGAGTTCGGCAGGATGACCGCGCTGCGCGGCACCGACATCGTGATGGTGCCGCTCGCGGAGGCGGTCACCGAGCTGAAGACGGTTCCGAAGGACCGGATGGACGAGGCGGAGTCGGTCTTCTAACCGGTCCTGTTCTCGACCGCCGCCCAGAAGTTCTCGACGATCCGGCCGAGGAACTCCTCACCGGACTCACTGGCGCTCCTGCTGCCGCCACCCCAGCTGAGGGTGGCGGCCATGTGCCCCTGATAGTCCTGGTGCAGCTCCTGCAGGACGTCCTCCAGGACGCCCCTGTCCACGGGCGCCAGCTTCATCACCGGCCGCACATACGCCTGCCAGCGGGTGCTCATCGCGCTGTGCAGCAGGTCGGCGAGCTTCGCCTCGCGGCCCGTGACGGCCACGAAGTCGGGCAGGGTCAGTTGCAGCGCCCGAGCGAGCGCGGCCGACTGCCGCTCGTTGCCGTGCCAGGTACCGCTCTCCTCCATCCGCAGATACGCCGGGAGGTCGATGCCGACGGCGCGGGCCATGTCCTCCGGCGCGATCCCGCGGGCGATGCGGTGCTCGCGCAGGGTGCGGGGCCGTCCGATGAGTTCCCCCGGAGAACACCACAACACCCCCGCGAGGGCGGTGAGTTCGGGGCTGCTCGGGGAGGCGGTGCCGCGCTCCCAGGCGATCACGAGGTCGGGCGTGACGTACGGCAGGCCGTACGAGGCCCGCATGCCGTAGGCGACGTGCTCGGGTCCCATGCCGAGCGCGGCACGCAGCCTGCGGGCGACCGGGGCGTTGAACGGAGGAGCTGAGGGTTGGCGCACCCCGCACAAGGTAGGGGTGTGCGAACGTGATGACTACAGTCGGTTCTGCCGAGATCACGGATCGTAGAATCGTACGTTTTGATCGTGACGGGCGAGCTGGCACCCGGTGTCACCCCGCGATGACCTGGCGTTACCCGCGGTTCTGCCGTCCTCCGACCTGTTTGCCGATGACGGGCCCGTTGAAGGTCGCGCCCCGGAAGTCGATGTGGTCGCCCCCGTGGCCTCCGTGGGATCCCTCGTCGGAGCCGGAGGATTCGGCGGGACCGGCACTCCCGCCCCGGCCCCGGTACTTGCGCAGCACCGCCATCGCCACGGCCGCGGCCTGCGCCGCCGCCCACTCCTGCGAACCTGCGGCGTCGTCCGCGCCCTTGTCGGCATTGGTGCGATCGCTGATGCCCCGGACGACCAGGGCGTCCCGGCCCTCCAGATGGGCCGCGTGGGCCGCTCCCGAGCCCTCCATCTCGAAGGCCGCCGTGTCGTTGTAGTTCTCGCGTATCTGCCGGGCGATCTCGGACTCGTCGTCGGCCAGGACCACGTCCCCCGTGGCGATCGGCTTGAAGTGCGCCCGTACGTCCGGCATGTCCCGCACCGCCGAACGCGCCGCCTGCACCAGCGCGTTGGAGCCGTGCCACGCCTCCGGGCGCACCAGCGTCCTCCCGGACGTCACCTTGCCGCCGTGGATCGCGTACACCTTGGTGCCGACGACGACGTCACCGAGACCGATGTCCGGCTTGAGACTGCCGGCCACGCCGACGAACAGGACGGCCTGCGGGCGCAGCCAGCCGATGAGCGACGCGGTGAGCGCGGCGGTGTTCCGGGCGCCCTCGCCCAGTTCGGCGGCGGCGACGTGCCACGGGGTGCCGGGCAGGCGGCCCACTTCGACGATGGTGCCGTTGCCGGGGTGGGTCCGCTCCTTCCGCTCTTCGATGTAGGTGCGCACCGCCGCGTATTCCAACGCGAGTGCGGTCAGGACGAGAACGGTGGGCTGAGTCTCCGGCACACTCTTAAGGTACTGCCGGGGGAAGGGGTTGGAGTGCCGGAACGAGACGTCAGCGTGGGGCAGTTGCTGCTCACCGAGTACCAGGCGATCAAGGACGAGCAGAAGACGCGGATCGGGTTCCGGGACAACCTGCTGTACGTCACGCTCACCGTGGTGGCCGCGGTGATCGCCGCCGCGGCCCAGGCCAAGCGGACGGAGATGCTGCTCGCGCTGCCGCCGGTGTGTGTCGTGCTCGGGTGGACGTATCTGGTCAACGACCAGAAGATCTCGGCGATCGGGGCCTATGTGCGGGGGCAGTTGGGGCCTCGGCTGGCGGAACTGGTGCAGGCGGAGGGTGCCGAGGTCTTCCAGTGGGAGGTCGCGCACCGCGGGGATGCCCGGCGCGTCTCCCGGAAGGTCGTGCAGTGCGTGGTCGACCTGCTCGCCTTCTGCGTCGTGCCGTTGAGCGCGCTGGTCGTGTACTGGGCGGGGGGTGAGGTCTCGGCGGGGCTGGGGTTGCTGTCCGTGCTGGAGGCACTCGCTGCGGCCGGGCTGGGGGTGTACATCGTGCAGTACGCCTTGCCCTTCGGGTCGGGGGGCGACGCGGGGTGAGCGATCACATCGACTTCCAGGGCGGGGAGTTCAGGGGACCGGTCATCGGCAAGGCGGAGTACCGGCAGCAGGCGCCGGCGCCGACCGCGCTGGACGCGCTGCCGCCGAGGGCGGCGGGATTCACGGGGCGGGACGGGGAGTTGGAGCGGCTGCGGGTCGCCCTGGATCGCGCCGGCTGCGATCAGGCTGTCCTTGTCACCGCGGTGTCCGGACTCGGCGGCATCGGTAAGACGGCGCTGGCGGTGGAGGCGGCGTACGCGGCGCGGGAGGCGGGCTGGTTTCCGGGTGGCGTTCTGTTCGTGGACCTGCACGGGTACGACGACACGCCCGTCACCGCCGACCAGGCCCTCCAGTCGCTGCTGAGGGCGCTCGGGGTCGAGCCGGAGCACATTCCGACGACGGCGGACGAGCGGGCGGGGCTGTACCGCTCGCTGCTGGCCGAGCGGGACGCGGTGCTGATCGTCGCCGACAATGCTTCGTCACCGGACCAGGTACGGCCACTGCTGCCCGGGGGCGGGCGGCATCGGGTGCTGGTCACTTCACGGGACCGGCTGCCCCAACTGGGCGCCCGGCTCGTGCCGTTGGACCAGCTCACGCCCCAGGCGGCGTACGGACTCCTTGACCGGGTCCTCCGTATCGCCGACCCGGAGGACTGCCGGATCGCCGAGGAGCCGGACGCGGCGGCCCGTCTGGCCGGCCTGTGCGGATGCCTGCCGCTGGCCTTGCAGATCGCGGCGGCGTTGCTGGCGGAGGATCCGGGCAAGTCGGCGGCCGAGCTGGGGGAGGAACTGGCCACGTCGCACGACAGGCTCGCTTCCCTCGATGACGGCGACCGGAGTGTCCGTGCCGCCTTCGACCTGTCCTACCGCAGGCTTCCGGCCGAGCAGGCCCGCCTGCTGCGCCTGCTCGCGCTCGCGCCGGGTCCGGAGGCGAGCGAGGAGGTCGCGGCTGCGCTGGTGGGGACGGAGGCCCCGCCGCTGCGGGAGCTGAAGGCGCTGGCGCGGGCGCATCTCGTGGAACGGGGGAGCGAGCGCGACCGGTGGCGGATGCACGACCTGGTGCGGGCGTTCGGGGCGGGGGCGGCGGTCGCGGACGCCGCGTTGCGGGAGGAGTCCGAGGCGGCGCGGGAGCGTGTGCTGGAGTACTACGTGCGGTGGGCCGATGCAGCCGAGGACCGATTGCAGTGGCTGCCGGGCAAGCCGGAGGTGGAACTGTTCGCGGACCGGCGACAGGCGTTGGCGTGGCTTGACGGGCAGCGGGCGGGGCTGGTGGCGGCGATGTCGTGGGCTCAGGAGGAGCGATACAGGGCCCCGGCGTTGAAGCTGGCCCCGAGCCTGGGGCTGTATCTGAACTGGCGACGGCACTTCGCGGACTGGGTTGCCGTCAGCCGTGCCGCACAGGAGGCTGCACACCGCGCCGGGGACGCCGCCAACGAGGCCACGTCGTTGATCGACCTGGGCTTCGCCCTGTTGAAGACGGGATCGGCGGAGGAAGCGGTGGATGCCCAGACTCGTGCCCGCGACCTCTGTCAGGCCGTGGGGGACCACGTCGAAGAGGCCAGGGCCTGGAACCTCCTCGGCATTGCCCTGCGGGAGGCGGGCCGGGAGGAGGAGGCGATAGAGGCCCACATTCGCGCTCGCGATCTGTATCAGGCCAATGGGGGTCGTCGTAGTGAGGCCCAGGCGTGGCACAACCTGGGCAACTCCCTGTATGTGGCGGGTCGGTGGGAGGAGGCGATCGAGGTCCAGAATCGCGCTCTCGACCTGTATCGGGACGCTGGGGATCGCTACCGTGAGGCCCAGGTGTGGCACAACCTGGGCAACTCCCTGTGTGCAGCGGGTCGAGTGGACGAGGCGATCGAGGCATACGGCAAGGCTCTGAAGGTCGACCGGGAGTTCGAGGACTGGTATGGGACAGGCATGAGCCTTGCGGGCCTGGCTCAGGCGTATCTGAAAGCCGGCCGTCCGGCCGAGGCCCGAGCCCACTGGCTCCGCTCCGCCGACGCCTACACCCAAGCCCACGCGCCCACAGAAGCTGACCGGTCCCGCGCCAGGGCAGCCGCCCTCACCGCCCCTGAACCACCCACCGATACACCAGCTCCGGTCTCCCCACCTGCCCGTACAGCGGCTTCCGCGCCGCCCGCCCCGCCTCCACCAGGTGCTCCAGATACCGCCGAGCCGTGATCCGCGAGATCCCCACGGCCACCGCGACCCCCGCCGCCGTGAGCCCCTCCTCCGCCTCCCGCAGAGCCGACGTCACCCGCTCCAACGTCGGCCCGCTCAACCCTTTCGGCAGCGCCGCAGGCGAGGGTGCGCGCAGGGCCGCCAGCGCGCGGTCCACCTCGTCCTGGCCGCTCGCCTCGCCCGCCGCGCCGCGGAATTCCGCGTACCGCACCAGCCGGTCCCGCAGCGTGGCGAACGTGAACGGCTTCAGGACGTACTGGACGACGCCCAGTGAGACGCCCTCGCGGACCACGGCCAGGTCCCGCGCCGACGTCACCGCTATGACGTCCGCGTGATGCCCCGCCGCCCGCAGGGAACGGGCGAACTGCAAGCCGTGCACGTCCGGCAGGTGCAGGTCCAGCAACAGCAGGTCCACGGGCGTACGGTCCAGGATCCGCCGCGCCTCCGCTCCCGTGTGCGCCTTGCCCACCGCCACGAACCCCGGCACCCTCCCGACGTAGAGCAGATGCGCGTCCGCGGCGACCGGGTCGTCCTCCACCACGAGGACCCGGATCGGCTGCTGCCCAGGCGTCATCCGCCGCCACCCACCGCCGTACGCAGCGGCAGCCGTACCTCGAACACCGCGCCGCCCTCCTCGGCCTCCGTCACGTTCAACGTCCCCTCATGCCGTGTCACCGCCTGCCGCACCAGCGCGAGCCCCAGCCCGCGCCCGCCCGGCCCGGAGGGCTTCGTCGAGAACCCCCGCTGGAATACCAGGTCGGTGTGGGCCGAGTCGACCCCCGGGCCGGTGTCCGACACGCGTATCACCAGTTCGGCGTCCGATGCGTACGCCGTCACCGTCACCCGCGCCCGCATGCTGCCCTGTGCCGCGTCCACCGCGTTGTCGATGAGGTTGCCGAGGATGGTCACCAGGTCACGCGCGGACACACGCTCCGGCAGCAGGCCGTCGTCCAGGCGGCTGTCCGCCGACACCACCAGCTCCACGCCCCGCTCGTGCGCCTGTGCCGTCTTGCCCAGCAGCAGGGCCGCCAGCACCGGCTCGCCCACCGCCGCCACCACCTGGTCGGTCAGGGCCTGGGCCAGCTCCAGTTCCGACGTCGCGAACTCCACCGCTTCCTCGGCCCGGCCCAGTTCGATCAGCGAGACGACCGTGTGGAGCCGGTTCGCCGCCTCGTGCGCCTGGGAGCGCAGGGCCTGCGTGAAGCCCCGCTCGGAGTCCAGCTCACCCATGAGGGACTGGAGTTCGGTGACATCGCGCAAGGTCACCACCGTGCCCCGGCGTTCGCCGCCGGACACCGGTGAGGTGTTCACCGCCAGTACCCGGGACGCGGCCAGGTGCACCTCGTCCACCCTGGGCCCGGAGGCCAGCAGCGCGCCCGTCAGGGGGGCGGGCAGGCCCAGGTCGGCGACCGAGCGGCCGAGTACGTCCTCCTCGCCCCCGACGCCCAGCAGCTCCCGGCCGCCGTCGTTGATCAGCGCCACCCTGTACTGCCCGTCCAGCAGCAGCAGGCCCTCCCGGACGGCGTGCAGGGCCGCCTCGTGGTAGTCGTACATCCGGCTCAGTTCGGCCGCGTTCATGCCGCGGGTGTGGCGGCGCAGCCGAGCGTTGATGACGTACGTGCCGACCGCGCCCAGCAGCAGGACGCCGCCCGCGACGCCGAGCAGGGCCGTGACCTGGTGCTGCATCCGGCGGCTTATCGCCTCGATCTTGATGCCGGCGCTCACCAGGCCGATCACACGGCCGTTCTCCTCCACGGGCGTCACCGCGCGGACGGTCGGGCCGAGCGAGCCGGAGTGCGTCTCGGTGAAGGTGCGGCCGTGCTGGGCGGGGCCGATGTGGCCGGAGAAGCGCTTGCCGATCAGCCTCGGGTCCGGGTGCGTCCAGCGGATGCCGGACGGGTTCATGATCGTGACGAAGTCGATGTCCGTGTCCCGGATGACCCGGAGGGCGTACGGCTGGAGCGTCGCGCTGGGGTCGGGGGTGTGGATCGCCGAGCGGACCGCGGGGGAGTCGGCGATCGAGCGGGCCACCGCGGTCGCCCGGCCGGTCGCCGCGTCCACCGCCTGCCGCTGGTCGTTGACGTACGTGAACAGCGCGTAACCGGCCACCACCAACGCGAGCAGCACGGCCTGCATGGCGAACAGCTGGCCCGCCAGGCTGCGTGGTCGGGGGAGGGTGGGAAAGCGCATGTCAGCAGTGTGCCTCTCCGGATAAGTGTGAACTAAATGAACGGAAGGGTGACCGCCGTCACAGGCCGGGAGATAGTCACGGCATCCCCCACAACCCCGGACGTGAGCCGCACGCCGGTGATGCCGACGAAGACGTCAAGGAGGGCAGCCGTGGCCGCCAGTTCCCCCGATACGGCACCTGCCGCACCCGCCCCTGTGAAGCGGGACCGCACCCATTACCTGTACATAGCCGTCATCGTGGCGGTCGTGCTCGGTATCGCCGTGGGGCTCATCTGGCCCGATGCCGGAGTGCAGCTGAAGCCGCTGGGCGCGGGCTTCGTGAACCTGATCAAGATGATGATCTCGCCGATCATCTTCTGCACGATCGTGCTGGGCATAGGTTCCGTACGGAAGGCCGCCAAGGTGGGGGCCGTCGGCGGTATCGCCCTCGGGTACTTCCTGGTGATGTCGCTCGTCGCGCTCGCCATCGGGCTGCTCGTGGGCAACGTCCTGCACCCCGGTGACGGGCTGCACATCACCAACGCCATCAAGGCCTCCGGGCACGACCAGGTGTCTTCCGACGCGCTGCCGCCGGTCGACTTCGTGCTGTCGATCATTCCGAAGAGCTTCGTCTCCGCCTTCACCGAGGGCCAGGTGCTCCAGACGCTGCTGGTCGCGCTGCTCGCCGGGTTCGCGCTGCAGGCCATGGGGCCGGTCGGGCAGCCGGTGCTGCGCGGCATCGAGCACATCCAGCGGCTCGTCTTCCGCATCCTGTCGATGGTCATGTGGGCCGCGCCGATCGGTGCCTTCGGTGCCATCGCCGCCGTCACGGGCTCGGCCGGTCTGGACGCGCTGAAGAGCCTGGCCGTGCTGATGCTCGGCTTCTACGTGACCTGCTTCCTGTTCGTCTTCATCGTGCTCGGCGCGCTGCTGCGGATCGTCGCGGGCCTGAACGTCCTCTCCCTCTTCAAGTACCTCGCCCGCGAGTTCCTGCTGATCCTGTCCACCTCGTCCTCCGAGTCCGCGCTGCCGCGGCTGATCGCGAAGATGGAGCACCTGGGCGTCAGCAAGCCGGTCGTCGGCATCACCGTGCCGACCGGCTACTCCTTCAACCTCGACGGCACCATGATCTACATGACCATGGCGTCCCTCTACATCGCCGACGCGCTCGGTACGCCGATGTCCGTCGGCGAGCAGATCCCGCTGCTGCTCTTCCTGCTGCTGGCCTCCAAGGGCGCGGCGGGCGTCAGCGGCGCCGGGCTCGCCACGCTGGCCGGCGGCCTCCAGTCGCACAAGCCCGCCCTGGTCGACGGCGTCGGCCTGATCGTCGGCATCGACCGCTTCATGAGCGAGGCACGTGCGCTGACCAACTTCGCGGGCAACGCGGTGGCCGCCGTGCTGGTGGGTACCTGGACGAAGGAGATCGACAAGGGCCGGGTCAAGCAGGTCCTCGCCGGCGAGCTGCCGTTCGACGAGACGACGCTGCTGGACGAGAACGAGGCCACGGCCGCCGAGCTTCCCGAGCCGCGGGACGGGGAGCTGACCAAGGCCTGACCCGCACAGCCCCTTGCACACTCCGGACGCCCGGCCCCGCCTGAACCCGGGCCGGGCGTCCGGTCTCCCTCTCCCCGAAGGTTCCCCAGGGATTCCCAAGGGCTTCGCTACGAACCTTCACTCAACCTGGCCACCAGCTCGGTGGCCGTCGAGGCGGGTACGCCCGCCGCGGTCAGCAGTGTGACCGCGGCGGAGCGGCCCGCCTCCGCTGCTGTCAGCAGGCCGTCGTTCACCGCCTCCATCACCGCGAACAGCATCTGCTCGTGCACGTACGCCAGCGCCGGCGCGGCCAGCGGGGAGGCGAACACGCCGGTGTCCAGGCCGCGTTGGAGCGTGTGGACCTTCTTCTCGCGCAGCGGTGCGAGGCGTTCGCGGATGCCCTGCATGGTGACCGTGCGCTGGGCCAGGGCGACCAGCAGCCGGTAGCGGTCGGCGACCTCCCACAACGCGAGCACCGAGCGGGCCACGTCCTCCGCCGGGTCCTCCGCCTCGGCACGGACGCGCTCGGTGACCTCCAGCACCTCCTCCACCGCGCCGTCGACGAGCGTGGCGATCAGTGCCTCGCGGCTCGGGAAGTGGCCGTACACGGTCCGCCGTACGACCCCGGCGGCGCGCGCGATCTGGTCCATGGAGGCGTCGGGGTCGCGCAGCAGCTCGGCGAGGGCGACGTCGAGGATGCGGCGCCGGTTGGCGTCGGCGCGACTGGTGTTGCCGGTGGTCATGACGGTCATTCTGCACGCTCTCCTGACTTGCACAGTGCTGTGCAACCACGTACATTGCACATGGTTGTGCAATTGCACGCCATTGTGCAAGTCACCGGGCAAGCAGCCGTGCACATCGCTGTGTGCCCCGCTGTGTGCGTCCCGTCGCGAATCCGAGGAAGGCGACCCCTGCCATGCGACTCGTCATGACCGAACCCGTCGAAAGGATGGAGCGCCCCTATGCCCGGCGCTGGTGGGCGCTGCTGGTGCTCTGCCTGAGCCTGCTGATCATCGTGATGGCCAACACCGCCCTCACGGTCGCGGCGCCCGGCATGACGAAGGACCTCGGGCTGTCCAGCGCCGACCTCCAGTGGGTGATCGACGGCTACACCGTCCCGTACGCGGCGCTGATGCTGCTGCTCGGCGCGATCGGCGACAAGTACAGCCGGCGCGGCGCGCTCGTGCTCGGGCTGACGGTGTTCGGCGGGGGCGCCGTCTTCGGGTACCTCGCCGACAGCTCCACGACCGTCATCGCCGCGCGTGCCGTCATGGGCGTCGGCGCGGCGCTCATCATGCCCGCCACGCTCTCGCTGCTCGCCGCGACCTTCCCGCGGGAGGAGCGCGCCAAGGCGATCACCCTGTGGACCGCCACCGCCGGTCTCGCCATCGCCGCCGGTCCGGTGGTCGCGGGCGCCCTGCTGCGCGACCACGGCTGGTCCTCGACCTTCCTGATCAACGTGCCCGTCGCGGCCGTGGCGATCGTCGGCGCCTTCGTCCTCGTGCCGCCGTCCAAGGCCGGTCACCACGACCGCATCGACTACGTCGGCGGCCTGCTGTCGGTGACCTGGACCGGCTCGCTGGTCTACATGATCATCGAGGGCCCGCACTTCGGCTGGGGCGTGAAGGCGATCACGGCGGCGGTTGTCGCGGGCGTGGGCCTGACCGCCTTCGTCCTCTGGGAGCTGCGCACCCCCCGCCCGATCCTGGACGTGCGCCGCTTCGCCTCCCGCCGCTTCGCGGGCTCCAACCTCGCCGTCGCCCTGTTCTTCCTCGCCGTCTTCGGCGCGTTCTACTACCTCACCCAGGACCTCCAGTTCGTCCTCGGCTACGACGCCCTGGAGACCGGCGTCCGCATGCTGCCGCTGGCCGGCGCGGTCTTCGTCGGCTCGGCGCTGACCGGCGTGCTCACCCCGCGCGTCGGAATGAAGTGGACCGTGACCGCGGGCATGGTCGGCGGCACGACCGCGCTGGCCCTGCTGACCCGGGTCGACGCGGGTTCGACGTACACCGACTTCGTCGCGCCCCTGATCATCCTGGGCCTCGCCATCGGCCTCGCCCTCTCACCCTGCACCGACGCGATCATGGGCGCGTTCCCGGAGTCCGAGCTGGGCGTCGGCGGCGCGGTCAACGACACCTCGCTGGAGCTGGGCGGCTCCCTCGGTATCGCCATCCTCGGCTCGCTCCTCGCGACGTCGTACGGCAACCACCTGAGCGACGCCACCGCCGGCAGCAAGCTCCCGGCGAGCGCCCTGGACACCGCGCAGGACTCGGTCGGTGCCGGGTACGCGGTCGCGCAGGGCATCGGCGAGAAGGCCCACCAGCTGGCCGCGCAGGCGGCGCACGCCAAGGACCCGCAGCAGGCCGCGCAGCTCAAGCAGCAGGCCGCCGAACTCGCCACGGGAGCCCGGCAGATGGCCGAGGCGGTCGGCTCCGCCTTCTCCGACGCGGTGGCCCACACCAGCCTGGTCGGCGCGGTGATCCTCGGCATCGGCACGGTTCTGGTCGCGGTCCTGCTGCCGCGCCGCGAGGCCCCGGCACCCGAGGTGAAGGAAAAGGGGAGGGAAGGAGAAAGGGAGCTGGCGGAGAGCGCAGCCGACTGATCTCACCGTGCCTCTCCAGGTCTTTATCCACTAACGTGCCGCTTCGGATCAACCGGAACGGCACGTTCGTGCGTGGCGTCAGTACGTGTGAATCAGTACGTGTGAGTCAGTACCTGTATGGAGGCACGGGGGATGAAGATCGACTGGGACCGGCGGCACTGTGCGCGCAAGGGGCATGTGACCTACGCGCCGGACGACCCGCGGCTGCGGATCCGGCTGCGCGCCGAGACGGCGCTCGGTGAGGTGTGGCGCTGCCTGCGCTGCGGCGACTTCGTGCTGGGCGAGCCGCATGGGTCGGGACCGGCCGCGGACGCCCCGCTCGTACCGCGCGGCAAGGTTCTCCGCGACCTCTTCGTCCTCCGCTTCCTCGCGATCGAGCGCGCGGTCCGCGGCGTCTTCATCGTCCTGGTCGCGGCGGCGGTGTGGAAGTTCAGCAACAGCCAGGACGCGGTGCGCCGCCTGTTCAACGAATACCTGGACGTCTTCCGCCCGGTGTTCAAGCACTTCCACTACGACCTCGACCACTCGCCGGTCGTCGACTCCCTCCAGAAGGCTTTCGGGTACAAGCACAGCACGCTGCTGCTGGTGGCGGCCCTCCTCCTCGCCTACGCGCTCATCGAACTCGTCGAGGCGGTCGGCCTCTGGTATGCCAAGCGCTGGGCCGAGTACCTGACGGTGGTCGCCACCGCCGCCTTCCTCCCCCTGGAGATCTACGAACTCACCGAGCACGTCAGCTGGCTGAAGATCGCCACGCTCGTGCTGAACATCCTCGCGGTCCTCTACATCGCCCTGACCAAGCGCCTGTTCGGCCTCCGCGGCGGCGCCAGGGCCTTCGAGGAGGAACGGCACAGCGCGTCCCTGATGGAGGTGGAGGAGTCGGCGGGCGTGACGGTCTAGGGCAGCCGCGTCAGCTCCTCCTCGGTCAGCTCCAGCTCGGCCGCCGCCGCCGAGTCCCGGATCGTCTCCGGGCGGCTCGCGCCCGGGATGGGGATCAGAGTCGGGGAAAGGGACAGCAGCCAGGCCAGGCAGACCTGTTGGGGGCTCACGCCGCGGTCGCGGGCCACCTCGTGGAACGCGGCGTACCGCAGGTCTGCCGTCTGCCCCGACGGGCCGTCCAGCGAGCTGCGGGAGATGCCGCCCAGTGGGCTCCACGGGAGGAACGCCAGGCCCAGGTCCGTGCACAGACGTAGCTGCGGGTCGCTCTCGCGGATCTCCGGGGAGTAGCGGTTCTGGACCGAGACCAGGCGGTCGCCGAGGACCGCGTGGGCGCGGTGGATCTGGTCCACGGTCACGTTGGAGAGGCCGGCCAGGCGGATCTTGCCCTCGTCGAGGAGGTCGCGCAGCGCCCCCACGGAGTCCTCGAAGGGCACGGCCGGGTCGGGCTTGTGGAGTTGGTAGAGGCCGATCGCCTCGACGCCCAGGCGTTTCAGGGAGGCCTCGGCCGCCGCCTTGAGGTGGGCCGGCGTGCCCGTCACCGTCCAGCTGCCGTCCGCAGGCCTGCCCCGGCCGCCCTTGGTGGCCACCAGGACGTCGTCGCGGTCGCCGCCGTACGTCGCGAGCGCGCGGGCCAGCAGGAGTTCGTTGTGGCCGGGGGGCCGGCCCGGGAGGTGGTAGGAGTCGGCGGTGTCCAGCAGGGTCACGCCCGCGTCGAGCGCCGCGTGGACCGTGGCGAGGGCGCGCTGCTCGTCCGGGTGGCCCTCGATCGACAGCGGCATGGCGCCCAGCCCGACCGCGCTCACCTTCAGCCCGCCAAGGGTGCGGTACTGCATGTCAGTTGCCCTTTCCTAGCGTCTCGGCGATCGCCCTCGGCAGCCACAGCCGTGCGTGGTCGAAGCCGAAACCGAGGCCTGCGGCGCGGGAGTTGTCCATGCCGTAGCGGTTGCGGAAGGCGAAGGGGGAGACCTCGGCCGCCTCGGTCACCTCGAACACCACCTTTCCGCCGGGCAGTTGGTCCGCAATCTCCGCGCACAGCTCCCGGACCCCGAACGGCCCGTGCGAGGCGGCGTTCACCGGGCCCGTGAAGTCCTCGCCCACCGCCCAGAAGAGGAAGTCGGCGATCTCCTCGACGTGGATGTACGTCGCCGAGCGGGGCAGCGGCGGTATGAGGATGGGGGCGCCGGTGCGGATGCGGTCGGCGTAGTGGTCCAGTCGGCCGGTGAAGTCGTCGTCGCCGCCCAGGACATGGGCCAGGCGGACGGACACGAACGGCAGGTCCGGGCCGGCGGCCGTGAACACGGCCTCCGCCTGCCGCTTGCCCTCGCCGTAGTACCCCTCCAGGAACTCCGGGTTGTCCCAGGGCAGTTCGAGGTCGACCGTGACCGTACGCGGATCCACCGCGCTCTCGGACACCGGCACCTCGGAGTCCTCGTGCTCGTACACCTCCACGGTCGAGGTCATCAGATAGCGGCCGGTGCGGCCCGTGAAGACCCGTCGGGCGATGTCGGCGTGGCGCGGGCTGTAGCAGACCTGGTCGACGACGACGTCGAAGGTGCGTGCGCCCAGCGCCTCGGCCAGAGCGTCCTCGTCGGCCCGGTCGGCCACCAGGTGGTCCGCGCCGGGCGGCGCGGGCACCGACCCCCGGTTCAGGACCGTGACCCGGTCACCCGCCGCCAGCAGCCGCGCGATCAGCCGCTTGCCGAAGTAGCGGTTGCCCCCGATGACCAGGACCTCTCGAGCCTCTTTCGCCTTTTCCATGGTCATAATTCTCCGTTCACGGTACCGGGCTCTGAAGGGGGAGACATGGGAGATACGGCGACCGCGCCAAAAGAACCACGGCATCTGCGGGCCGTCACCGGCGGAACTTCGGTGGCCTTCGACGGGGTGGACCGGGACATCCTCCGGCTGCTCCAGACCGACGGGCGGATCAAGCTGAGCGAGCTGGGCCGGCGGGTCAGCCTGAGCCCGGCGGCCGTCGCCGAGCGGGTGCGCCGGCTGGAGGCGGCCGGGGTGGTCGAGGGGTACGGCGCGCAGGTCGCGGCTCATCGCCTCGGGTACGGCATCCTGGCCTTCATCCGCGTGAACCCGCACGGCGGTTACAACCTCAAGCACCCCAGGACCCGGGAGCTGATCGACCGCCCGGAGATCATCGAGGTGCACCATGTGGTCGGCGAGGACTGCTGGATCCTCAAGGTCGCCGTCACCGACACCGTGCACCTGGAGCAGATCCTGGAGCAGGCCTCGGCGCTGGGGCGGACGACGACCTCGATCGTGCTGTCCTCGCCGGTGCCCAGGAAGCCGCTGCTGCCTCCCGAAGGCCCCGGCCCGTCCTGAACCGGCTTGCCTTGACGCCGACGTCAACACCTACCGTCGTAGACATGCGAATCGGCGAGCTGGCCGCACGGGCCGGGACCACCACCCGCACGCTGCGCTACTACGAGGCGCGGGGGCTGCTGCCCGCCCGGCGCGACGACAAGGGACACCGCACGTACGACGAGAGCGACCTCCGGATGCTCCACCAGATCCGGACGCTGCAGGACTTCGGGTTCGACCTGGAGGAGACGCGGCCGTTCGTGGAGTGCCTGCGGGCCGGGCACCCGGAGGGCGACTCCTGCCCGGCGTCCCTCGTGGTCTACCGGTGCAAGCTGGGCGAACTGGACGCGCTCATCGGGCAGTTGACGGCGGTGCGGGAGCAGGTCGCGGGGCAGTTGCGGCGGGCCGAGGAGGCCCGGGACGGGCTGGCCGCCGAGGCGCTGGTTCCGGGGGGTCCGGAACCCGTGTGCGAGCTGGGAGGGCTGACACGGTGAGCTTGGTGAGCGGACTGGCCGAGGTGACGGACGCGGACTTCGAGGCGGAGGTGATCGGCGCGGATATGCCGGTACTGGTGCAGTTCACGGCCGACTGGTGCGGGCCGTGCCGGCAGCTCGCGCCGGTGCTGAAGGACATCGCCTTCGAGGAGGGCGACCGGCTGAAGATCGTCCAGCTGGACGTGGACCGCAACCCGCAGACGACGGTCGCCTACGGCGTGCTGTCGACGCCGACCCTGATGGTCTTCCGGGACGGTGAGCCGGTGCGGTCGATGGTGGGCGCACGGCCCAAGCGGCGGCTGATGGAGGAACTGGCCGACGTGCTGTAGACGCACAGCAGGGGTGCCGCAAAGGAACCCGGCCACGAAAAAATCCCCTGAGCAATTGCGCTCGGGGGATTTCCCTGCGTATATTCGGTGGTTCGCGACTTCAATTCGAAACAGTCGCGGAGAAGTTCCGAGCACAGTATATGCGGGCGGGAGTGGCATTGTCAAACACCGAATTTCCAGGCGATGAATTGCGGCACGAGCAGGAATTCATCGACGGACTGTATGCGCGCGTCGACGTGCTGCGCGGCGAGGCCGAGGGCTCCGTCGCGGACGCGCTCGCCCAGGGCGACAAGCCCATGCAGGCCCGGCTGGAGCGGGACATCCTGGTCGCCGAGCGCTCGGGGCTGCTCGCCGCGCTGAACGCGGTCGACGGCTCGCTGTGTTTCGGCCGGATCGATCTGGCCGGCGGTGCCGTCCACCACATCGGCCGGATCGGGCTGCGCGAGGACGACACCGAGCACACCCCGGTCCTCATCGACTGGCGGGCCGACGTCGCCCGCCCGTTCTACCTGGCCACCGGCCACACCCCGATGGGCCTGCGCCGCCGCCGGCACATCACCACCCACGACCGGACCGTCGCCTCCCTGCACGACGAGATCCTCGACCTCGGCGACACCACCCGCACCGGCCACGAGGACCCCACCGGGGACGCCGTGCTGCTGGCCGCGCTCAACTCGGCGCGCACCGGCCGGATGAGCGACATCGTGCAGACCATCCAGGCCGAACAGGACGAGATCATCCGGGCGCCGCACCGCGGGGTGCTGGTGGTCGAGGGCGGACCCGGCACCGGAAAGACCGCCGTCGCCCTGCACCGGGCGGCCTATCTCCTCTACGAACACCGGGAGCTGCTGGCCCGCCGGGCCGTGCTCATCGTCGGCCCGAACCCGGCCTTCCTCGGCTACATCGGCGAGGTGCTGCCCTCCCTCGGCGAGACCGGCGTCCTGCTCGCCACGGTCGGCGAACTCTTCCCCGGCGTGAAGGCCACCGCCACCGACACCGAGCGGGCCGCCGCCGTGAAGGGCCGTGCCGCGATGGCCGACGTGCTCGCCACCGTCGTACGCGACCGGCAGGCGCTGCCCGACCCCGTCATCGCCATCGAGCACGACCGCGAGGTGCTGATGCTGGACGACGGTCTCGTGAACGTCGCCCGCGAACGCACCCGTGCCGCCAAGCTGCCGCACAACGCCTCCCGCGAGTACTTCGAGGGCCACATCCTCAACACGCTCACCGAGCTGTACGCCGAGCGCGTGGGCACCGACCCGTACGACGGCAGCAGCCTGCTGGACGCTTCCGACATCACCCAGATCCGCGACGAACTCGCCGACAACCCCGAAGTCTGGTCCGCCGTCGACCAGCTGTGGCCCCGGATCACCCCGCAGCGGCTGGTCGCCGACTTCCTCGCCGAGCCGGACGGCTACCTCCCGGAGGAGGACGCCGACGCGATCCGCCGCCCGGTGACCCGGGCCTGGACCGTCGCGGACGTCCCGCTGCTGGACGAGGCGGCCGAACTACTCGGCGAGGACGACCGGGTGACCCGGGCGCGCGCCGAGCGGGAGCGCGAGACGCAGGTCGCCTACGCGCAGGGCGTGCTCGACGTGTCGTACGCGTCCCGGACGTACGAGTTCGAGGACAAGGAGGACGATGACCCGGACGCTTCCGAGGTCCTGTCCGCGCACCACATCATCGACGCCGAGCGGTTCGCCGAGCGGCACGAGGAGGCGGACCACCGCAGCGCCGCCGAGCGGGCCGCGGCCGACCGGACCTGGGCGTTCGGCCACATCATCGTGGACGAGGCGCAGGAGCTGTCGCCAATGGCCTGGCGGCTGCTGATGCGGCGCACCCCGACCCGCTCGATGACCCTGGTCGGCGACCCGGCCCAGACGGCGGAGGCGGCGGGCGTCGGCTCCTGGGCCGAGATCCTGGAGCCGTACGTCGAGGACCGCTGGGAGCACACCCGGCTCGGCGTCAACTACCGCACCCCGTCCGAGATCATGGAGCTGGCCGCCGCCGTGGTCCGCGCCGAGAACCCGGAGTTCCAGCCGCCGAGTTCGGTCCGCTCGACCGGGGAACGGCCCTGGGTGCGCGATGCCTCCGGCGACCTGCCCGGCGCGGTCGCCAAGGCGGTCGCCGAACTCACCCCCGCCGAGGGCCGGCTGGCGGTGATCGCCCCGCGCGGGCTGCACGGGGCGCTGGCCGCACGGCTGGACGGGGTGAGGGCCGGCGCGGAACCCGACCTGACCCACACGGTCGTCCTCCTCGACCCCCGGCAGGCCAAGGGTCTGGAGTTCGACTCGGTCCTGGTGGTCGAGCCGGGCGCCTACGGCACGAGCGACCTGTACGTGGCCCTGACCCGGGCCACGCAGCGGCTGGGCGTGCTGCACACGGGCTCGCTCCCCGACGGGCTCAGGCAGGCCGCAGCCACACCGTAGCCAGCGGCGGCAGGGTCAGCCGGATGCTCGCCGGGCGGCCGTGCGCGCCCTGCGGCTCCGGTTTGACCGGATCGGGATGGGCGACGTCGCTGCCGCCGTAGCGGGCCGCGTCGGTGTTCAGGACCTCCCGCCAGGCCGGGATGTCGTCGGGGACGCCGAGGCGGTAGTCGGCGCGGACCACGGGGGAGAGGTGGGTGACGGCGAGCAGCGGGGTGCCGGCGGCGTCCAGGCGCAGGAACGCCAGGACGTTGTCGTCCGCCGCGTCCCCCGCGATCCACTGGAAGCCCGCCGGGTCGCTGTCGCGCTGCCACAGGGCCGGGGTGGCGCCGTAGACGGTGTTCAGGTCGCGGACCAGGTCGCGCACGCCCCGGTGGTCGGCCGCCGCGCCGTACGCCGGGTCGAGCAGCCACCAGTCGGGGCCGTGCGCCTCCGACCACTCGGCGCCCTGTGCGAACTCCTGCCCCATGAAGAGGAGTTGCTTGCCCGGGTGCGCCCACATGAAGCCCAGGTAGGCCCGGTGGTCGGCGCGCTGCCGCCACCAGTCGCCCGGCATCTTGGACACCAGCGCCCGCTTGCCGTGCACGACCTCGTCGTGGGATATGGGCAGGACGTAGTTCTCGCTGTACGCGTACACCATCGAGAAGGTCAGCTCGTTGTGGTGGTACGCACGGTGCACCGGGTCATGGCTCATGTACTCCAGCGAGTCGTGCATCCAGCCCATGTTCCACTTCAGCCCGAATCCGAGCCCGCCGAAGCCGCTCGGGCCCCGGTGGTGCGTGGGCCGGGTGACCCCGTCCCAGGCCGTCGACTCCTCGGCGACGGTCACCACCCCCGGGCAGCGCCGGTAGACCGTGGCGTTCATCTCCTGGAGGAAGGCCACCGCGTCCAGGTTCTCCCGGCCGCCGAACCGGTTCGGGGTCCACTGGCCCGGCTCGCGCGAGTAGTCGAGGTAGAGCATCGAGGCGACCGCATCCACCCGCAGGCCGTCGATGTGGAACTCCTCGCACCAGTACACGGCGTTCGCCACCAGGAAGTTGCGCACCTCCCGGCGGCCGAAGTCGAACTCCAGCGTGCCCCAGTCGGGGTGCGCAGCCCGCAGCGGGTCGTGGTGCTCGTACAGCGGACGCCCGTCGAACTCGGCCAGCGCCCAGTCGTCGCGCGGGAAGTGGGCCGGAACCCAGTCCATCAGCACCCCGATCCCGGCCTGGTGCAGCCGGTCCACCAGGTACTTGAAGTCGTCGGGGGTGCCGAGCCGGGCCGTGGGCGCGTAGAAGCCGGTGACCTGGTAGCCCCACGAGCCGCCGAAGGGATGTTCCGCGACCGGCATCAGCTCCACGTGCGTGAAACCCAGGTCGGTGACGTACTCCGTGAGCTGGTCGGCCAGTTGGCGGTACGTCAGCCCTGGCCGCCAGGACGGCAGATGCACCTCGTACACCGAGAACGGCGCCTCGTGCACAGGCGTGTCGCCCCGGTGGGCCAGCCACTCGGCGTCGCCCCACTCGTGGTGCGAGGCGTGCACGATCGAGGCGGTGGCGGGCGGGGCCTCGGTGCGGCGGGCCAGCGGGTCGGCGCGCAGGGTGCGCGAGCCGTCCGGGCGGGTGAGCTCGAACTTGTACAGCTCACCCTCGCCGACGCCCGGCACGAACAGCTCCCACACCCCGGACGAGCCGAGCGAGCGCATCGGGAAGCCGCCGGCGTCCCAGAAGTTGAAGCTGCCCGCCACCCGCACGCCCCGCGCGTTCGGCGCCCACACCGCGAACCGGGTGCCGGTCACGCCCTGGTGCGTCATGACGTGCGCCCCGAGCACCCGCCACAGCTGCTCGTGCCGGCCCTCGCCGATCAGGTGCAGGTCCAGCTCACCGAGCGTGGGCAGGAAGCGGTACGGGTCCTCGGTCTCGTGGACCGTGTCGCCTTGGCCGTCGTATCCGACCAGGAGGCGGTACGCGGGGACCTCGGTGAGCGGGAGCAGACCGGAGAAGAACCCGTCGCCGTCGTCGTGCAACGCGGCCCGCGCCTCGCCGCTGACCACGGTGACCGACCGGGCGTGCGGACGGAAGGCGCGGACGGCGACGCCGCCGGGGACCGGGTGGGCGCCCAGGACCGCATGCGGGTCGTGATGGGTGCCGTACAGCAGCCGTTCCCGGCCGTCGCGGTCCATGGCGGCGGACACGCGAGGCGCGGCCCTCTGCCCGGCCTTCCGCACAGCCGTCTTCTTCGGGGTGGCCGACTTCCTGGACTTGGACGTCACGAGCGAGTCTCCCGGGCGAGGTTCGGGTCGGACGTGGCGAGACGGCGGACCGCCGCGAGCGGTACGGGGAGCCAGTCGGGGCGGTGCCGGGCCTCGTAGACGACCTCGTAGACCGCCTTGTCGGTCTCGTAGGCCCGCAGCGGTACGGGATCGGCGCGCGGGTCGCGGCCGGTGATCTCCGCGTACCCGGCGCAGTAGGCGGCCCGGCAGGCGCGCGCCCAGTCCGGCGCGGGCGGGGCGCCCGAGTGGGCCGCGTAGTCGAAGGAGCGCAGCATCCCGGCGATGTCCCGCAGCGGCAGCTGCGGTATGCGTCGCTCGGCCAGCGGCCGGGCCGGCTCGCCCTCGAAGTCGATCAGCGACCAGTCCCCGGAGGGCGAGCGCAGGCACTGACCGAGATGCAGGTCGCCGTGGACGCGCTGCGCGGTCCAGGTGGCGCCCCGGGCGGCGAGGTCCGCCAGCGCCGTGTAGGCCGAGCGCAGCCCGGTCGCGTACGGCCGCAGCGCCGGCACCGCCTGCGTGGCCGCGCTCAGCCGCTCGGTCATGCCGTCCACCAGCTGCCCCAGCTGGGCGTGGCCCAGGGTGACCGTCGGCAGGGCGCGGGCGAGCGCGGAGTGCACCTCGGCGGTGGCCCGGCCCAGCGCCCGTGCCTCGGCGGTGAAGCCCTCGGCCCCGCCCTCGCCTTTGGCCCGCTCGCGCAGCGCCAGCTCCCAGCCGTCGGCCGCGCCGCGCAGATACGGCTGGAGCACGGCCAGGACGTACGACTCCGCGCCCCCGTCGGCCCCCGCCTTGGCGTCCGCCTCGGCGTGCAGCCAGGCCGTCGGCGCGGGCACCCGGGCGCAGCCCTCGCGGGCCAGGGCCAGCGGGAGCTCCAGGTCGGGATTGACCCCGGGCACGACCCGGCGCAACAGCTTGAGGATGAACGTATCTCCGTAGACGACCGACGAGTTGGACTGCTCGCTGGTGTTCAGCCGGGCCACCAGGCCGCCGCGGATCTCCTGGCGCCGGTCCCGCTCGAACCGCAGCGCGCCGAAACGGGCTTGGCTGCGCAGGGCCTCCAGGAGCAGCTCGGCGGGCCGGGGGTCGTACAGGGCCTCGTAGACCGTGCGTCCGGCGAGCGGGCCGGTGGCGACGTGTCCGATCAGCGCGGGGGCCAGCCGGGGCGGCAGCGCCTCGCGCACGCCGATCAGCAGCTGGTAGCAGTCGCCGGGGTGCGGCGGGGCGCCGATCGCGGACGGCTGGTGGACGCGCAGCAGCAGGTGGTACAGGCCCAACCGGCTGTTGGGCGGCAGCAGTCGGGTGACGGACACCGGCGTGAATCCGGTGACCGGGCGTCCCTTGCCGGCGAACCAGCGCTGTCTCGGCAGCCACTCGCGCAACAGGGGATCGAGCGAAGCGAGGAGGTGACCGCTGGAAGTGGTGGTGCCGTAAGGGCCGACCGTTTCCGCCATGGGCGTCACGTCCTTTCCCCGGATCGTCGGGGTGTTACTGATGCGTGCCCCGGGTGGGACGGCGGAAACCGCCCCACCGGGCCTGGGCTACACGGCGTCCCGGCGCAGCCGGAACCAGTAGAAGCCGTGCCCCGCCAGGGTCAGCAGGTACGGCAGCTCGCCGACCGCCGGGAACCGCACCCCACCGAACAGCTCGACCGGGTGCCGCCCGGAGAACCGGCGCAGGTCCAGCTCCGTGGGCTGGGCGAACCGGGAGAAGTTGTGCACGCAGAGCACCACATCGTCCCCTCCTTCCTCTGACGAGGGGGCCTCCCGCAGGAAGGCGATCACCGCCGGGTTGGAGGACTGCAACTCGGTATAGGACCCCAGTCCGAAGGCCGGATTCTGCTTGCGGATCTCGATCATGCGGCGGGTCCAGTGGAG
>NZ_JBSFVU010000028.1:0-102670 GCF_053592475.1 Streptomyces sp. NPDC002671
CGACGTCGGCTTCGGGGTTGGAGACCATGAGTCGGCTGCCGCTGAGGCCCTTGTCGTGCAGGCCCCACAGTCCCATTTCGCCTGAGGCGTGGGGGTCGTGTGTGCCGGTGACGGGCTGGCAGTCGGCCCAGGGGCCGCCTTGGTGGTCGATGCGGACGCCGCCGATGTACATGCGCTGGCACAGCAGTGCTGTGCCCGGTGCCGTGGTTCCGTCGGGGAGTTTGGGCAGGGTGTAGCCCTTGGGCAGCGTCCGGTGGAACTCCAGCGCCACCGACCAACGGTGCCCGTCCACTCGGCCCTTACCGATCACCTGCGTGACCACCTGCGGCACCTGCCGGTGAACGGAAGCAGACCGCTTGGCGACGACGGAGGCGGGTGCGGACGCCGGGTGGACGGCCGAGCCCGACGCCGCCTCGCTCGCGGAGGCACCGAACGAGACCCCTCCGAGCGCGGCGACCGCGACGGTCGCCATGACTGCCTTCCTGGCAAAACTGAGAGCCACGGAGCATTTCTCCTTCAAAGCAGCCGCCCGACGCCACGCCGGGCGGTCCTCGACGGCCGGCGCGCTGGGCCCGCGTGCCGACCTGCAGCGACCACCAGGAGCGGTGGCCGCGGCTTGGACGTCCGCCCGTAGGTACTCCCAAACACTCACGGCGGGTTGCACGCCGCGCGACATCGCTTCGCGGCACCACCGGTCGCCGGCCGCCAGGCCGCCCAGCTAGACCCAGGTGTCCAGCCACATCCGCGACCGCCAGGAGTCGATCGGGATGGCCGTGCCCGTGTACAGGGGCCAGAAGTAGATGAAGTTCCAGGCGATCAGCAGCACCAGCACGCCCGCCGTCGACGCGCCGATCACCCGGCGGGTCTCACCGGAGCCCGCAGGGCCGATGATCGCGCCGATCATCATTGCCACCGCCAGGCACAGGAACGGTACGAAGACGACGGCGTAGAACAGGAAGATCGTCCGCTCCTGGTACATGAACCAGGGCAGATAGCCCGCCGCGATCCCGCAGGCGATGGCGCCCGCCCGCCAGTCGCGGCGGAACGCCCAGCGCCACAGCACGTACAGGATCGCGAGGCAGGCCGCCCACCACAGCAGTGGTGTGCCGATCGCCAGCACCTCCCGGGCGCACTTCTCCCCTGCGTTCGCCGGGCAGCCGTCCGTGCCGGGGGCGGGGGACTCGTAGAAGTACGACACCGGGCGGCCCAGCACGATCCAGCTCCACGGGTTGGACTGGTAGGTGTGCGGGGACGTGAGCCCGACGTGGAACTTGTACACCTCGTGCTCGTAGTGCCAGAGGCTGCGCAGCCAGTCCGGCAGGAAGGTCCAGTTGCCGCCCTTGCCGTCGGTGGCGGCCCAGTTGCGGTAGTAGCCGCCGGTGCCGTCGGCCGGGGAGAGGATCCAGCCGGTCCAGGAGAGCAGGTAGACGCCGATCGCCACCGGGACTGTCGCCAGGAAGGTGATGCCGGTGTCGTACTTGAGGACCGCCAGGTAGGGGTGCCGGGCGCCGGCCACCTTGCGGGCGCCCACGTCCCACAACACGGCCATCAGGCAGAACGCGGCCAGGATGTACAGGCCGTTCCACTTCGTGCCGATGGCGAGGCCCAGCATCAGCCCGGCCGCCCAGCGCCAGGGGCGCCAGCCGAAGCGGAAGGTGTTGCCCACGTGCGCGTCCGGGCGGACCCGGCCGTCGGGGGCGACCGGAAGCGCGGCGGCCAGTTTCTCCCGGGACCGGTCCCGGTCGATGACGAGACAGCCGAACGCCGCCAGCACGAAGAACATCAGCACGCCGTCGAGCAGCGAGGTCCGGCTCATCACGAAGTGCAGCCCGTCCACCGCCATCAGCGCGCCCGCCAGGCAGCCGAGGAAGGTGGAGCGGAACATGCGGCGCCCGATCCGGCACAGCAGCAGGACGGAGAGCGTCCCGAGCAGCGCCGTCATGAAGCGCCAGCCGAACGGGTTGAACCCGAACATCAGTTCGCCAAGCCCGATCATGTACTTGCCGACCGGGGGGTGCACCACATACGCCGCGTCCGAGGGGATCGCGAGGTGCCCGTGCGTCTGCAGGACCAGGTCGTTGGCGTTCTTGTCCCAGTTGACCTCGTAGCCCCGGTGGACCAGCGCCCAGGCGTCCTTGGCGTAGTACGTCTCGTCGAATATCACCGCACGCGGGCTGCCCAGGTTGTAGAACCGCATCAGGCCCGCCATCAGCGTCACCAGCAGCGGCCCGCCCCAGCCCGACCAGCGCGTGAACCGGCCGCCCAGGGCCGGCGGCACGCCCAGCGCCTGCCACAGCCGCCGGCTCGGCTCGGCGTACGGCGGCACGAGGCGCTCGCGTACGTCGCCCGCGGGCGCCCCCTCGGCCGGTGCGTAGCCGAATCGGCGCAGCCGCTGCTGCCACGACGGCCGCTGGTCGTGCGGCGACTGGTCCTGCCGGAGGTCCGTGGAGGACGCGGTACTGGTCACCGCGCCATCGTAGGGAACCCTTCTGTGTGAGTCCCGTGCATGGGTCGTACGGGCCGGATGCGTGGCGTTCCGGCGCCGTTGCGAGCCTTTCCGCCGGTCCTGGGAGGATGGGGGCGTGACTGGAACCCTTGTCCTGGCAGGTACCCCCATCGGCGACATCGCGGACGCGCCGCCCCGGCTGGCGGAGGAGCTGGCGGGCGCCGACGTCGTCGCCGCCGAGGACACCCGGCGGCTGCGCCGGCTCACCCAGGCGCTCGGCGTGACGCCCAAGGGCCGCGTGGTGTCGTACTTCGAGGGCAACGAGGCCGCCCGCACCCCCGAGCTGGTCGAGGAGCTGCTCGGCGGCGCCCGCGTGCTGCTGGTGACCGACGCCGGGATGCCGTCGGTCTCCGACCCCGGGTACCGGCTGGTCGCCGCCGCCGTCGAGAAGGACATCCGGGTCACGGCCGTGCCCGGCCCGTCCGCCGTGCTCACCGCGCTCGCCCTGTCCGGGCTGCCCGTCGACCGGTTCTGCTTCGAGGGCTTCCTGCCGCGCAAGGCGGGCGAGCGGCTCTCCCGGCTGCGCGAGGTCGCGGGCGAGCGGCGCACGCTCGTCTACTTCGAGGCCCCGCACCGCCTGGACGACACCCTCGCCGCCATGGCCGAAGTCTTCGGCGCGGACCGGCGGGCCGCCGTCTGCCGCGAGCTGACCAAGACGTACGAGGAGGTACGGCGGGGCCCGCTCGGCGAACTGGCGAGCTGGGCCGCCGAGGGGGTGCGCGGCGAGATCACCGTGGTGGTCGAGGGCGCCGCGGAGGCCGGCCCGGAGGAACTGGACGCCGAGGAACTGGTCCGCCGGGTTCGCGTCCGCGAGGAGGCGGGTGAGCGGCGCAAGGAGGCGATCGCGGCGGTGGCTGTGGAGGCCGGGCTGCCGAAGAGGGTGGTTTTCGACGCCGTGGTCGCGGCGAAGCGCTCCGCCGGGTGAGGCGGCACACACCCCCTCTGAGCAGGGCGCTTCTCGACTGAGCGCGCGCCCCATGGGAGGGCAAAAGGCTGTCGCCGAAAGCAAAGCCAGGTAGGGCCGACCGGGGCCGTTTCGGCAAGGAAGGCTCAAAACGGCTCCAACACTCGACAGGACAGCTGCGTTCGCGCCGGTGAAGGCGTCCACTGGTCGAAGGGGAGCACCCGTCCCTTCGTCCAGCGGACAAGAGGAGCTGGCATGAGCGAGATCGCAGGACAGACCGGCCTCCGCGGTACGGCCACAGCCGTCGTTCACGAGTCGTACGCATTCGCCTGCATGCGCTGCGGGCACGGCTGGGAGCAGTCGTACGAGATAGAGCACCACACGGACGCCGACGGCCAGGAGTTCGTGGTGTACGTGGCCGACGGCCGCATCGTGCCGTCCCCGCTGAGCCGGCCCACGTGCCACAACTGCGACCACCACGTCGTGCGGATCATGCGCGCGGGGCAGGTCTCGTCGGTGCGCGACGCCGCCCGGCGGCAGCACCACCCCGTGGCCGAGGCAGGCCCGGCGCAGGCGCCCGATCAGGCGCCCGAGCAGGCCAAGGGGCACCACCACTGGCACCTGTCCGATCTCCTGCATCCCTTCCACCGCAAGGCGAGCTGAGCGGAGCACCGGCGTTTGCCGGGGTGCCCCTTTCGTAGGATCGGAGCATGCCTTCGAACGCCGGTCGCACCTCCAAGGACGACAAGAACGCGGCCCCGCCGCTCCCGGCACCCCTCGCGGTGCCCGTCGCCGACTCCCACACGCACCTCGACATGCAGTCCGGCACGGTCGAGGAGGGCCTCGCCAAGGCCGCGTCGGTGGGCGTGACGACGGTCGTCCAGGTCGGCTGCGACATCAAGGGCTCGCGGTGGGCGGCGGAGACCGCCGCCGCGTACGAGAACGTCCACGCGACGGTCGCCCTGCACCCCAACGAGGCCCCGCGCATCGTCCACGGCGACCCCGACGGCTGGTCCCGGCAGGGCGCCCGTGTGCCCGGCGGTGACGCCGCGCTGGACGAGGCCCTCGCCGAGATCGACCGGCTGGCCGCCCTGCCCCAGGTCAAGGGCGTCGGCGAGACCGGCCTCGACCACTTCCGCACCGGGCCCGAGGGCAAGGCGGCCCAGGAGCGGTCCTTCCGCGCGCACATCGAGATCGCCAAGCGGCACGACAAGGCCCTCGTCATCCACGACCGCGACGCCCACGCCGACGTCCTGCGCGTCCTGAAGGAGGAGGGCGCCCCCGCGCGCACCGTCTTCCACTGCTACTCCGGCGACGCCGAGATGGCCGAGATCTGCGCCCGCGAGGGCTACTTCATGTCCTTCGCCGGCAACGTCACCTTCAAGAACGCCCAGAACCTGCGCGACGCCCTCGCCGTCGCCCCGCTGGAGCTCGTCCTGGTGGAGACCGACGCGCCGTTCCTGACCCCGGCGCCCTACCGCGGACGGCCCAACGCGCCGTACCTCATCCCGGTCACGGTGCGCGCGATGGCCGCCGTGCGCGGCATCGACGAGGACGCGCTGGCGACGGCCCTGGGCGCCAACACCGCCCGCGCCTTCGGTTACTGAACACTGGCCGAACGTTCCGCGGACAACAGTGCGTAGTCGCGTCGCTTTGGAGAGTGACGGCGGCTCGGCTAGGTTCTGGGGGCCTATCCGGACCCCTCTGGCCTTCTGGAGCGTGTCGGCGTGAGCAAGTCGCAGTACGAGGCGTACGACGAGGCGTACGGCGAGGCGTACGACGAGGTGTACGGCCCCTACGGCCATGACGTCCCCGTACACCTGGCGGAGACGCTGCCCTCCGGCGTGTACCGGGACACCTACCGGCCCGCCTACGAGGCCGAGCCGGTGCTGCCGTTGCCGCGGCAGGCGGGAGCGGGCGGGCGGGCCACGCGCCGGCGCAGGGCGCGCTACGGCGAGCGCCCGGAGTCCGCCGTGCGCCGTCTGCTGCCGCAGGCCCTGGTCGTGGCCTTCCTGGCCGGCGGCACCACCGCGTTCGTCGCCAAGGACAAGGCGGTCGAGCTGAGCGTCGACGGCAGCACGCGCACGCTGCACACCTTCGCCGACGACGTCAGGGGACTGCTCGCCGAGGAGGGCGTGCACGTCGGGCCGCACGACGTGGTCGCACCCGTCCCCGGCAAGGCGCTCGCCAGCGGCGACGAGGTCGGCGTGCGCTACGGGCGCCCCCTGCGGCTCACGCTGGACGGCGAGCGGAGTGAGGTGTGGACGACGGCGCGCACGGTGGAAGGGGCGCTCGAAGAGCTGGGGGTGCGCGCGGAGGGTGCTTACCTGTCTGCCTTGGGCTCCCAGAGCATCGGACGCGCCGGGCTCGCGCTCGACGTGCGCACCGAGCGGGCCGTCACGATCATGGCGGACGGCCGCACCCGCACCATCCGCACCAACGCGGCCACCGTCGGGGAGGCGGTCGAGGACGCCGGGATCACCCTCCGCGGCCAGGACGCCACCTCCGTGCCGCCGGACAGCTTCCCGCGCGACGGGCAGACGGTGACCGTGCTGCGGGTGACCGGCGGCAGGGAGGTCCGCGAGGAGCAGATCCCGTTCGAGGTCGAGCGGACCGCGGACCCGTCCCTCTTCAAGGGCGCCGAGGTCGTCGCACAGTCCGGGCAGCCCGGTCTGCGCCGGGTCACGTATCTGCTGCGCACCGTCAACGGGGTGAAGCAGAAGCCGCGCCGGGAGCAGTCCGAGGTGGTGCGCTGGCCGCGCACGCAGCTGGTCAGGGTGGGTACCAAGCCGTTGCCGCCGTCCGTGCAGAGCGCCGACCACCTCAACTGGCAGGGCCTCGCCGCGTGCGAGTCCGGCGGCCGTCCCCACGCCGTCGACCCCTCGGGGACGTACGGCGGGCTCTACCAGTTCGACATCCAGACCTGGCACAGCCTCGGCGGCACCGGCCGCCCCCAGGACGCATCGGCGGAGGAACAGACGTTCCGGGCGAAGAAGCTGTACACCCGCCGGGGGGCCAGCCCTTGGCCGCACTGCGGGGCGAGGCTGCACGGGTAGCCGCGCAGCCGCAGCGCCGGGGCACCTGGCAATCCCGCCGACCACACCCCCGTACCCTTGTCCCGTGAGCAGCCCCACCCCCGACGCCCTCCTCGGCCCCGCCGACATCCGTGAGCTTGCGGCAGCGCTCGGTGTCCGGCCCACCAAGCAGCGCGGTCAGAACTTCGTGATCGACGCCAACACGGTCCGCCGTATCGTCCGCACCGCCGAGGTCCGCCCCGACGACGTGGTCGTCGAGGTCGGCCCGGGGCTCGGCTCCCTCACGCTCGCGCTGCTGGAGGTCGCCGACCGGGTCACCGCCGTCGAGATCGACGACGTCCTGGCCGGCGCGCTGCCCGCGACCATCGCCGCCCGCATGCCGGAGCGCGCCGACCGCTTCGCCCTCGTCCACTGCGACGCGATGCACGTCACCGAACTCCCCGGCCCCGAGCCGACGGCCCTGGTGGCGAACCTGCCGTACAACGTCGCCGTCCCCGTGCTGCTGCACATGCTCGACACGTTCCCGAGCATCGAGCGGACGCTGGTGATGGTGCAGTCCGAGGTCGCCGACCGGCTCGCCGCCACGCCCGGGAACAAGGTGTACGGCGTGCCGTCCGTGAAGGCCAACTGGTACGCCGAGGTGAAGCGGGCCGGGGCCATCGGGCGCAACGTCTTCTGGCCCGCGCCGAACGTCGACAGCGGGCTCGTCTCCCTGGTCCGGCGGACCGAGCCGATCAAGACGACGGCCTCCAAGGCGGAGGTCTTCGCCGTCATCGACGCCGCCTTCGCACAGCGCCGCAAGACCCTGCGGGCCGCCCTCGCCGGCTGGGCCGGTTCCGCCGCTGCCGCCGAGGCGGCGCTGGTCGCGGCCGGTGTCTCCCCGCAGGCGCGCGGCGAGGCGCTGACGGTCGAGGAGTTCGCGCGCATCGCCGAGGCCGCGTCATCGCGGGGAGCGACCCCCGCACCCCCGGAAGAGGAGTCCGGCAAGTGAGCGTCATCGTGCGCGTCCCGGCCAAGGTCAACGTCCAGCTCGCCGTCGGCGCCGCCCGCCCCGACGGCTTCCACGACCTGGCCAACGTCTTCCTCGCCGTCGGCCTGTACGACGAGGTCACCGTCACCCCGGCCGACGAGCTGCGCGTCACCTGCGAGGGCCCGGACGCCGCGCAGGTCCCCCTGGACCGCACCAACCTCGCCGCCCGCGCCGCCCTCGCGCTCGCCGGGCGCCGGGGCATCGAAGCGGCCGTGCACATCCACATCGCCAAGGACATCCCGGTCGCCGGCGGCATGGCCGGCGGCAGCGCGGACGGCGCCGGGGCGCTGCTCGCCTGCAACACCCTGTGGGGCGCCGGTGCCTCCCGCGCCGAACTCCTCGCCATCTGCGCCGAACTGGGCAGCGACGTGCCGTTCAGCCTGGTCGGGGGCGCGGCCCTCGGGGTCGGGCGCGGCGAGCGGCTGACCGCCCTGGAGGTCGGCGGCACCTTCCACTGGGTGTTCGCGATGGCCGAGCGCGGGCTGTCCACCCCGGCAGTCTTCCGCGAGTTCGACCGGCTCGCCGAGGGCCGCGAGATCCCCGAGCCCGTCGCCTCCCCGGACCTGCTGGAGGCGCTCGCCAAGGGCGACCCGGACGCGCTCGCCGCCGCCGTCTCCAACGACCTGGAGCCCGCCGCGCTCTCCCTGTTCCCGGAGCTGGCCGACACCCTGGCCACGGGCCGCGCCGCCGGCGCCCTCACCGCGCTCGTCTCCGGCTCCGGCCCCACCACAGCCTTCCTGGCCCGCGACCCCGAGTCGGCCGCCTCGATCGCCGAGGCCCTGCGCGCTTCCGGCACCTGCCGCACGGTACGCACGGCAGAGGCTCCCGCGCCGGGCGCCACGGTGCTGACCACAGCGCGCGAAACGGGCGTGAGCGCCGGCGTGTGACGACAGCGGGACGACAGCAGGGGGGGCTGTGAGCTGTGAAGGGGGGAACAGCATGACCGCAGACGCACTCGTCGCCGCCGTACGCCGGGGTGACGCGGACGCTGTACGGGACCTGCTCCGGGGCGGGGCCGACCCGGACACGCTCGTGCCCGGCGAGGACGTCCCCGTCCTGTGTCTCGCCGTGGCCGCATACGACCACAAGGTCGCCGAGGCCCTGACGGAGGCGGGAGCCGACGCCCTGCGCCCCCTGCCCGACGGCACCACCCCGCTGCTGCGGGCGATCGACGCCGGCGACCCGGACACCGTCGACGAGGTCCTGCCGCCCGCCGAACGCATGGCCGAGGACGCACGCCGCGAGGCGCTGGCGCGGGCGCGGCACTGGGCCGACACCGGTGTGGAGGCCGAGCTGCGCCGCAGGTCGGGGGCGCGGGGGCCGGTGCGGCGCGAAGTCGTCGAGAGCCGCTGGGGGGCCAGCCACAGCGTGCAGCTCGCCCTCGGCGGGCTGACGGCGCGCGACGCCCACCTCGGCATCCTGTGTGAGCTGGAGCGGTGGCACGGGGTGCGGGTGCCGTTCGAGGAGCTGCTCGAGCGGGCGCTCGCACGGCAGGACCCTGATCATGTGGTGTGGTTCGCCGCCGCCCACGTCCTCGGCGGGCGCCGGGAGAACGACGAGACCTGGCAGGCCGCCGTGACACTGAGCCGGCACCCCGAGGCGCTGCACCGGCTCTTCGCCGCCGACGTGCTGCTCTTCCTCGGCATCGGCTCCGGACTGGACGGACGCACGCCCTTCGACGCACTCGGCACCGGGGTCTTCCTCCCCTGGGCCCGCACGGAGCGCGACCCGCGCGTGCTGGCCGCCGTACTGAACGGGCTCGCCCACCAGGACGACGCCCCGGAGATCGAGGACGTGGGCCTGTCGCACCGCGCGCATCCGGATCCCCGGGTGCGCGCCCTGGTGCCGGACACCCTGGAACGGGGCGAGGGCGGACTGCTCGAACGGCCCGCCGGCCTCGCCGCCGTGCTCGGCCTCGCCCGCGACCCCGACCTGGCGGTCCGCCGGTCGGCGTGCATGTGGCTCGCGGAGTACCCGGGACGCGACCAGGAGATCAGGGACGCGCTGGCCGCCCTCGTCGACGAGGACGATCCGGCGACCCGCGTGTACGCCATGTACGGGCTGGCCAACAAGGACGACCCGCGCTGCGTGGAGGCGAGCCGCCGCATAGAGGCCGCCGACGGGGAGCCCTGGGGGGACGACTGGATGCTGGACGCCGCCCGGCGCTACGAGGACCGCAGGGCGAAGGCCGCCGGGGCTGCGTCATCGCGGGGAGCGACCCCCGCACCCCCGGAGGAGGAGTCCGGCAAGTGAGCGTCATCGTGCGCGTCCCGGCCAAGGTCAACGTCCAGCTCGCCGTCGGCGCCGCCCGCCCCGACGGCTTCCACGACCTGGCCAACGTCTTCCTCGCCGTCGGCCTGTACGACGAGGTCACCGTCACCCCGGCCGACGAGCTGCGCGTCACCTGTGAGGGCCCGGACGCCGGGCAGGTCCCCCTGGACCGCACCAACCTCGCCGCCCGCGCCGCCCTCGCGCTCGCCGGGTGCCACGGCGGCCGAGCACCCCGCCGCGCAGTAATTCGGCTGCCCCGGCCGGCGGGGTCCTTCTAGGCTCGCTCAGCCGGTTCCACGGGGAACGGCCGACGGCCGAAGGGGCGGACGCATGAGTACGGGGGACGGGGGACGGCTCGTCGCAGCCGTACGGAGCGGGGACGCCGAGCAGGTCCGGGAGCTGCTGGACGCAGGGGCCGATCCGGACACACTCGACGAGAGCACGGGTGTCCCGGTGCTGTGCCGGGCGATCGCCGCGTACGACCAGCCGGTCGCCGGGGCCCTGGTGGAGGCCGGGGCCGACGCGCTGCGCGGGCTGCCCGACGGCACCACCCCGTTGCTGCGGGCGGTGGAGAGCGGCTCGCTGTGGCTGATGTGGGCCGTGTTCCCCGAGGTGGTACGCCGTCCCGGCCCGGCCCGCGAGGAACTGCTGGACCGTGCCCGCCACTGGGCGCGGACCGACCCGGAGACCGAACTGCGGCGCCGGACCGGCCTGCCGGGGCCGGTCGAGCGCACCAGGCTGGACGACGAGGCCGGCTGCTGGTACGAGAAGCTCACGCTCGGCGGGCAGACGCTGTGCGACGGGCATCCGGCGATCCTCACGAGTCTGGAGGCGAAGCTCCGGCTGCGCACGCCCTTCGACGAGCTCCTCGCGCGCGCCCGGGCGTACCCGGACCGGGATCACCAGGCGTGGTCGGAGACGGTGCTGGCGCTGGCCAAGCGGCTGGACGACGAGACCTGGGCCGCGGCCGAGGACCTGAGCCGCGACCCCGACCCGCTGAACCGTCTCTTCGCCGCCGATGTGCTGCTGTCCTTGATCATCGGAGACCCGGTGGGAGGACGCCAGCCGTTCCCGGACCGGGCGAAGGAACTGGTCCCCTGGGCCGAACGGGAGCGGGACGTGGAGGTGCTCGAGGTCCTGCTCAACGCGCTGACGTGGACCGAGGACCCGCAGATCGAGGCGGTCGGCCTGCGGTACGCCGCGCATCCGGATCCCCGCATCCGTTCCCGGGTGCCGGAGCTGCTGGCCCCCGACGCGGGCGGGTACCGCCAGGAGAGCCTGGACGCCGTGCTCGGCCTGGCGCGCGACCCGGACGCGGACGTACGCGCCAGTACGTGCCACCTCCTCATGCACTACCGGGGCCCTGGGCCAAAGATCGCGGATGCGCTGCTGGAACTCGCGCGGGACGAGCGCCAGCGCACCAGGATCTACGCCGTCGCCGCCCTGGCCCACCGCGACGACCCGCG
Organism: Streptomyces sp. NPDC002671; assembly: GCF_053592475.1. NCBI lineage: Bacteria > Bacillati > Actinomycetota > Actinomycetes > Kitasatosporales > Streptomycetaceae > Streptomyces > Streptomyces sp. NPDC002671. Next base: position 11,213 of record NZ_JBSFVU010000028.1, read on the forward strand.
CTGCGTGGAGGCCAAGGCACACATCGGCCCCATCGAGGCGGACCTCGCCGAGGAGCATCTGCCGGTGCTCGCGGTCTGGTACTACCAGCGCCGCCAGGAGGAGCAGAGAAGCGAGGGCTGACCTCCGACTACCCTGGAAGGTCGATCCATCCCCCGGGGCAGGAGTGAAATGGCCGTCAACCTGGTCAATGTCGAGAACGTCAGCAAGGTGTACGGCACCCGTGCCCTGCTGGACGGCGTCTCGCTCGGCGTCTCCGAGGGTGACCGGATCGGAGTCGTCGGCCGCAACGGTGACGGCAAGACCACCCTCATCCGGATGCTCGCCAAGCTGGAGGAGGCCGACACCGGACGGGTCACCCACTCCGGCGGGCTGCGCCTCGGGGTGCTCACCCAGCACGACTCCCTGGACCCCGCCGCCACCGTCCGCCATGAGGTCATCGGCGACATGGCCGACCACGAGTGGGCCGGCAACGCCAAGGTCCGCGACGTGCTGACCGGGCTGTTCGGCGGGCTGGACCTGCCGGGCTTCCCCAAGGGGCTCGACACCGTCATCGGACCGCTGTCCGGTGGCGAGCGGCGCCGGATCGCGCTCGCCAAGCTGCTCATCGAGGAGCAGGACCTGCTCGTCCTCGACGAGCCCACCAACCACCTCGACGTCGAGGGCATCGCCTGGCTCGCCCAGCACCTGCAGAACCGGCGGTCCGCGCTCGTGTGCGTGACCCACGACCGCTGGTTCCTCGACCAGGTCTGCACCCGCATGTGGGACGTGCAGCGCGGTGACGTGTACGAGTACGAGGGCGGCTACTCCGACTACGTCTTCGCGCGCGCGGAGCGCGAGCGGATCGCCGCCACCGAAGAGGTCAAGCGGCAGAACCTCATCCGCAAGGAGCTGGCCTGGCTGCGCCGCGGCGCCCCCGCGCGTACGTCCAAGCCGCGCTTCCGCGTCGAGGCCGCCAACGAGCTGATCGCCGACGTGCCGCCGCCCCGGGACAGCAGTGAGCTGATGAAGTTCGCCTCCTCCCGGCTCGGCAAGACCGTCTTCGACCTCGAGAACGTCAGCGTGAACGCCGGGCCCAAGGAGCTGCTCAAGCACGTCACCTGGCAGCTCGGCCCCGGCGACCGCATCGGTCTCGTCGGTGTCAACGGTGCCGGTAAGACGTCGCTGCTGCGGGCCATGGCCGACGCGGCCCGCACCGAGGGCGAGGCGCAGCCCGCGGGCGGTCGTATCGCCGTCGGCAAGACCGTCAAGCTCGCCTACCTCTCCCAGGAAGTCGCCGAACTCAATCCCAACTGGCGGGTGCTGGAGGCCGTGCAGCAGGTGCGCGAGCGCGTCGACCTCGGCAAGGGCCGGGAGCTGACGGCGGGACAGCTGTGCGAGACGTTCGGCTTCAGCAAGGAGAAGCAGTGGACGCCGGTCGGGGACCTGTCCGGTGGTGAGCGTCGCCGGCTCCAGCTGCTGCGCCTCCTCATGGACGAGCCCAACGTCCTCTTCCTGGACGAGCCGACCAACGACCTCGACATCGAGACCCTCACCCAGCTGGAGGACGTCCTCGACGGCTGGCCCGGCTCGATGATCGTCATCTCCCACGACCGGTTCTTCGTCGAGCGCACCACCGACCGTGTCTTCGCCCTCCTCGGCGACAGCACCCTGCGCATGCTGCCGCGCGGCATCGACGAGTACCTGGAGCGGCGCCAGCGCATGGAGGAGGCGGTCGCCGCGCAGGCCGCCGCCGCGGCTCCCAAGCCGGCCACCGCGGAGAAGAGCGCCGCCGACCAGCGCGCCGCCAAGAAGGAACTCCAGAAGATCGAGCGCCAGTTGGACAAGGTCTCCGAGAAGGAGTCCAAGCTGCACGCCCAGATCGCCGAGAACGCCACCGACTTCGCGAAGGTGGCCGAACTGGACGCCCAGCTGCGGGATCTGGCCGGGGAGCGCGAGGAACTGGAGCTGCGCTGGCTGGAGCTGGCCGAGGACGCGTAAGAGGCAGAGGCCTTGCGCGCAGTAGTCGCAACAGGCTTGCGCGCGCCCCGTGAAGGGGGCGTGAAGGCGCGTAACGACGGCATCACGGGCCGGTCCTCCCTTGGGAACAGGGGCGGATCCGGCCCGTTTGCTGTCGGAGCCGGTGATAGAAATGGCCGTCTGAGAACTGTCTGAGAACGACTTCTGTATCTGTCACGAACCTCAGGGCGTGGCTGAAAAACGGGGAACGAGGGGGAAGAGCGCTGATGACTCAGCCGCCCAACCAGCCGCCGCAGGGCGGTTTCGGACCGCCACCGGACCAGCCGCCGCAGGGCGGCGGATTCGGGGCTCCGACCCCGCCGGCGCAGGGCGGTTTCGGCGCACCCCAAGGCGCCCCGGGAACGCCCCCGCAGCCCCAGCCCGGCTACGGCTACCCCCAGCAGCCCGGCCCGTACGGCGCCGCTCCCACCCCACCGGGCACCCCCGGCCCCTACGGCCAACCGCAGCAGCCGGGCCCGTACGCGGCCCAGCCCCAGCCCGGCTACGGCTACCCGCAGCAGCCGCAGTACCCGGGCGCGCCCGGCACTCCGCGGGGCGGCAAGCAGGGGCTCAAGGGCAAGCCGGTGGTGATCATCGCCGCCGCCGTGGCCGCGCTGCTCGTCGTCGGCGGCACCGTCTTCGCGGTCACGGGCGGCGGTGACGGCGGCGGCAAGAAGAAGCCGGTCGCCGAGAAGAGCGGCGACGACAAGCCCTCCGCGTCCCAGCCGGTCAACCCGGGCGACGGCAGCGGCGACGGTGGTTCGGACCCGGACAACCTCAACGAGGGCCGCAAGCCCGGCGAGGCCAAGGTCCTCTGGTACAAGGGCGCCCCCGACGCACCCGGTTCCGGCGCCCACGCGCCCAGGATGTGGATCACCGACAAGACCGTGGTGAAGGCGGCGTACAAGCAGGTCTTCGGGTTCGGCATAGCCAACGGCACTCCCGCCTGGAGCCCGATCACCTTCCCGCAGAAGATCTGCGCGGCCACCCCGCAGCCGTCGCCGGACGGCAAGGTCGTCGTGGCGTACATGAGCGGCGTCAGCGACAACGCCAAGTGCAACCAGCTCCAGCAGATCGACCTCGCCACGGGCGAGAAGGGCTGGAGCGGCGAGGTCGCCGACGGCGGGCTGTTCGACAGCGCGCTCGTCATCGAACTGACCATCAGTGGCAAGACGCTGATGGTGGCCCGCGAGGAGTCGGGCACGGCGTACGACGTCGACACCGGCAAGAAGCTGTTCGACAAGAAGAAGTACGGCAACGCCTGCTACCCGGCCGCGTACGCGGGTGACGCCAACCGGCTGATCCAGGTGGCCTCCTGCGGCGTCAGCACCGGCACCGAGCACGACGAGATCTCCGAACTCGACCCGGCCACCGGCAAGGTCGAGTGGACGCAGCCGTTCAAGAAGGGCTGGACGATCGCGCGCACCTACTCCGTCAGCCCGCTCGTGGTCTATGCGACCAACGAGGACGAGAAGGCCTGGAACATCTCCACCTTCACCAAGGCCGGCAAGTTCCGTTCGGAGGTGAAGGTCGACGAGAAGTTCGGGCCCAACTGCGGCCCGGGGATCCTCCAGCGCGACCTGCAGGGCTGCCAGGGCGCCGCGGTCGACGACGACACGCTCTACCTGCCCACGGACTCGGACAGCGGCGCCAACGAGATCGTCGCGATCAGCCTGTCCACCGGCAAGGCGAAGTGGCGGGTCAAGTCCCCGGCGGACGAGCCGATGACCGCGGTCAAGGTCGAGGACGGCAAGCTCATCGCCTATGTGCAGCCGTCGTACGACGCGGGCGGCCAGGTGCTGTCGATCCCGACCGGCGGCTCCTCGCACACGCCGGCCAAGCTGCTGCAGAACCCCTCGGGCACCGCCCAGATCGAGGACAGCTTCTACCTCGGCCGGGTCGACTGGGTCGGCGGGCGCTTCTTCATCTCCTCCACCGAGCTGAACGGCAACGACGATTCGAAGGAGAAGCTGATGATGGCCTTCGGCAACTGAGCCCGGCCGGTCCCGCTCTCCGTCTCCTCGTCCTCAGATTCCGCGCCGTCCTTCGGCCCTTAGAGCTTCACCGAGGTACCCCCGTCATGACTCAGCCGCCTCCGCCGCCGCCGAACCAGCCCCCCCAGCAGGGCGGTTTCGGCCCGCCGCAGGACCAGCCCCCGCAGCCCCAGCCCGGCTACGGCTACCCGCAGGCACCGCAGCCCCCGCAGGCCCCGCCCGCCCAGGCCCCCCAGCCTCCGCAGGCGCCGCAGCCCGGCTACGGCTACCCCGGCGTCCAGCAGAACCCGTACGCCCCGCAGCCCCCGGCCTACGGCCAGCCGCCCACCGTGCCGATGCAGCCGCAGGCCGGGTACGGCCAGCCCGCGCAGCCGGGCTACGGCTACCCGGGCCAGCCGCCCACCATGCCGATGCAGCCCCAGCCGGGGCAGTCCGGCGGCGGGCGGAACAACAGCACGCTGATGATCGTGGTCGCGGCGGTCGCCGCCATCGCGCTGATCGTCGTCGGCGGCATCTGGTACGCCTCCTCCTCCGGGGACGACGGCAAGAAGCACGACACCGCCGGCTCCAGCGGCGGCACCGGCGGCAAGGACGACAAGGGCGACTCCGGCGGCACGGGTGGCGGCAAGGAGAAGGTTCCGGCGAACACCGCCGCGAACGTCCTCTTCGAGGTCCCGATGCCCAAGACGAACGACACCGTCGTCACCTCGGGTTCGTGGCTGACCGACAAGGTGTACGCCAAGACCGGCGTCGCCGAGATCGACGGCTACGACCCCGCCAACGGCTCCAAGCAGTGGACGCTCAAGCTGCCCGGCCCGGTGTGCCAGGCCACCGGCCACGTCACCGACGACGACAGGACGGCGATCGTCTTCCAGCCGAAGATGCCCCCGAAGGACTCCTCCGCCGGGTGCAGCAAGATCGGTGCGGTCGACCTCGACACCGGCAAGCTGCTGTGGTCGAAGTCGATCAACAGCGGTGAAGATCCGATCGACTTCGACAATGTGACGGTCGCTCAGCACACCGTCGCGGTCGGCAGCAGCTACGGCGGTGCCGCCTTCGACATCGCCTCCGGCAAGCTGCTCTGGCAGCCCAAGTCGGACGACACCTGCAACGACGCCGGCTACGGCGGCGGTACGAAGCTGGTGGCGGTGCGCAAGTGCGGCGAGTACGACAACCGGCAGCTGCACATCCAGAACATCGACCCGCAGACCGGGAAGGTGATCGCCGAGTACAAGATGGCCCAGGGCATCGAGTACGCCTCCGTCATCTCCACCGACCCGCTGGTCGTGGCGGCCGACGTCGGCGACAGCGCGGGCGACGGCAGCGGCATCTCGGACTACTTCTCCATCGACGCCAAGACCGGCAAGCTGCTCGCCCGCATCTCCGCGCCCGGCGACACCTACGGCGGTCGCTGCGACGGCATCACCCGGGTCGAGGACTGCAAGCAGGTCGTCGCGGGCAACGGCAGGCTGTACGTGCCGACCGAGGAGCACGACGGCACCGGCGACTACAGCCAGACCAACGAGATCATCGCCTTCGACCTGAACACCGGCAAGCAGACCGGCCAGCGCGCCGAGGCCGGCGACGGCTACCTGCTCTCGCCGCTGCGCATGGACGGCCCCAACCTGATCGCCTACAAGCGCCCGCCGTACGACAAGGGCGGCCAGATCGTCAGCATCGACGGCGGCTCCTTCAAGGCGACCAAGCTGCTGGAGAACCCGGCCAAGGAAAGCGCGCGCGACGCCGAGACCAGCATGCTGCCGGACTACTCGGAGATCCTCTACGCGCAGGGCCGGCTGTACATGTCGCAGGTGTTCGCGGAGAAGGCGGACTCCTCGCTGCACAAGAAGGAGTACCTCGTGGCGGCGTTCGGCACGAACGGCTGACGCGGGCGCCCGCACGCCCTGCCGCGCGCCAATGCGCTGGTTACCGAGAAGTGCCCCGGATTTCATCGATCCGGGGCACTTCTCCTGCATAGGGGCAGCGCGACGTCGAACAAGCGTGTAGCTTCCGGGGGCATGAATGGCGGGGGTTGCTGGGGGGTTGCTCTATGGGAGTGCGGCTCATGGTCGTCGACGACCACCGCTTGCTCGCGGAGGCGCTGGCGTCGGCACTGAAGCTGCGCGGGCACCGGGTGCTCGCGGCGGCGGCACCGGCCGCGGGCGCGGCCGAGCTGGTCATCGCGCGGGCGCCGGAGGTGTGCCTGCTGGGTACGGCGACACCGGCCGAGCCGGGGGTCTTCGACCCGGTGGTGCGGATCAAACGGGAGCGCCCGCAGGTGGCGGTGCTGGTGCTGGGCCCGGTGCCGTCCCCGCGGGGCATCGCGGCGGCCTTCGCCGCGGGCGCGTCGGGGTACGTACGGCACGACGAGCGCATCGAGGGCGTCGAGCGGGCCATCATCAAGGCCAGGACAGGGGAGGCGGCGGTGGCCCCGCAGCTCCTCCAGGGCGCGTTCGGCGAACTGCTGAACCCCGCCGCCCAGCCGGACGACGAGGGCCAGCGCCTGCTCCAGATGCTGACCCCGCGTGAGGTGGAGGTCCTGGTCCGGGTCGCCGAGGGCGAGGACACCCGCCTGATCGCGGCCGGCATGGGCATCGCCCCCAGCACCGCCCGCACCCACGTCCAGCGGGTCCTGATGAAACTGGGCGTGGGCTCCCGCCTGGAGGCGGCGGCGCTGGCGGCCCGGACGGGCCTGCTGGACAGAGCGGGCCCGCTGACCGGCGGTAGCTAGGCCCGACAGGGCCGAGGGGGGATTCGCTCACCCGCGTTCGTCGGGTGCCGCCGGCGGCTTCTGCGTGGGCCGGAGCCACAGCCACGTCAGGAAGAACACGCCCAGGATCAGCATGCCGATGCCGGTCCACAGGTTGATGTTGACTCCCTGGGCCTTGTCGATCTCGGCCCGGGAGTCGGTGATGCCGGTGACCGTGACGATGACGCCGTACAGCACGAACAGGCCGCCGATGATGCGGCGCAGGTCGAAGATGCGGGCCGCCGTCGCGGACTTCCGCTCCAGCTCGGTGACCTCCCGCTGGACTTCCTCTTCGGAGGACGCGGAGAAGTCGAACTGCTCGGTCATGGTCTCTCCATTCTCCCGCGGTCAGAACGAGAACGGGATGTAGCAGGCGGCGGCCAGGATCACCGCGCCCCAGCCCAGTAGGACCGGCCGGCGGTACCAGGCCTCGTCGCCGGGAGCGGGCGGCTCGCTCATGCCCGGGGAGCGGGTGCCGTAGACCAGGCCCTGGAGCTGCTCGGCCGGCTTCGGCGCCGTGAACAGGGACACCACGACCATCACGACCGCGCCGGCGACGAAGCCCGCGATCGCGGAGACGAAGTTGGCGCCCTGGTCGGAGGGGATCGAGATGATGCCCCTCTTGTAGAGCACGAAGTAGTTGACCATCGCGCTCACGGTGCCGGCGAGCAGGCCCCAGAAGCCGGACTTCGCGGACGCCCGCTTCCAGAACATGCCGACGACGAACACCACGAACATCGGCACGTTGAAGAAGGAGAACAGCGTCTGGAGGTAGCTCATGATGTTCGAGAACGAGGACGCCAGGAACGCGGTGCCGACCGAGGCGCAGACGCCGACGACGGTGATCAGGCGGCCGAAGCGGACGTAGTACGCGTCCTCGCGGTGCAGCACGACGTACTTGGCCCAGATGTCGTTGGTGAACACCGTGTTGAAGGACGAGACGTTCGCCGCCATGCCGGCCATGAACGCGGCGAGCAGACCCGTCACCGCGATGCCGAGCACGCCGTTGGGCAGCAGCTCCTGCATCAGATAGGGGATGGCGTCGTTGTACTGGTAGCCCGAGGCGGGAGTGCCGAACTCCGGGACGAGCGCGGCGGCGACCAGGCCGGGGATCATCACCAGGAAGACGATGAAGATCTTCGGGTAGGCGGCGATCAGCGGGGTGCGCTGCCCGGCGGAGAGGTTCTTCGCGGACAGGGCGCGCTGCACCTCGGCGAAGTTGGTGGTCCAGTAGCCGAAGGACAGCACGAAGCCGAGGCCGAGGACGATGGTCAGCCAGTTGGCGCCCAGCGGGTTGACGCTGCCGATGCCGGTGCCGCCCCAGGCGGTGGTGAAGTTGTGGCCGTGGGTGGCGGTGAGCCTGTCGGTCAGCCCGCCCCAGCCGCCGGCCTTCTTCAGGCCGAGGACGGTGATCGGGATGAGGGCGGCCAGGATCACGAAGAACTGGAGCACCTCGTTGTAGATCGCCGAGGAGAGACCGCCGAGGGTGATGTACGCGAGCACGAAGGCGCCGGCGACCACGATGGCGACCCACTGCGGCCAGCCGAGCAGCGCCTCGACGACGATCGCGAGGGCGTAGAGGTTCACGCCGGCGATCAGGATGGCGGCGAACGCGAACAGGATCGAACTGAGCAGGTGGGCCCACCTGTCGAAGCGCAGCAGCAGGAACTCGGGGACCGAGCGGACCTTGCTGCCGTAGTAGAAGGGCATCATCACCAGGCCCAGGAAGACCATCGCGGGGATGGCGCCGATCCAGTACCAGTGCACGGTGTAGGCGCCGTACTGGGCGCTGTTGGCCGCCATGCCCAGGATCTCGGTGGCCGCCAGGTTCGCCGAGATGAAGGCGAGGCCGGTGATCCACGCGGGCAGCGAGCGCCCGGAGAGGAAGAAGTCGAGGCTGGTCTTCACCGAGCGGCGGGCCGCGAAGCCGATGCCGAGGACGACGACGAAGTAGATCCCGAGGATCGTGTAGTCCAGCCCGTTGGTGGGGAGCCGTAGCCCCGCTGCCAGGTCCATGTGTGGGTATGTGGGGGTTTGCATGGGCACTCGCTTGTTCTTCGTTTGATTGTGGTCGTCCGAGGTGTTGTCGAGTTGTGAGCTGTTATGTTTGATTGTGTTGAGTGATCGGTGGGGGATGTAGAGGAGTCCGCGTGAAGAAGACCTCGACCCGGCTGGCCGACGGTCGTGAGCTGATCTACTACGACCTGCGGGACGACGCCGTGCGGGACGCGGTCGACCGCCGCCCGCTGGAGCGGACCCACACCATGTCCGAGGTCCGCCACGACGTGCTGCTCGGCGACGCGGTCGCCGTCGCCTCGCACCGCCAGGGCCGCACCTACCACCCGCCGGCCGACGAATGCCCGCTGTGCCCGAGCCGGGGCGAGCGGCTCAGCGAGATCCCGGACTCCTCGTACGACGTCGTCGTCTTCGAGAACCGTTTCCCCTCCCTCGCGGGCGACTCCGGCCGCTGCGAGGTCGTCTGCTTCACCTCCGACCACGACGCGTCCTTCGCCGACCTCACCGAGGAGCAGGCGCGCCTGGTGCTGGAGGCGTGGACGGACCGTACGTCGGAGCTGTCGCATCTGCCCTCCGTCGAGCAGGTGTTCTGTTTCGAGAACCGCGGTGCCGAGATCGGCGTGACCCTCGGCCATCCGCACGGGCAGATCTACGGATACCCCTTCACCACACCCCGCACCGCCCTGATGCTCCGCTCGCTCGCCGCCCACAAGGAGGCGACCGGCGGGGAGAACCTGTTCGACGCGGTTCTGGAGCGGGAACTCGCCGGTGAACGGGTCGTCCTTGAGGGTGAACACTGGGCGGCCTTCGTGCCGCACGCGGCGCACTGGCCGTACGAGGTCCACCTGCACCCCAAGCGCCGGGTGCCCGACCTGCTCGCGCTCGACGAGGCGGCCCGCACAGAGTTCCCCCAGGTGTATCTGGAACTCTTGAGGCGCTTCGACCGGATCTTCGGCACCGGTGAGCCTCCGACGCCCTACATCGCGGCCTGGCACCAGGCCCCGTTCGGCGATCTGGAGGAGTTCGACGGCGTCTCGCGCGACGATTTCGCGCTTCACCTCGAGCTTTTCACCATCCGCCGCACTTCCGGCAAGCTGAAGTTCCTCGCGGGTTCCGAGTCCGGCATGAACGTGTTCATCAACGATGTGCCGCCGGAGCGCGCGGCCGAGCGACTGCGAGAGGTAGCGAGTTCATGAAGTACCTGGTGACGGGCGGGGCGGGGTACGTCGGCAGCGTGGTGGCCCAGCATCTGCTGGAGGCCGGCCACGAGGTCACGGTCCTCGACAACCTCTCCACCGGCTTCCGCGAGAGCGTGCCCGCGGGCGCGGCCTTCGTCGAGGGCGACATCCGCGACGCCGCCAAGTGGCTCGACTCCTCCTATGCCGGCGTGCTGCACTTCGCCGCCTCCTCGCAGGTCGGCGAGTCGGTGGTGAAGCCGGAGAAGTACTGGGACAACAACGTCGGCGGCAGCATGGCCCTGCTCGGCGCGATGCGCGAGGCGGGCGTGCGCCGGCTGGTCTTCTCCTCCACGGCCGCCACCTACGGCGAGCCGGAGCAGGTCCCGATCGTGGAGACCGCCCCGACCAAGCCCACCAACCCCTACGGCGCCTCCAAGCTCGCCGTCGACCACATGATCACCAGCGAGGCGCACGCCCACGGCCTGGCGGCGGTGTCCCTGCGCTACTTCAACGTGGCGGGGGCGTACGGCACGTCTTCCAATGTCATGGTCGGCGAGCGCCACGACCCCGAGTCGCACCTCATCCCGCTGGTCCTCCAGGTCGCCCAGGGCCGCCGCGACGCGATCTCGATCTTCGGCGACGACTACGCCACCCCCGACGGCACCTGCATCCGCGACTACATCCACGTCGCGGACCTGGCGGAGGCGCACCTGCTGGCGGTTCAGGCCGCGCAGCCGGGCGAGCACCTGATCTGCAACCTCGGCAACGGCAACGGCTTCTCGGTCCGCGAGGTCATCGAGACCGCCCGCTTGGTCACCGGGCACCCGATCCCCGAGGTGGTCGCCCCGCGCCGGGGCGGCGACCCGGCGGTGCTGGTGGCCGCCGCGGACAACGCCCGCGAGAAGCTGGGCTGGAACCCGTCCCGCGCGGACCTCGCCGGGATCGTCGCGGACGCCTGGGAGTTCGCACAGAGCATCGCAAGGGGGCAGTAGTGGAGGAACAGCAGGTCCGGGCGCGGTTCGCCGAGCTGTACGGAGCCGAGCCGGAGGGGGTGTGGGCGGCGCCGGGCCGGGTCAACCTGATTGGCGAACACACCGACTACAACGACGGCTTCGTCATGCCCTTCGCCCTCCCGCACCAGGCGACGGCGGCCGTCTCGCGCCGGGAGGACGGCGTACTGCGCCTGCACTCGGCGGAGGCCGAGGGCGGGATCGTGGAGCTGCGCCCGGACGCCCTGGCCCCGCAGAGCGACGCCGGCTGGACGGCGTACCCGGCGGGCGTGGTCTGGGCGCTGCGCGAGGCGGGCCACGCGGTGACGGGCGCGGACATCCACCTGTCCTCCACCGTCCCGACGGGCGCGGGCCTGTCCTCCTCGGCCGCCCTGGAGGTCGTGATCGCGCTCGCGCTGAACGACCTCCACGGCCTCGGCCTCCAGCGCTGGCAGCTGGCCCGCCTGTGCCAGCGCGCGGAGAACGTCTACGTGGGCGCGCCGACCGGGATCATGGACCAGACGGCCTCGGCCTGCTGCGAACAGGGCCACGCCCTGTTCCTCGACACCCGCGACCTGTCCCAGCGGCAGATCCCCTTCGACCTGGCCGCCGAGGGCTTGCGCCTGCTGGTCGTCGACACCCAGGTCAAGCACGCCCACAGCGGCGGCGAGTACGGCAAGCGCCGGGCGGGCTGTGAGAAGGGCGCGGCGCTGCTCGGCGTGGACGCCCTGCGCGACATCCCCTACGGCGACCTGGACGCGGCCCTGGCCCGCCTGGGCGACGAGGAGGAGGTACGCCGCCTGGTCCGGCACGTGGTCACCGAGGACGAGCGGGTCGAACGCACGGTTGCCCTGCTCCGCTCCGGCGAGACCCGCGCCATCGGCCCCGTCCTCACCGAGGGCCACGCCTCCCTGCGCGACGACTTCCGCATCTCCTGCCCGGAGCTGGACCTGGTCGTCGACACGGCCCTCGCGGGCGGCGCCCTGGGCGCCCGCATGACCGGCGGCGGCTTCGGCGGCTCGGCGATCGTCCTCGCGGAGGCGACAGACGTCGACACGCTCACCAAGGCGGTGGAGGAGGCCTTCGACGCGGCGGGCTTCACGGCACCGCGTGTGTTCGAGGCGGTGCCTTCGGCGGGGGCGCGGCGGGTCGGCTGACCTTGCGCAGGCCGTCAGCCCCGTACAGCTGTGCGGGGCTGACGGCCTTTCAAGGAGCGGGGGCCAGGTGAAGGACGAGTAGATCGCGGCCCACTTCGACGGCCGCGGAGGGGCCGCGCGGCTATGTCTACCTCGGCACCGCCACCGCGGCAGCCCTCGTGATCTGGCTTCGGACATGACCGCCCGGACAAGTCCTAAGCGATGTGGTGCTCCAGACGTCGGTGCTCAAGGAAGTACGCGAGTGCGTTGAGGGCCAGCATGGTTGTGGCGAGGGCGGGCTGGATGGGCGGAACCCAGTCGCCGTCGACGAGGGCGGTGCCGGGGTAGAGGATCGCCGACAGCTGGGTGATCCAGTACAGCGACTCGGCCACGACGATGACCTGGACAAGGGAGCGCGTCCAGGCGCCCCGGTGCGCCCACAGCAGGTACAGGCCGATCAGGCCGAGTGCGGCGCCCATGCTCATGGTCTGGGCGTTGTGGAACTTGGCGTGCGGCGGCCAGTTGGGGTTGTAGATGTGGGTCTTGTTCCAGTCCGCGATGTAGGCGCCGGTCATGGTGACCAGTGAGGTGAGGGTCAGCAGGACCTTCCCAGTGGTGATCTTGGGCATGGGGTTTCTCCTCGGGGGTGAGTGGTGTGCGCGGCGGGCGTGGTGGCGGGTCCCGGAACGGGTCAGGCGGCGATCTGACCGCGGAACTTCTCGGCCTGCCGGCGGGCCCGCTGGTGCGCGTCGGTCAGGGACGCCTCGTGGAGCGGGATCAGGTGGGTCAGCGCCGGGACGACTGGCGCCATGGTCAACTCGGGCGTGAGCGAGGTGACTTCGAGGCCGAGCATGTCGTGCAGGATCGTCTCCAGCGCGGGCACGACGAAGTCCTTGCCGTGGTTGGGGGTGCCGGGGCCGTAACCGCCGCCGCGTGCCGAGACCACCAGGGCCGGACGGCCGGACGCCGCGGGACCGTCGGGGAAGCCGAAGGTGCGGCCCTTGACTATGACCTGGTCAAGCCATGCCTTGAACGCCGAAGGCATCGTGAGGTTGTACATCGGCACGGTGAACAGGTAGGCGCTCGCGCCGAGGAACTCCTCGATGAGTTCGTCCTGGACAGCGGCGGCCGCGGCTTGTTCCGGAGTGTGCAGGGCGGGGTCGGTGCCCCAGGCCGCTATGCCCGCCGCGCCCAGGTGGGGTACGGGCGAGGCCGCCAGGTCCCGGTGGATGACCGGCGCGTCCCAGGTATTCCGGAAGGAGCCGGCGACCTGGGACGACACCGAATCGGCGCCGAGCGAGGAGGAGTCGATGTGGAGCAGGTAGGACATGGAGGAGCCCTTGCTGGTCGGTGTGGAGAACGAGAAATGGGCAGGGCGGAGCCGCAGGCGGGGCTGGTGCGGTGTGGGGAGAGCGGTCAGGCCGCGGCGGGCCCGGCGGTTGGTGCGTGGCCGGTGGCGTACCGGTAGGAAGCGGCGATGACCTTCTTGGCCACCTCCAGTTCGGCCTCGTCGCGCGGGGCGTAGAACATGACGACGTTGGCGCCACGGCTGTAGAGCGGGTGCTTCTCGCCCCATCCGGAGGCCAGGAACGCGGCGTGGTCGGCTGGGTCCAGGGCCAGGTGCAGGCTGCCGTCGGCGTGCAGGTGTACGAACTCCGCGTTTCCGCGCGGCAGGAACAGCCGGGCACCGCGGGCGGGGGCGGCATCGCTGAGGAACACCGCCCAGGTGCTGGGGACGGAGATCTCGCTGCGGCCTGAGACGGTGCCGGGGAGCGCGGTGGCCATCCATCGCCGCAGTGCCTCCTTGATCTGCGGCGGGCTGGGCTGGGTGAGCTGCAGGTGGGGGACCTCGGGCCCGGTCTCGGGTCGGTCACCCGCACGCTCGGGCAGCGCGGGGAACGTCATGGTGGTGCCTCTTTCGGTAGTGCGCTCGGCTCGCTCGCTGACACCACCAAGCTAGTATCCTCGGGATAGTGGTTTCCTCCAGGAAAGTACCCCCGGCCGCTGAGTACAGGGAGTGCGGGCGCGAGCGGAAGGAAAGGTGCCGTGACCGAGCCGACGCAGCAGGTGTGCCCGATCAACCCGGTGGTGGAGCTGGTGTTCAGCCGCTGGACCACCCCGATCCTGTGGGCCCTCGAACACCACGGACGCTCGCGCTTCAACGAACTGCAGCGGCTCCTGCCGGCGATCACGCCGAAAGTGCTCACCCAGCGCCTGCGCCAGCTGGAACGGGACGGCCTGATCACCCGCACCTACCATGCCGAGATCCCGCCGAGGGTCGAGTACGCCATCAGTGAGCTGGGCCGCACCCTCGTCCCCGTCTTCGACGCCATCGCCAGCTGGTCCGACGCCCACCTGCCCCAGGTCACCACTGCCCGCCGGGCCTACGACACGGCACGCGCGGAGGAAGAAGCCTGGGCGGAGGGCTGAGGAGGAGTAGTTGTCCTTACGCCAGCCACCGCGAGCCCACCAGTGGTTCTGCAGGACGTTGCGGGCGGTCTGCTCGGGGGTTCCGGAGGCCCAGGGCTGTGGGAAGTACACGGCGCCGGGTGGGACAACGCCGTCGGCCGCCACCTGCGCCAGCTCGTCGAGCTGGTCGTCGTCGGGGACGCGCAGGACCAGGTCGGGGGTGGTGAGCTTGAGCTGGGTGAGCGGCCAGTGGCGCATGGGTGCCCTCCGCGAGGTTTCAGAATCCGTCGATGCCGATCACGTTGCCGAACGGGTCGGTGAGCTGTGCGATCTTGCGGCCGGTGCCGTCGCCGACGTCGAGAGGGCCGCGGTGGTGGGCGCACCCGGCGTCCAGGAGGCGCTGTCGTACGGTGTCGACGTCGTCGACGCACCAGTACGGCACGGGGCTGCCGCCGCGCCGGTTGCGCTTCTCGTCCAGGGGGTGGAAGCCGAACTCGACGCCTGCGACGTCGAGCCAGGCGTAGACGGCGTCGCCGTCGATGTCCAGGTGCACCTCGGTCTCAAGGACGCTGCCCCACCAGCGGGCGGACTTCTCCGGGTCTTCGGTGAAGATCATGATGGCGCGGATGCCGTTGAACACTGGTGCCTCCGTCGGTCACTGGTCGACGCCGTGAAGGGAAGTTAGACCGGTCGAGTTGGCGAACGCGGTCAGCGCACGCACGAGGCCGGCGTCACTCCATTGGGCGCCGAGATCGTTGGTGTGACGACGGTATGCCTGGCGGACCCGGCGCGGGGCCACTCCAGGTTGAGCCTGGACGGAAGAGCTGTCAGGTGCCAGACCCCTTCGGCGTGGTGATCGACTTGGACGGCCCGTAGCAGCCTGGCCGTGAACACGCTTTGGTGGAAGCCGAGTTGGGTACGGTCCGGCCGGGCTATCCGTTTCGGGACGCGGAGGCGACAGCATGAAGAGGGCTCGGGCCGGGCTTGCAGCGTTCGAGGGCAGAGTGGGCGAAGCGGCCCGGACCCTGCTGCACAACCAGGGATACGACGGTGGGTGGGGCCTCACCCTCACCTCGGTGTCGTCGATCGTCAACACCAGTGAAGTCCTTCCGATCCTGCGGGCCGCAGGCATCGCGGGACAGCCGGTGCGCCTGGCGCTCGACTTCCTGGCAGCGCCATTCCGGAGCACTGTCGGCCCCGCCACAAGGGCGGCCGGGGTGAGCACACCCGGTTCATCGCCTTCGGCCTGACCGGGTTGCTGTCCCACCCGCGCTTCTTCCACCACGAGGGTGTCGCGGGGGCCGCGGCCTGGTGCGTCAACTGGCTCGAGGACCACCACGTCGACCACGGCTGGTCCGAGGTGCTCGGGCTCGACGACACCTCGCTGCACCAGACCGCCCTCGCCGTGCACGGGCTCGCCCAGCTCAGGGACACCCTGCACGAACTCGGCCCGGGCCTCGTCCTTCCTGGCGGGGTGGACACCACAAGCCTGCTGGAGCGAGTCGAGCCGCTGATCGACCACGGTGTCCGCGGCCTGCTCTATCACCGTCGGCCCAGCGGCGCCTGGGGGTGGCGCACCTACGTGGATACCGACCCGAGCCCGAGCAAGACCGCGCTGTGCCTGCTGGCGCTCTCCACGGTCGCCTGCGGGACCGGCCCCGGTGGCGATCCCGCGTACCGGGACGTGCCCCGGGATACCGGAGGCGTCCACGGCCCGGTGCAGAGGAAGCGGCTGTCCGAGGTGGTCGTCGAGGCCGGGCAGTGGCTGCTCCGCAACCACCACCGCTGGGAGACCTTCGTCGAGGACGACAAGGACGTGCAGGGCACCGCGTGGGAGCACATGGCGTACGCGCTGTGCACGCAGGCGTCCATTCGGGCCGGGGCCAACCCGCGCGATTCCCGGCTGACCAAGGCATGGCGGCTGATGAACGAGCTGTGGGACCCCGGGGCCGGGATGTGGAACGAGCCCGGGGCCTCGGGTAAACGCGCCACCATCCGCGCGGCGTACTACACCGTCTCGGCCTACCAGGAGGCACTCGATCGGCTCGCCTGGATCGGCCTCGGCGAGGAAGCCGGGGCCGGCGATGGCGCCATCGCGGTGGAGATCCGCATCACGGGCGCCGAGCTTGCCGACGGGCACTCGGTCCTGCTGACCACGCCAGACAGCGACGGCCCGGTGGTGTGTGCGCTGTCGGAGCGGCTGTTCGACCTGGCGAAGGTCGTGCACGACGGCCCCGATGTGGGCTTGTCGACCGAGGAAATCGCCCAGGCCCTGTTCGTCGCGCCGTCGTCGGTGCCCAAGTACGTCCAGCGCCTGAACCAGGCGGTGTCCGCCGCCCTCGGCGGCGCCCCGGCGCGGCTGCTGCATGCCTTGACCGTGAACGGGGCCAGCGGTTACGCCTGGGCGCGCTCGGAGGCGACCGGATAGTTCAGCAGAGCGAAGCGCGCCAGGGAGCGGACCTGTTCGAAGGTCGGCAGCTTCTCCAAGTCCTCCAGGCCGAACCACCCGGCCCCGTGCACTTCCTCTAGCTGCGCCTCCACGGGCTGCTCGCTGGTGCCCTCCTGGCGGCGCACGTAGTAGAACTGGACCAGAGCCGGGGTAGCGAACCCTTCCCGTTCGATGTCCACGTAGAACGGCACCGGCTCCGGGGTGGCATTGTCGTCGGCCGGGTGGATGGCTGGCTGGCTGGAGATCGCCTCCACCAGCAGGCCAGTCTCTTCCTTGAACTCCCTCTCGGCCGTGCCGGCGAACGATTCGCCGGGCTCGATGTGGCCGCCGGGCGGGACCCACTTGTCGAAGCGGTTGTGGTGCACGAGCAGGACCTTGCCGCGCTCGACGAGGTAACCCGAGCAGATGTACACCAGGCCGATGTCGCGGGCGGACTGGCCGTCGTGGATCAGAATCAAGCGAGGCACGCTCGCCACGATAGCCCACCACCTCTCTCACGAACTCGCCAGCTGGGCATCGGACTTGACCCATATGTCATCGGGCGCCGGATGACACGTCATCGGCGATGACATCGCAATGTCATCGCGTGCACGTCATGACTGGCCCGAGGGTGGACGCGTGCCTGCCCCTGCCGGATCGGCCGCGGTGGGCGATGCCCCTGTCTTGATGAGGGAGAGGACCGCGATGCGCACCCGCACCTCCGGCTGGCATGCCCGCTACGACCAGTGGTTCACGTCCCCGCAGACCGTGGTTGTCCAGCCCACGCGCTTCTGCAATCTCGACTGCCGCTACTGCTACCTGCCGTTTCGGAAGCTCAAGGACCAGATGCCTCTGGAGGTCGCCGATGCCCTGGCGACGTCGGTCGCCCAGCTCACGGATGGCGGCGGCTCGCCGATCGGGATCGTCTGGCACGGCGGGGAGCCCCTGGCCGTCGGCCCGCAGAAGTTCACCACGCTGCTCGCCCCGTTCGAGGCTCTGCGCCGGGCGGGCCGTGTCCACCACTACGTGCAGACCAACGCGACGCTGATCACCGACACCTGGTGCGAGCTGCTGACCGCGTACGACATACGGGTGGGCGTGAGCATCGACGGCCCCGCCGCAATGAACACCGACCGTGTCGACCCGCGAGGCAAGCCCGCCTTCGACCGGATCCTGCGCGGCATCCAGCGCCTGCGCGCGCACGGCATCTCGTTCTCCGTGATCTCGGTCGTCGGCACCGAGTCCATATCCAGGCCCGAGGAGCTGCTGGAGTTCCTGGCGGAGCTGGGCTGCCACTCTGCGGGTTTCAACATCGAGGAGGTCGAGGGCGTCAACACCGACCGGCAGGCGCCCGCACCGGAGCAGGCCGAGGAATTCTGGAGCCGCACTCTCACCTGGTCCGGAGCCCGCGGCGACCGCGTGAAGGTCCGGGAGCTGGAACGCCTCGCCGAGTACCTGCACCTGATCCGCACCGGGCAGCGCGACGAATGGAACGAGCGGCGCCACGACCCGATCCCCACCGTCTCTGTCACGGGCGACGTGGTGCTGCTCTCCCCGGAGCTTGCCGACACCACCGACCCCGCCTACGACGATTTCCGCGCCGGAAACGTCCTCGACCAGCCCCTGGCCGAAATCCTCAACCGCGCACACCGGCTCCGCTATGTCCGCGACTTCCTCACCGGCCTGGAGAACTGCCGGGCCGGGTGCGCGTTCTTCGACTTCTGCCGCGGAGCCCAGGCCGCCAACCGCTACTTCGAGAACGGCAGCCTGCAGTCCACCGAGACCAACTACTGCCGGGTTTCCCGGCAGGCCCTGGTCACGGCCCTGTCCACCCTCGCAACAACGGAGAAGGGACGAGCAGCATGACACTCCTGGACCAATTGGCCACATCCGACGCGCCCGTCGTGGTGGACTTGATCTCCACCCACGGCGCCCCGGCCCCCGTGATCACGGAGGCGGCGTGGGACAACAAGCCCACGTGGGACAACTGGAAGAAGAGCCCCGCGCCTTTCGACAACCGCCCCACCTGGGACAACTGGAAGAAGAAGTGACCCACGCCGGCGGCGCTCCCGCCACGGGCGCGCCGCCGGCCCCGCACAGGCCCACCTCGTCGGAAGGCATCTCGATGGGAACCCGCACGATCCGCCGCACGAGCGTCACCCTGCCCTCGCTGGACGAGCCCGGCCTGTACCTGTCCAGCGTGACCTCGCTCGAAGGCGGTCGCGGCCAGGTCGCGGAGTTCCACTACGGCGACGCGGACCTGCGCGCCTTGGATCTGGCTGACACGCACCTGATCGACGGACGCGTCACCGGACTGAGGACCCAGCGCACCCGGCTGGATAAGCTCCGCGTTGATTCGGTGGAGTTCACCGGATGCGACCTGTCCTCCCTGCACTGGTCGGACAGCAAGGTCACCCGCGCCGTCTTCCGCGACTGCAAGCTGATGGGCGCCATGCTGGAGGACGTCACCCTCGACGACGTCCTGTTCGAGAACTGCAAGCTCGACTACAGCACCCTCATCCGCGTCCGCGCCACCGGACCGGTGATCTTCTCCCAGTGCTCCCTGCGCGAGGCCACGTTCGACGGAGACGACCTGAGCGCGGCGGCGTTCGACGAGTGCGATCTGCGGCTGGCCGAATTCGACGGCGGCAAATACCGCGGCCTGGACCTGCGCGGCAACGACCTCTCCCAGCTCCGCGGCCTTGCCTCACTCAGGCAAGTGATCATCGACCGCGCACAGACGCTGCAACTGGCCGAGGCCCTCGCCGCCGAGTTGGACGTCACCTACGGCGAGGACCTGCCCGAGTAGAGGCCTCCATGACGAAAAGGGGACACCCATGGGCATACGGCTGGCGTTCACCGCACTCGATGAACTGATCGGCCGCTGCGAGATCACTACGGTCCGGCTGACCAACAGGGAGGCGGGGTACGACGACGGTGCCGTTGTCCCCCACGGCCCCTGGCAGCCGCTCACCACCGAGGACACCGAGCACCTTCAGGCTGACGACAGCACGCCGGAAAGCATCCGCATCGAGCTGGTGCGCCGACCGCTGCCGTCTTTCGCCGCGGACGACCAGGCGGGCCGCCTTGCCGCCGCCGCGCACCTGGACCCGCTGCCCGGCCGTTGGCCGTCCCAGCTCCTGGGTTGCACCGCCAGCCCAGGCGGCTCGCTCACCACCACCACGGACTCCACCACCGGACGCCGCATCGGTCTGCACGTCGACAACTTCGACCGGCTGCCGTGCGCACAGCGCCACGAGGGGCGCCGACGCCTCTGCCTCAACCTCGGGCCCGGCCCGCGCTACCTGCTGCTCGCCGACCGCGACGTCCAGCAGATCTGCCGGGACCTTGGCGCGGACGTGCAGCACCACTACCCGCATACCGACGACGTGCGCCGGTATGTGGCCGCTGGCCATCTGCTGAGCTGTCTGCGCATCCGCTTCGAACCGGGCGAGGGTTACATCGCGCCGACCGAACTCCTGCCACACGATGGCTCCACCGCCGGCGTCGGGCACCCGTCGGTCGCGGCCTTCTGGTTGGGGCGCCACCATCCCGGCGCCCGCGACTGGGAGGGTCCTCGACCGCCCGGCGATCCGGCAGATCGTCCGTGATTGTTCGGTACGGCATCCGCAGGTGAGTGGCGTGCGTGAGTCGGCCGCGACTGCGGGAGTCCATGGGGTGAGTGCGCCACCCTGAGGAACCTTCGGAATCCCGTACGGCGACCTGGTCGTCGTTCCTGCTCAGGCCGCGGTTACGGCAGCAGAAGGTTGCGTTGCCCCTGCTGGATGCCTCCGGTGAAGGCGCGGTAGTCATCCTCGGATATGACGAGCACCTTGGCCTCGGGGCCACCGACATCATTGGAGTCGCGCAGTGCGACAACACCGTCAACGAAAGCGATCTCCAGGCAGTTGTCGCCACCGTTGCTCAGGTCGCTCTTGCCCCATACGGCAGCGGAGAGGTCGACCTTCTTGTTCATGTGTAACGGTCCTTGACGAGATCGTGGATACAGGTCTGGTGGGAAGTGCAGCAGGTGGAACGGGCCGTCACATGCCGGCCGGAAGGCTCCGACGCCGGACCGGTATCACCGCGTTTCGCGTATGGTCACGCGCGCTTTCAAGTCATTGACGAAGGCGGCAAAGGCACTGGTCGGCACGGTCACTATGCCCTGAAGCGGGGCCTTCGAGTCGCGTAGCGAGGTGACCAAGCCGCAGGGGCCCACCTCGACGCAGTCGCTTCCGGCTCCACCACTGTACGAGGACTTGAACCACCGGACGTCGTCGCTGTCGGCTTCCCGAGCCAATCCCATCATCGCTCCCTGCGTACCGCGGTGAACTCTTTGGCGATCTCCGCGAGCAGGCTGCTCGTGTCCGAGGGACTGAGCGCCTGTGAACGCAGATACTCGAAGACCACCCTATGCCGCTCCAACTCGGCTGACTTCTCCAGGTACAGAGCACCGCTGAGATTGCTGAGATGGACCACGTCGAGCGATGGCTCGGGGCCGCGGATGATGATGAAGCTGGTGCTTTCGGCGGCGTGTGCCCCGGCGCTGAAGGGCAGGATCTGCACGGTGATGTGTGGCGTGCCGGAGGCTTTGCGCAGGTGTTCCAGCTGTTCGGCCATGACCTCGGGCGATCCGACGCGGCGCCGGACGACGGCTTCGTCCAGGATGGCCCAGATATGAGGCGGGGTCTCCCTCTTGAGTACCTCCTGCCGCTTCATCCGGACGTCCACCATCCGCTCGATCAACTTGGCCTCGGCGCGGATTTCGGCTGCCTGGATCACGGCAGTCGCGTATTCGCGGGTCTGCAGCAACCCAGGTACGTAGGTGTTGGCCCAGTGGCACTCTTCGACTGCTTCGTCCTCAAGCGTCAGCAGCGGTGTGATCCAGCCGGGGATCGCGTCGTGGTAACTCTTCCACCACCCTTGAAGTTTGGCGTTCTTGGCCAATGAAACGAGTGTGGCGCGTTCCTCGTCAGTGGTGCCGTATGCGCGACACAGGGCATCCACCACCAGCCACTTCACCGGTCCGTGATTGGACTCGTAGCGGTTCACCGTTGCCCGGGACACCCCGGCAGCTTCGCCGGCCAGCTCAAGAGTGAGGCCTTTCAGAACCCTCAGCCGCTTGAGTTCGGCGCCGAGTTGGCGACGCCTGGTGGTTGGCCCCACGGCTGTCCTTTCTCTTTTGCGCCTGCGTCATCGTCGAGGCGCTCTGGTCGGGTTGGCAACAACGCTCACACACGTCTGTGCGGAAAGGTGTCACCCACACGGGGGAATTCTGAGAGATGCTCGTCGTGAGATTCTCATGGAGAGATGCTCGGTGTCACACTCCAAGTGGTGCAGAGCGAGGCGAAGCTCGCCGCTCCTGCTGGTCTGCCGCGCATGTTCAGCCACTTCAAGGGAGTCCTCATGCCACGACTGATCAAGCAACTTGCTTATTACGCAAGGGTGTTGCTCATTGCGCGGGCGGGGCGCCACCGCGCTGAGCCTCCACCGCTGCCGCGTTCGGCACGGCCGTTACGGCCCGCTCCGCGCCGTACCCCCGTCGCTCCAAGTGTCCGCCCCTGGTACGAGCCCATCGACGGCACCTCCACCCCCCTCGTCCGCCCCTACCTCACCGCGTACGAGCGCGAGGAGAAGGCCCGGATCCAGCGGCTGCGCCGGGACATCCTCTGGTGTGCCACGTACGGCGTCGACCTCGACACCCGCGACATCCACGCATGCCTGGGAGCGGCCTCATGAACGACATGAACGGTGAGGCGGACCGCGTACGGCTTCTGCCCTGGACCGGTGCACATGGCCAGCCCTCCCTCCTCCTCACGGACGGCGACGGCACCGCCTCCAAGCTCGCCGACCGGATTGAGAACGTGCAGCTCGGCCTCGCGGACCGGCTGCTGGGCCGTACTCGACAGGCACTCTCGGAGTGCAGCCCTGACGCGGGTGATATCGCTGGGCTGGCAGCCCAGTTGGTCGATGCACTCGCCGATACGTTGCTCATCGCGAAGTCCCGAGGCGCCCGCCTCGGTGGAACGGGGCGAACTCTCGCGGGTGACGTCCCCGCGGTGCCATTGCCCGTCGAGGTCGTCAACGGCGTAGTGGCCGACGGCCTTGCCGCGCCCCGGGCGTACGGCGTGCACTCCTTTCCCGGCGACGACCTCGCCTCCGCGCCCGCGGCCCGGCGCCATGTGCGTGACACGGCCCGATCGTGGGGCCTGCCTCCCGGAGTCACGGACGACCTGGAGACGATCGCCGGAGAGCTGGTCGCGAACGCCCTGGAGCACAGCGACAGCCTCACCATCACGGTCACCTGCGCCCTCACGGCCCGGTCGGTCACGATCAGCGTGACCGACGAGGGCAACGGGAGCGCGCCGGTGCCTCACGTCATGCCAGCCAGACTGTCAGGACCGGACCAGGAAGAGGGTCGTGGACTGCTGATCGCCGAAGCCCTGGCCACCCGGTGGGGAACCCGGTGGACCGGAGACAGCCTGACGGTCTGGGTCGAGGTCCTCATCGACGACGGCGCCCAGAAGGATAAGGGGCTCGCTCCGGAGCCGTAGGGGCGCGCGTGTTCAGGCCAGGCGCTTCGTCAGCGTGTACTCCGTGATCCCCGGCGGATAGTCGGGGATCACGCACACCACGTCGTAGCCCTGCTTCTTGTAGAACTCGGGGGCCTGGAACTCCCAGGTCTCCAGGCGGGCGCCCGTGCAGGCGCGGTCGGCGGCGGCGATGCGCTCGGCCTCCGCGAGGAGCCGCGAGCCCAGCCCCGTGCCGCGGTGGCGGGCGTCGACCCACAGGTAGGTGACGTGCAGCCAGGTCGTCCAGGTGTGGCCGACCAGGCCGCCGGCCAGGTCTCCCGACGCGTCCAGGGCCCAGACGTGGAGGGGGACTTCGCGTTCGCCCGGGCCGCCGCGCAGGGCGGCCAGGACCGGTGAGGCCGCCGTGTTGGTGTCCCGCAGCCGCGAGCGCAGCAGTTCTCGTCGTTCCTTGTCGACTTCCGCCTCAATACGAAACATGTGCCACACCATAAACGCGCCCGACCGCCAGTTCTGCAAATGTCCTTCCGCTCTGTGCTCCCATCCGTACTCTGAGGTACTACACCGGTGGGGGCCGGTGCTGATCAGGGGGCGAGACAGGCGGGTACGTCGCCCGCGGTGGGGGTAGCAGTCTCCGCAACGGCGGCGGCCGTGCGGTGGGTGCCCTTGTCCGTGGGTGTCGTGCTCGCGCGGGTCGTCGTTCTCCGGAGCCTTCCGGACATTTCCGGACCTGGATATCCCCTGCTCCGTGCGGAGTCTGGGGAAGGGGGTTTCGTGGTTCGTATCCGAGTCCTGGTCGTCGACGACCACCGCATCTTCGCCGAGTCGCTCGCCGCCGCCCTGGCCGCCGAGCCCGACGTCGACGTCTTCGCCGCCGGCAGCGGCCCGGCCGCGCTGCGCTGCCTGGAGCGGGCGGCGGGGGAGGGCCGCCGCTACGACGTCCTGCTCGTCGACGCCGACCTGGGCGGCAGCCTGCCCGGGGCCCGCCCGGCCGTGCCCGTGCATGAGGGCGACGAGGAGGGGCTGGTCGACGGGATCTCGCTGGTCGCGGGGGTCCGGGTGGCGCAGCCCGGGGTGCGGCTCGTGGTCCTCGCCGAGAAGGACGACCCCCGGCGCGCGGCGCTCGCGCTCCAGGCCGGTGCCTCCGGCTGGGTCGCCAAGGACTGCTCGCTGTCCCGGCTGCTGGCGGTGATCCGGGGCGTGCTGCGGGACGAGACCCATCTGCCGCCCGCCCTGCTCACCGGGGTCCTGAAGGAGCTGACGGCCGCGCGCAAGCACCGCACCGAGAGCGAGCTGCTGGTGGAGTCCCTCACCCCGCGCGAGCGGGAGGTGCTGCGCTGCATGGTCGCGGGGCTGGGCCGCAAGGCCGTCGCCGAACGGCTGTTCCTCTCCCCGCACACCGTCCGCACCCACATGCAGAACGTCCTCGGCAAGCTGGGTGTCCACTCGACGCTGGCCGCCGTGGCGCTGGCCCGGCGGGCCGGGGTGGGGCCGGCTGAGCTAGCCGGGGATGTTGTCGAACGGGGCGGTCAACTGGCGTAGCAGGCCCGCGAGTTCGGCCCGCTGGGTGCGGGACAGCTCGGCGAGGATCGCCCGCTCCTGCTCCAGCAGGCCGGCCAGCGCCTGGTCCGCGCGGTCCCGGCCCGTGTCGGTCAGCCGGACCAGCACACCCCGCCGGTCGCTCGGGTCGGGCAGCCGCTCCACCAGGCCCTTCTTCGCCAGCCGGTCGATCCGGTTGGTCATCGTGCCCGAGGTGACGAGGGTCTGCGTCAGCAGCTGCCCAGGGGAGAGCTGGTACGGCGTGCCCGCGCGCCGGAGCGCGGTCAGGACGTCGAACTCCCAGGGTTCCAGCTGGTGCTCGGAGAACGCGAGCCGGCGTGCGCGGTCCAGGTGCCGGGCCAGCCTGCTCACCCGGCTGAGCACTTCCAGCGGCTCCACGTCGAGGTCCGGACGCTCCCGGCGCCACGCTGCCACCAGCCGATCGACCTCGTCCTCCATGACGATCAGTGTAGTGGTTCTGTCGACATTAAGTCTCTTGATTTCAAGTTTCTTGACATCGAGATAAATTGGGGAGGACAGTAGCTGCCATGACCAAGCCGACCTGGGATCCCGACCAGTACCTCCGTCACGCCGGCCACCGCGCCCGCCCTTTCACGGACCTGCTCGCCCGTATCCCCGCGCTGCCGGAAGACCGCCCCCGCATCGCCGACCTGGGCTGCGGCCCCGGCAATGTCACCGTCATGCTCGCCGACCGCTGGCCCACCGCGCACATCACCGGGTACGACAACTCGGCCGAGATGCTCGACAAGGCACACGTGGACTTCGAGGGGCCGACGGCCGCCGGTGGCCGCCTCGACTTCGCCGCCGCCGACGTACGCACCTGGCGGCCCGAGGAGCCGTACGACCTGATCGCCAGCAACGCGACCTTGCAGTGGGTGTCCGGCCACGTGGACCGCTTCGCCGACTGGATCGCCGCCCTGAAGCCCGGCGGCACCTTCGCCTTCCAGGTCCCCGACAACATCGACGCCCCGCTGCACGCCCTGATGCGCGAACTGGCCGCCACCCCCCGCTGGAAGAGCCGCCTCGGCGGCATCCTGCGCCGCGAGGACTCCGTCCACGAGCCCGGCGTCTACCTGGACCGCCTCGCCCGCCTCGGCTGCGCCGTGGACGTGTGGCAGACGACGTACTTCCACGTCCTGCCCGGCGAGGACCCGGTCCTGGACTGGGTGAAGGGCACGGGCCTGCGCCCCGCCCTGACCGCGCTCGCCGACGACCCCGAGGCCCGCGACGCGTTCCTCACCGAATACCGGGACCTGCTGCGCGAGGCCTACCCGAGCGCCCCGTACGGCACGGTCCTGCCCTTCCGCCGGCTCTTCGCCGTGGCCGTGAAGGAGGCCTGACCATGCTCGTCACGCTCGACCACGTGCAGTTGGCGGCCCCGCCGGGCTCGGAGGACAGCCTGCGGGCCTACTACGTGAACGTCCTCGGCATGACCGAGATCCCGAAGCCCCCGGCACTGGCGGCCCGCGGCGGCTGCTGGTTCGAGGCGGGCTTCGTCCAGCTCCACCTGGGCATCGAGCCCGCCTTCCGTCCGGCGAAGAAGGCCCACCCGGGCCTGCGCGTGCAGGACATCGAGACGTTCGCGACCCGCATCGCCGCGAGCGGGGCCCCGGTGACCTGGGACGACAACCTCCCGGGCCACCGGCGCTTCTACTCGCAGGACCCGGTGGGGAACCGGCTGGAGTTCCTGGAGCCGGTGGCTACGGCTTCCTGAAAGCGTCCAGCCTGATCCCGGCTAGCTCTTCCGGTGCCCTATCAGCCGCGGCTTCGGCTCCAGGCCGTCCAGGCCGTGCCAGGCCAGGTTCACCAGGTGGGCCGCCACCTCCGCCTTCTTCGGGCGGCGGACGTCCAGCCACCACTGGCCGGTCAGGGCGACCATGCCGACCAGGGCCTGGGCGTACAGGGGAGCCAGCTTCGGGTCGAAGCCGCGGGACTTGAACTCGCGGCCCAGGATGTCCTCCACCTGGGTGGCGATGTCGGAGATCAGGGAGGCGAAGGAGCCCGTCGACTGGGGGATCGGGGAGTCGCGGACCAGGATGCGGAAGCCGTCCGTGCACTCCTCGATGTAGTCCAGGAGGGCGAAGGCGGCCTGTTCGCACAGTTCGCGGGGGTGGCCGGCCGTGAGCGAGCTGGTCACCATGTCCAGCAGGCGGCGCATCTCGCGGTCCACCACCACCGCGTACAGCCCCTCCTTGCCGCCGAAGTGCTCGTACACCACCGGCTTGGAGACCCCGGCCTTCGCCGCGATCTCCTCCACCGACGTGCCCTCGAAGCCCTTCGCCGCGAAGAGGGTACGACCGATCTCCAGCAACTGCTGGCGCCGCTCGGCACCGGTCATTCGGGTCCGGCGGGTCCGCCGCTGCTTGTCATTGCCTGGATTGCTGCTGGAATCGGTCGCCACGGCTTCAATCATGCCGCCTTGGCCGTCTCCGTCCGGCGCCCGGAGCCGCCCTCACCGGTGTTACGGCGCGAATCGATACGCGAGCGTGACGGCCAGCGCACGTCGTACGCCCAGCCGAGCTGCTCGAACCAGCGGATGAACCGCGCCGAGGAGTCCAGCTGGCCGCGCATCACACCGTGCCGCGCCGAGGTCGGGTCGGCATGGTGCAGGTTGTGCCAGGACTCGCCACAGGACAGGACCGCCAGCCACCACACGTTGCCCGAGCGGTCCCGCGACTTGAACGGCCGCTTGCCCACCGCGTGGCAGATCGAGTTGATCGACCACGTCACATGGTGCAGCAGCGCCACCCGCACGAGTGAACCCCAGAAGAACGCGGTGAACGCGCCCCACCAGGACATCGTCACCAGCCCGCCGATCAGCGGAGGCAGCGCGAGCGACACGACGGTCCACATCACGAACTGGCGGGAGACCGCCCGGATCGCCGGGTCCTTGACCAGGTCCGGCGCGTACTTGTCCTGCGGGGTCTGCTCCTCGTCGAACATCCAGCCGATGTGCGCCCACCACAGGCCCTTCATCAGCGCCGGAATCGTCTCGCCGTAACGCCACGGAGAGTGCGGGTCGCCCTCCGCGTCGGAGAACTTGTGGTGCCTGCGGTGATCGGCCACCCAGCGCACCAGCGGGCCCTCGACCGCCATCGAACCCATGATCGCGAGCGCGATTCTCAGGGGCCGCTTGGCCTTGAACGAGCCATGGGTGAAGTAGCGGTGGAAACCGATCGTGATGCCGTGGCACCCGAGGTAGTAGAAGAACACCAGCAGGCCCAGGTCGAGCCAGCTCACCCCCCAGCCCCAGGCCAGCGGCACGGCCGCCACCAGCGCCAGGAACGGCACGACGATGAACAGCAGCAGCGCCAGCTGCTCGACCGAGCGCTTCTTCTCGCCGCCCAGCGTGGCGGAGCCGAGGGAGCCGTCGGTGGCCTTCGGAACGTCGTCGATCACATCGGAACTGGAGGTCATGCGCGTCCCCTGGGGGGTCGAGGGCAAAGGCTGGCGGGGTGCCGGGGCTGCCGGGACCGGACGGGAGTAAAGCAGTACTTCCTTACGGTTCCGTAACCTACGGCGTCGTAAGTATGGCAGCGTGTCCTCCGGCGGCAAGAGCCCAACGGCCTGCGCGTCCGCAGGGACACCTATCCTTGGAATCGGTCGGACAGCGCGGTCCGCTCTGTTTCCTTCCCGGACGCTCCGGCCGGTATGCGGCGCCTCCGCGCCGCACAGCCGACGGCTTCCGGGTTCCCTCCCAGACGAGCTTCAACACTGCAAGGAGCCGCACCTGTGAGCAGTGCCGACGACCAGACCACCACGACCAGCAGCGAGCTGCGCGCCGACATCCGGCGACTGGGTGACCTCCTCGGCGAGACCCTCGTCCGGCAGGAGGGCCCCGAGCTCCTTGAGCTGGTCGAGAAGGTCCGCCGCCTCACCCGGGAGGACGGTGAGGCCGCCGCCGAGCTGCTGCGCGGCACCGAACTGCAGACCGCCGCCCAGCTGGTCCGCGCCTTCTCCACCTACTTCCACCTGGCCAACGTCACCGAGCAGGTGCACCGCGGCCGGGAGCTGCGCGCCAGGCGCGCCGCCGAGGGCGGCCTGCTCGCCCGCACCGCCGACCGCCTGAAGGACGCCGACCCCGAGCACCTGAAGCAGAGTGTCGAGCACCTCAACGTTCGCCCGGTGTTCACGGCACACCCCACCGAGGCCGCGCGCCGGTCGGTCCTCAACAAGCTCCGGCGCATCGCCGAGCTGCTGGACACCCCCGTCCTCGACTCCGACCGCCGCCGCCACGACGTCCGCCTCGCCGAGAACATCGACCTGGTGTGGCAGACCGACGAGCTGCGCGTGGTGCGCCCCGAGCCCGCCGACGAGGCCCGCAACGCCATCTACTACCTGGACGAACTGCACGCCGACGCCGTCGGCGACGTCCTGGAGGACCTCACCGCGGAACTGGAGCGCGTCGGCGTCAAGCTCCCCGAGGCCACCCGCCCCCTCACCTTCGGCACCTGGATCGGCGGCGACCGCGACGGCAACCCCAACGTCACCCCCCAGGTCACCTGGGACGTCCTCATCCTCCAGCACGAGCACGGCATCAACGACGCCCTGGAGACGATCGACGGGCTGCGCGGACTGCTCTCCAATTCCATCCGCTACTCCGGCGCCACCGAGGAACTCCTCACCTCGCTGAAGACCGACCTCGAACGGCTGCCCGAGATCAGCCCCCGCTACAAGCGCCTCAACGCCGAGGAGCCCTACCGGCTCAAGGCCACCTGCATCCGGCAGAAGCTGGAGAACACCAAGCAGCGCCTCGCCAAGGGCACCCCCCACGAGGACGGCCGCGACTACCTCGGCACCAGCGAGCTGCTGGCCGACCTGCGGATCATCCAGGCCTCCCTGCGCGAGCACCGCGGCGGCCTCGTCGCCGACGGCCGCATCAACCGCACCATCCGCACCCTGGCCGCCTTCGGCCTCCAGCTCGCCACCATGGACGTACGCGAGCACGCCGACGCCCACCACCACGCCCTCGGCCAGCTCTTCGACCGGCTCGGCGAGGAGTCCTGGTGCTACGCCGACATGCCCCGCGAGTACCGCGCCAAGCTCCTCGCCAAGGAGCTGCGCTCCAGGAGGCCGCTGGCCCCGACCCCGGCACCCGTGGACGCGGCCGGCGCGAAGACCCTCGGCGTCTTCCAGACGGTCAAGAAGGCGCTGGAGGTGTTCGGCCCCGAGGTCATCGAGTCGTACATCATCTCCATGTGCCAGGGCGCCGACGACGTCTTCGCCGCCGCCGTCCTCGCCCGCGAGGCCGGCCTCGTCGACCTGCACGCCGGCTGGGCCAAGATCGGCATCGTCCCGCTGCTGGAGACCACCGACGAACTCAAGGCCGCCGACACCATCCTGGAGGACATGCTCTCCGACCCCTCCTACCGGCGCCTGGTCGCGCTGCGCGGAGACGTCCAGGAGGTCATGCTCGGCTACTCCGACTCCTCCAAGTTCGGCGGCATCACCACCAGCCAGTGGGAGATCCACCGCGCCCAGCGCCGGCTGCGTGACGTCGCCCACCGCTACGGCGTCCGCCTGCGCCTGTTCCACGGCCGCGGCGGCACCGTCGGCCGCGGCGGCGGCCCCTCCCACGACGCCATCCTCGCCCAGCCCTGGGGCACCCTGGAGGGCGAGATCAAGGTCACCGAGCAGGGCGAGGTCATCTCCGACAAGTACCTCATCCCGTCCCTGGCCCGGGAGAACCTCGAACTGACGGTCGCGGCAACCCTGCAGGCCTCCGCCCTGCACACCGCGCCCCGCCAGTCCGACGAGGCCCTCGCCCGCTGGGACGCCGCCATGGACGTCGTCTCCGACGCCGCCCACGACGCGTACCGCAAGCTGGTCGAGGACCCCGACCTGCCCGCCTACTTCTTCGCCTCCACCCCCGTGGACCAGCTCGCCGACCTCCACCTCGGCTCCCGGCCCTCCCGCCGCCCCGACTCCGGCGCCGGCCTGGACGGCCTGCGCGCCATCCCGTGGGTGTTCGGCTGGACCCAGTCCCGGCAGATCGTCCCCGGCTGGTACGGCGTCGGCTCCGGCCTCAAGGCCCTGCGCGAGGCGGGCCTGCGGCAAGAAGGGGACACCGTCCTGGCCGAGATGCACGGACAGTGGCACTTCTTCCGCAACTTCATCTCCAACGTCGAGATGACGCTGGCCAAGACGGACCTCAGGATCGCCCAGCACTACGTCGACACCCTCGTCCCCGACGAGCTCAAGCACGTCTTCGACACCATCAAGGCCGAACACGAGCTGACCGTCCGCGAAGTGCTGCGGGTGACGGGCGAGACCGAACTCCTCGACGCCCAGCCGGCGCTCCGCCAGACCTTCACCGTCCGCGACGCCTACCTGGACCCGATCTCCTACCTTCAGGTCACCCTGCTCAAGCGCCAGCGCGACGAGGCGGCCACGGGCACCGAGCCCGACCCGCTGCTCTCCCGCGCCCTGCTCCTCACGGTCAACGGCGTGGCGGCGGGCCTGCGCAACACCGGCTGACGGCCACACACGAAGAAGGGTGCCCCCGGGGTCCGTACGACCCCGGGGGCACCCTCACGTTCTGATCGCCGTCACTGGAGCGCCAGGTACGCCGCCGTCAGCAGCGCCGCCCCCGAACCGCCCAGCACCCACGCCACCCGCGTCAGCCGCATCCCGCCCGCGACCACCACGGCGGCCAGCAGCAGCGCCCCGCCGAGCGGTATCCAGGCGTACAGGATCCCCGCGGGACCGGACCGCACCGCGTCCCCGGTACCGGGCTTCAGGACGACGTCGTACGTCTGCCCCTTGCGCACCGCGACGGACTTCGCGATCCGCACGTCCGTCCGGACGCTCGCGCCCGCGGACGCCGGCGTGAACGGGCCCGTACACGTGCCGCCGTCGCACCGGGTGACCTTGATCGTGCCGCGCTCACGCCCCTTCGTCAGCATCACGTGCTGTGCGGTTCCCCAGGAGCTCCACACCCCGCCGATCAGGATCAGTGCGGCGACCGCACCCATCGAGGCGATCCGCCCGAACCGCAACGCGGTTCCGGAGACCTGGCGGACGGTGGTGGCTGTGGCAGGCATGGCCGGGATCATTGGCCATATGCCTACGGCCGGTCAACTCCGGTGGGAGCCATGAAGGGACAAGTCGGGAGTTGTACGCCAGGGGTTCCGCGTCAGGAGTTGTACGCGCTCTGCGCCCGCTCCAGCCCCTCGGTCACCAGGCACTCCACCGAGTCCGCCGCCCGGTCCACGAAGTAGTCCAGCTCCTTGCGCTCCGCCGAGGCGAAGTCCTTCAGCACGAAGTCCGCGACCTGCATCCGCCCCGGCGGCCGGCCGATCCCGAACCGCACCCGGTGGTAGTCCGCGCCCATCGCCTTCGTCATCGACTTGAGGCCGTTGTGCCCGTTGTCGCCGCCGCCCAGCTTCAGGCGCAGCGTGCCGTAGTCGATGTCCAGCTCGTCGTGGACCGCGACGATGTTCGCCACCGGCACCTTGTAGAAGTCGCGCAGCGCGTTCACCGGGCCGCCCGACAGGTTCATGTACGACATCGGCTTGGCGAGGATCACCCGGCGGTTCGCCGGCCCGACCGGACCGATCCGCCCCTCCAGCACCTGCGCCTGGGCCTTGCCCGCCCGCTTGAACTTCCCCCCGATCCGCTCCGCGAGCAGGTCCACCACCATGAAGCCGACGTTGTGCCGGTTCATGGCGTACTCCGGCCCGGGATTACCGAGCCCGACGATGAGCCAGGGGGCGTTGGCGGGGGTGGTCACGTCCATGTCTCCTTGATACGCCCTCAGGCGTCCTTGATATGCGCCAGCCGCTGCCCCCGAAGGGAACAGCGGCTGACCGAACGATGACTACGAGGCTCAGGCCTCGGCGGTCTCGCCCTCGGCGGCCTCGCCCGCGACGGCTTCCTCGGCCTGCGCCTGCAGGACCTGGAGAACGACCGCGTCCTCGTCGACGGCCAGCGTGACACCGGCCGGCAGGGTGATGTCCTTGGCGAGGACGGAGGCACCGGCCTCCAGGCCCTCGACGGAGACGGTGAGCGCCTCGGGGATGTGGGTCGCCTCGGCCTCGACCGGCAGCGCGTTCAGGACGTGCTCCAGCAGGTTGCCACCCGCGGCCAGCTCACCCTCGGCGTGGACCGGAATCTCGACCGTGACCTTCTCGCCGCGCTTGACCAGCAGCAGGTCGACGTGCTCCAGGAAGCCCTTCACCGCGTCGCGCTGCACGGCCTTCGGGATCGCCAGCTCGTTGGTCTTGCCGTCGATGTCCAGGGAGATCAGGACGTTCGGCGTACGCAGCGCCATCAGCAGGTCGTGGCCCGGCAGGGTCAGGTGCAGCGGGTCCGAGCCGTGGCCGTACAGAACAACGGGAACCTTGTTCTCACGGCGGATGCGGCGGGCGGCACCCTTGCCGAACTCGTTGCGGGTCTCGGCGGCGAGCTTCACCTCGGACATGATGATCACTCCTCGTAGATCTTGGAACGGACGTGGTCACCCGGCCACGAACGGCCTGCTACGAAGAGCGCGTCGATAACGGACCGCCGTACCTCGTCGGAACAACGAGTACGGCCTCCCTCGCCGAGCAACTTCAGCAGTCTACTCGGAGGGGGAGGCCGCACTCAAAAGGATCTACGGCCGGCCCGCGCGCGGGAGCCGCAGAAACCTCACTGCTCGTCGAAGAGGCTGGTCACCGAGCCGTCCTCGAACACCTCACGCACCGCGCTCGCGATCATCGGAGCGATCGACAGCACCGTGATCTTGTCCAGATCCCGGCCCAGCTCCGACGGCGTCGGCAGCGTGTTCGTGAACACGAACTCGCTCACCCGGGAGTTCTTCAGCCGGTCCGCGGCCGGACCGGAGAGCACGCCGTGCGTGGCGGTCACGATGACGTCCTCGGCGCCGTGCGCGAACAGCGCGTCCGCAGCGGCGCAGATCGTGCCACCCGTGTCGATCATGTCGTCGACCAGCACACACACGCGACCCTTGACCTCACCCACGACCTCGTGGACGGTCACCTGGTTCGCCACGTCCTTGTCCCGGCGCTTGTGCACGATCGCCAGCGGCGCACCGAGCCGGTCACACCAACGGTCCGCCACCCGCACCCGGCCCGCGTCCGGCGACACGACCGTCAGCTTGTCGCGGTCGACCTTGTCACCCACGTAGTCCGCGAGGAGCGGAAGCGCGAACAGGTGGTCGACGGGACCGTCGAAGAAGCCCTGGATCTGGTCCGTGTGCAGGTCGACAGTGAGAATTCGGTCCGCACCCGCCGTCTTCATCAGGTCTGCGATCAGACGCGCCGAAATCGGTTCACGGCCACGGTGCTTCTTGTCCTGCCGCGCGTAACCGTAGAACGGCACGATGACCGTGATGGAGCGCGCCGACGCACGCTTCAGCGCGTCGATCATGATCAGCTGCTCCATGATCCACTGGTTGATCGGAGCCGTGTGGCTCTGGATCACGAAGCAGTCCGCACCACGCGCCGACTCCTGGTAGCGGACGTAGATCTCACCGTTGGCGAAGTCGAAGGCCTTCGTCGGGACGACCCCGACACCCAGCTGGTGGGCGACCTCCTCGGCAAGCTCGGGGTGGGCGCGGCCGGAGAAGAACATCAACTTCTTCTCGCCGGTCGTCTTGATCCCGGTCACAGCACTGTCTCCTCAGAGGTGTGTCAGCCAGCCGGCCGCTCGGCGACCTCTCGGCTGGGCGTGAAAGGCCGAATCAGCTGGTAGGGGTGCGGGGTGCACGCGTGCGGATGTGCACTTATCACGGTACGCCGTGTTTGGCGCACCTGTTTCCGGTCAGTCCTCGGCCTCGCCCTGCCGGGACGCCACCTCGGCCGCCTTCGCAGCCGCGCTCCCAGGACGCTTACGGGCCACCCAACCCTCGATATTCCGCTGCTGACCACGGGCCACGGCCAGCGAACCGGGCGGCACGTCCTTCGTGATCACGGACCCGGCGGCGGTGTAGGCACCGTCCCCGACCGTGACAGGAGCCACAAACATGTTGTCCGACCCCGTACGGCAGTGCGACCCCACGGTCGTGTGGTGCTTGTCCTGACCGTCGTAGTTCACGAACACGCTCGCGGCCCCGATGTTCGTGTACTCACCGATCGTCGCGTCACCGACGTACGACAGATGCGGAACCTTCGTGCCCTCGCCGATCGAGGCGTTCTTCGTCTCGACGTACGTACCGACCTTCGAGTTCAGGCCGAGCCGCGTACCCGGACGCAGATACGCGTACGGCCCCACGCTCGCCCGCGGCCCGACCAGCGCCCCGTCGGACACGGTGTTGTCCACCCGCGCCCCGGCACCGACCACGGTGTCCTTCAGCCGGCAGTTCGGCCCGACCTCCGCGCCCTCACCGAGGTGCGTCGAGCCCGTCAGCTGCGTGCCCGGGTGCACGATCGCGTCCTGCTCGAACGTCACGGTCACGTCCACCCAGGTGGTGGCCGGGTCGACGACGGTCACACCGCCGAGCATCGCGCGCGTCAGCAGCCGGTCGTTGAGGATCCGCCGGGCCTCGGCGAGCTGCACGCGGTTGTTGATCCCGGCGATCTCCCGGTGGTCACCGGCGACCGAGGCGCCGACCCGGTGCCCGGCCTCGCGCAGGATCCCGAGCACGTCCGTCAGGTACTCCTCGCCCTGGCTGTTGTCCGTCCGCACCTTCTTCAGGGCGTCCGCGAGCAGCTGCCCGTCGAAGGCGAAGACACCGCTGTTGATCTCCCGGATCGCCCGCTGGGCGTCCGTGGCGTCCTTGTGCTCCACGATCGCGGTGACGGCACCCGTCATGTCGTCGCGCACGATCCGGCCGTACCCGGTCGCGTCCGGGACCTCGGCGGTCAGCACGGTCACGGCGTTGCCGTCGGCCTGGTGGGTGGCGGCGAGCTGCGTCAGGGTGTCGCCGGTGAGCAGCGGGGTGTCCCCGCACACGACCACGACGGTCCCGGTGACGGCTCCGCCCAGCTCTTCCAGACCCATCCGCACGGCGTGCCCGGTCCCGTTCTGCTGCGCCTGCACGGCGGTGCGCACGGCGGGGTCGACCTCGCCCAGGTGCGCGGTGAC
Organism: Streptomyces sp. NPDC002671; assembly: GCF_053592475.1. Taxonomy (NCBI): domain Bacteria; kingdom Bacillati; phylum Actinomycetota; class Actinomycetes; order Kitasatosporales; family Streptomycetaceae; genus Streptomyces; species Streptomyces sp. NPDC002671. The sequence goes on from NZ_JBSFVU010000028.1 coordinate 47,226, forward strand.
CTGCTCGCGGGCGTGACCGACCACGACGACCAGGTTCTCGGGGTCCAACTCACGCGCGGCGGCGAGCACATGGCCCACCAGGGAACGGCCGCAGATCTGGTGCAGGACCTTCGGTGTGGCCGACTTCATACGGGTGCCCTCACCCGCTGCGAGAACGACGACGGCTGCCGGGCGAATGGCGCTCACGGGGTTGCCCTTCGGCTCTGGATGGGTGGGGGTGACAGCCGCAGGATACCGGGGCGTTTCGTGAAGGACATGAGAGCGGGCCCTGACGGTGCTGTCACCGGTCAGGACCCGAACTAAGGATGTGCTCCCGGGAGAGGATTCGAACCCCTATAAGTGGTACCAAAAACCACCGTCTTGCCCTTAGACGACCCGGGATTACCGCTATGTCCGATTTCGTAGATCGGATGCGGTGGCAGCCCCTACTATGCCGTACCAAGCACCTTCGATGCGACGGTACAAATCGGCTCCTTGTCGCACCTTGATGCCGAGGCACCCTCGATACATCTCTCCCGTGTTCTTGCGCACGGTCGTTGGGTTGTGCTTCTTCAGAACCGTCTTGCCCAGGTCTGACTTGTCGACGCCGATAAGGTCGGCCCAGTAGTGCTCGGCGGCCACGACGTCAGCGGAGTCGTGGATCATGACGCGGCAGTACAGTCGATCGCGCCCCACTTCGAGAAGATCCAGCCAGGTGAGGAAGACAGCGATCACTCCGGGATCGCTGTTGACGAACTCCACGCCCTCCCGGCGGGCGTGCGGCTTGTCCTTGGTGCCCTCGGCCCAGTAAAGAGCGACGCCCGTGAGGAAGAGTTCCCGATCCGACAAGGCGCCGACGGCTGCCGCTGCCGCCTGCTTTGTTGCCTCGCGCTCTTGGTCGCGAGAGGCGTACAACCGCGCGAGCCCGGCATTCATCCGCTCTCGTTGCTCCTCTGGCGTGCACTTCGGGGTCGGATGTGGAAGATCCCGCACCCACAGTGAGACTGAACTCTTCGAGCAGCCCAGCTCCGCTTGGATCTGGTTGTAAGTCCACCCCTGGAGCCGCAGCTCCCGTGCCCTCTCCCGCAGGTCGTCCTTGGCCCTCGGTCGCTTCGTCCACTCCGGCGGCGGTTCCCCCTTCACCAGCTGGTTGAGGATGTCGTTGTCGAAGATCTTCAGCTCGTCCCGGATCTGCCGAAGGCTGAGCCCCGCCCGCCGCAACGCGACCGCTCGCTCCCGTAACCCCTCGAAGTCCGTGCACTTGCCTTGTGGATGTGCCATGGGCATACCGTCCAGCCGGAATGGCTGCTTCCGGTATCGAACGGGCGTGGTTCAGCAGTTCGAGTGATAGTGGTGGTTTTCGCTGCTGTTCGATTACGGAGTGTGGTGTAGGCCAATAGCCAAAAGTCACCGGAAAAGCGCACCCCACCGCCCGTAGGCTGGACGCATGACCACGACGGGGGAAGACCACGCCAGGGCCAGGACGGGGCCGTGGTGGTGGGCGAGGTGGCGCAGTGCGGTGCTCGACGGGGGCCTCGCGCTGGTGTCGGCCGTGGAGTGCGGCGCCGAGGGGATTCCGTTCGCCCGGGATGCGGGTATCCCGGTGTCGGCGGGCATCGTGTTCGGGGTGCTCAGCGGTTCGGCCCTGCTGCTGCGGCGCAAGTGGCCGATCGCCGTCGTGCTGGTCGCCATCGCGATCACGCCGGCCCAGATGGGCTTCCTGATGGGCATCGTCGGCCTGTACACGCTGGCCGCGGCGGAGCTGCCGCGGCGGATCATCGGCTCGCTTGCGGGGATGTCGCTGCTGGCCACGCTGATCGTGACGTTCGTGCGGGTGCGGCAGGACATGGCGCGGGGGGATCTCACCCTCGGTAACTGGTTCGTGCCGTTCGCCTCGATCACGACGGCGATCGGCCTGACCGCGCCTCCGGTGCTGCTGGGCCTGTACGTGGGCGCTCGGCGGCGCCTGATGGAGAGCCTGCGGGAGCGTGCCGACAGTCTGGAGCGGGAGCTTCAGCTGCTCGCGGAGCGGGCGGAGGAGCGCGCCGAGTGGGCGCGTGGCGAGGAGCGGACGCGCATCGCGCGGGAGATGCACGACGTGGTCGCGCACCGGGTGAGCCTGATGGTGGTGCACGCCGCCGCGTTGCAGGCGGTCGCGCGCAAGGATCCGGAGAAGGCCGTGAAGAACGCGGCGCTCGTGGGGGAGATGGGCCGGCAGGCGCTCACCGAGCTGCGGGAGATGCTCGGGGTGCTGCGGGCGGGGGACGACGTGGAGCGGTCGTCGTCTTCGGTGCCGTTGGCGGCGGTGGGGGCGGCTGCCGCGGAGGCGGCGTCCCGGGCGGTCGACGAGGACGGTGCCGTGGACGGGCCGTGTCTGGAGGAGCTGGAGGAGCTGGTCGGGCAGTCGGCCGCGGCCGGGATGGTCGTGGACCTGTCGGTCGAGGGGGAGGTGCGGTCGTATGCGGCGCAGATCGAGCAGACGGCGTACCGGGTGGTGCAGGAGGCGTTGACGAACGTCCACAAGCACGCGTCGGGTGCGAAGACGCGTGTGCGGCTGGCGCACCGGGTGTCGGAGCTCGCGATGCAGGTGGAGAACGGGCCGCCTCCGGAGCCGGCGTCGGCGTCGGCGGGGCTGCCGTCGGGCGGCAACGGCCTGGTGGGGATGCGGGAGCGGGTTCTCGGGCTGGGCGGTGTGTTCGTGTCGGGGCCGACGGATGCCGGGGGGTTCCGGGTGTCGGCGGTGATTCCGGCGGCGTAGGGCTGTGTTTTGTCGTCAGCCTGCCGTCAGGCGTGCCGGGGCTATGCCCCCGACGAGGGTGGCCAGGGCCTGGCCGATGTCGGGGCCGACGTACCAGTCGCCGGTGTGGTCGAGGGCGTAGACCCGGCCCTCGGTGTCGATGGCGAGCAGGGCGCCGGTGTCGGTCTCCTGGCCGAGGGGGCACAGTTCGGTGCCGAGGGCGCGGCCGAGGTCGCCGAGGGTGCGGGCGAGGTGGAGGCCGTGCAGGGGGTCGAGGTCCAGGGGTGCGGGGGCGACCTGGCGGCCGGGGCCGGTGGGGGTGACGCGGAGGCCGCCGAACTCGGCCCAGGCCTCGACGGCGGCGGGGAAGACGGTGTGGGTGTGCCCGGCGGGTGAGGTGTGGGCGCGCAGTGCGTCGGCCCAGACCTCGGCCTGTTTTATGTCCCAGCGTCCGGGTTGCCAGCCGGCGGCGCGCAGGGCGCCGTCGACGAGTACGGGGAAGCGGGAGGGGGAGCTGGCGCGGTCGGGGTGCATCTGCCCTTCGTTCGGTCGTGTCGTGCGTGCGTTCTGAAACGCCGTGCCGGACGGTTCAGTCGTCGGTCGCGGTGGGGTCGACGATGCGGACACCGAAGTGGGCGCTGAGGGCCGTGCAGGCGCGGCAGGGGGTGGCGAAGCCGCCGTGCAGGGGGTCGCCTTCCTCGCGTATGTGGCGGGCGGTGAGCTTGGCCTGCTTGAGGGCTCTGCGGGCTTCGCCGTTGGTCATGGGTTTGCGTGCGGCGCGTTTGCTGCGGGCGTTGTCGGCGGCGGTGACGTGCCGGGATATGAGGATCGTCTCGGCGCAGCGGCCGGTGAAGCGGTCGCGCTGGGCGCTGGTGAGGGTGTCGAGGAAGTCCTGTACGAGGGGGTGCAGGGGCGGCGGCTGGTCGCCGCGGGCGGCGGTGCCGGTGAGGGTGGAGCCGCGTACGGAGAGGGCCGCGGCGACGGTGGGCAGGATGCCGTCGCGGCGGTGCAGGAGGGTCGGGGCGGGGGGTGCGCCGGTGCCGCTCCAGCCGATGCGAGGGTCGCCGGCCCGCACGTTCGTACCTCCCGTTTGCATCGCATTCATGATCGTTTTTACCTCCCCGGCATCCCCCCGAATGACACAGGGTGCCAAATACCGTGGCTGGTGCGGAAGCTGGGGCGGCGCGACACGCCAGGGTTCGAGCGGGTCGTCACGGTGGGGTGACGGCTGGTCACGGAAGCGGAGGGGTGGTGTTCATGTGGGGACGGTGGGCCGGTGACCGGGCTGCGCGTACCGCATAGGCTGTCGCCATCCGCGAACGACACCGCCGTTCAGGCCTAAGAGAACGCCGCAGGGGGCTACCGCCATGACGACAGGTCGGCTCGGGCAGCAAGCCGCGCCGCCGAACGCGGCCTACGCCGGGCAGGTTGTGCACTTCCCGGATCCGGTCCGGGCGGCACGTCACCCGAGAGGGGTACGTGTGGACGAGCGCGGTTACCCGGATTTCTCGCCCTACGCGCGCGTGGCGGTGGAGATCGCCGAGCCGCCGGAGGGCTTCGGCGTGGACGAGTTGCGGCTGACGGACTTTGTGTCAGCGAATGCCGCACTGGCGGCGACGCGGCACGAGTTGTGGGACACGGTCCCGGACGTGGCGACGCCGCACGGCTGGACGTGGCATCACGTGGCGGGCACGCGGCGGCTGGAGCTGATCCCGGTCGAGGTGAAGGCGTTGCTGCGGCACCACGGTGGTGTGGCGACCTCGCGGGTGGACCACGGCAAGCGGGGCACGCGGCCGTTGCAGGAGACGCGTCCGGCGCACTTCGGGCTGCCGAAGTCGGGTGTGGCGGTGACGGAGTCGCAGATCCAGGGTGTGGAGGAGGAGCTGGGGTACCGCATGCCGGGCGCCTACCGCTCCTTCCTGAAGGCCGCGGGCGGTTGCGCGCCGGTGGGCGCGGCGCTCGACGCCGGGCTGGGGCTGCTGCTGGACCAGCCGTTCTTCACCGTGCGCGACGAGGCGGCGGTCAACGACCTGGTGTACGTGAACAAGTGCCTGCGCGACCATCTGACGAAGGACTACCTCGGTGTCGCCTTCGTCCAGGGCGGTCTGCTCGCGGTGAAGGTGAAGGGCGAGCGGGTCGGTTCGGTGTGGTTCTGCGCGTACGACGATGCGCGGGACGTGGATCCGTCGTGGCCGCCGGCCGAGCGCGTGGAGCGTCTGCTGATGCCCTGCGGTGACGACTTCGACACGTTCCTCGCCCGACTGGCCGGTAATCCGCCGGAGTTGGAGACGGTGGCGAACCTGATGGTGGACGGCGGTTTCGCACGCGTCGTTCCGGTGGGGGAGTGAGCTTCGGGCCATGGTGACCTACGCGCAGGCGCAGGAGCGCGCCGAGGAGTGGATCAACGGTGACGTCCCGGCGTACCAGCACCGTGAGGTGCGGGTGCGGGAGTTCGAGCTGGGCTTCGTCGTGTGGGGCGAGGACCGTGCGGAGGGCCCGCGTTCGGACGCGGGCGGGCAGCGGCTCGTCCTCGCCCGGGACACCGGGGAGGCCACGCTGTGGCCGGCCCTGCCGGTGGGTGAGGTGATCCGCCGGTACGAGGAGGAGTACGGCCGCGCCGACGAGCCGCAGGACGCGGTTCCGGCCCCGCCCGCCGCCCGTGTCGATCTGAACCAGACGTCGTTCCTGCTGACTCCTCCGGAGTGGTTGCAGGAGGCGGCGGACAAGATGGGCATCCCGGACCGCCGCTCGGGCGACGGAGGGCGCGGGGCCGGTGCCGGGGCTGCGGCGAGCGCGGCGGGTGCGGGTGCGCGTGCTGCCGCTGCTGGTGCCGGGCCGGCGGAGACGCAGGCCGGGGTGCCGGCGGGGCCGCCCGCGCCGGGTGCTGCCGCCGGGTCCGGGAGCGGGGCGTCGTGGCCCGCGGCCGGGGCGGGCGCGCCGGTTCCGGCGGACACGCCTCCCGGGGCCACGCCCTGGTCCGGTACGGACACGAACGCGGACGCCGGTGAGGACCGTTCGGTGCCGTTGCCCGCGACGGTGTTCGCGCCGCCGCTGAGCGACGTGGACGAGCCCGCGCCGCGTCCGCCGGCCGCCGCGCCGGACGCGAAGACGGCGCTGATGTCGGGGGGCAGCCAGCTGCCGCCGACCGCGGTCGCGCCCGCGCTCGACGCCTCGAACGCGCCGGGAGCGCACGGCTTCCCGCCGCCCGGCGGTACGCCCGCGCCGCCTGCCGGTCCTGGTGTGCCGGGTGCCCCGCAGGGCAGCACACCTCCGCCTCCGCCTCCGGGTGCCTCGTCGTACGGCTACCCGGGTGCGCCCGGCGGCCTTGGCACGCCCGCGCCGCCTGCCGGTCCTGGTGTGCCGGGTGCTCCGCAGGGCAGCATGCCTCCGCCTCCGGGTGCCTCGTCGTACGGCTACCCGGGTGCGCCCGGCGGCCTTGGCACGCCCGCGCCGCCTGCCGGTCCTGGTGTGCCGGCCGCTCCGCAGGGCAGCATGCCTCCGCCGCCGCCTTCGGGTGCCTCGTCGTACGGCAATCCGCCGGCGCCGGGTGGTGCCCCGCACGTGCCGCAGCCGCCGGCCGGTCCGGGTGCCTCGGCGCGGCGGCTCGCGCCGAACGCCGGGGAGATCGCGGACGCCGCGACGAGCAAGGCCGCGCCGCCGCCGAAGAAGGCGCGCGGTGGCGCGGGCGCGCTGCCTCATCCGCCGGGCGCTCCCGGTGCGCCGGGCCCCCGCCCGGGGAGCCCGGCGACGCCTCCCCCGCCGGGTGCGCCCGCGGGCGGGTACGTGCCGACGCAGCTGCTGTCGGCGCTCGAGCCCGAGGGGCCGGGCGGTCCCGGTGCGCCCGCGGGTCCGGCCGGCGCGGACGCGCCGCAGCCTCCGGGTGCCCCCAACCCGTTCGCCGCGCCGGGTGCCCCGGGCGGCACGCCTCCGGGCGGTGTGCACCATGCGGCCACGATGCTGGCCGACCCGAGCCTGATGGGCGGCATGCCGCCCGCTCCCGGCGCGCCGCAGCCTCCGGGCGCTCCGGGCATGCCGAATCCGCCCGGCGCTCCGGCGGCTCCGGGCGCCCCGGGCATGCCTCCGGCCCCCGGCGCGCCCCAGCCGCCCGGCGCCCCGGGCGCCCCCGGCATGCCTCCCGCCCCCGGCGGGCGCGGGGCCGTGCACCACGCGGAGACCGTGCTGGCCGCGCCTCCCGTGGCCGGGCCGGGCGCACCTCCGCCGCCGCCCGCACCCGGCATGCCCGGCGCCCCGGGCGCCCCCGGTATGCCGCCGGTGCCGGGCGCTCCGCAGCCGATGCCGCCGGGTGCGATGCCGCCGCCGGGCGTGCCCGTGCCGGGGCAGCCGCAGGCGTACGGGTATCCGCAGCAGCCCGCCGGGCAGCCGACCGTCGGCCCCGGCTACCAGGCCGTGCTGCGCTACCGCGCCCACGACGGCTCCGAGCAGCAGCTGATCCGGCGTTCGGCGCCGGGCACGCCGCACCCGGAGTGGCAGATCTTCCACGAGCTGCGGGCGATGAACGTGCCGCCGGACCAGGTGCTGGAGCTGCACACGGAGCTGGAGTCGTGCCAGCTGCCGGGTGCGTACTGCGCGCGGATGATCCGGGAGCAGTGGCCGCAGGCGCGGATCACGAGCATCGCGCCGTACGGCACGGACCACGCGAGCCGGCAGCGGGGCATGCAGCAACTGCTCGCGCACCAGGGCGAGTTGCACCAGGTCGCGGACGGTCCCGCGCGCCTCGCGCCGGTGCGGGCGCCGCTGCCGCCGGTGCAGGCCGCGCCGCCGGCCCCGCCGGAGGCCGTCGCGCAGGAGCTGGCGGGGGCGTTCGGGCCGGGCGTGTTCCGGTTCGAGCAGCAGGCGGTGTCGCGTCAGGGTGTGCCGCCGATCGTGGCGCACACGCTGGTCGTGGCCGGACTCCCCATGGACCTGGGCCCGTTCTTCTGGGCGCAGGCGCAGCCGGGCCGCCCGGTGCCGACGCTGGCGGAGCTGGCCGCCGAGCGCGGGGTGCAGCCGGCCGCGGACGCGGGGTCGTACCTCGTCATGGGCAGCGACTTCGGCAAGGCCATCTGTGTGCAGTACGGCACCGCGAACATCGTGGCCGTGCCCGTGGAGGCGGGGCCCGGAGGGGCGCCCGTGCCGCCGCAGTTCGTGAACACCGGGCTGCCGGAGTTCGCCCGCTGCCTGGCGCTGCTGGGCCGGATGTGGCGGCTGCGGTTCGGGCTGAACCAGGAGCAGGCGGGCCGCTGGACCGTCGACTTCCAGGCCCAGCTGGCCGCCCTGGACCCGGCGGCGCTCGGCTCGCCGGAGACGTGGTGGTCGGTGCTGCTGGAGCAGATGTGGGACGGGCTCCTGTAGCCGTCCTCGAGCCCGTCTTGCCCTTCACGCGCGAGTGAAGGGCAAGACGGGCGGGCGGACTTCGAGCCGCACCGGGGCGATGAAGGGCGGCGGCTGTTCCTGGCCGGGAGCCCGCCTGTCGAACTGGAGTGCGTGTCGGCCGAACGGGTCGGCGCGGCCGTCCAGCCCTGCGCATCACGACGTGCGGAAGTTCGACGGTATTTGGCCCGTGACGTGACTTCGGAGTGTCGCGTTATGGGTACTTAAGCCCGATCCATCAAGATGTGCGCGAAATCAGCCTGTCGTGCATGTCCGCGGAGAGGGGTTCCCAGGGTGAGCAGCGCACCGGTGACGCCGTACGGCTTCATGACCGTCCGAGGGCGCGGCTACCGCCCCGATCAGGTCGACGCGTACACGGAGGCGCTGTCCCGGGACCGGGACGCCTCCTGGGAGCGCGCCGCACGGCTGACCGTGCTGGCCAAGGACATGGAGGCACAGGCCGCGCGGCTGCGCGAGACCGTCGCGCAGCTTGCGCCGCAGACGTACGAGTCGCTCGGGGAGCGCGCACGGCGCGTGTTCCAGCTCGCGCTCGAAGAGGCCGCGGACGTACGAGAGGGCGCGCGGCGCGAGACGCACCAGCAGCTCGCGCAGGCCGAGGCGCGCGCCGAGGGCGTACGCGACGCGGCGCAGGAAGCGGCGGACGCGCTCCTCGCGGAGGCCGAGGAACGCGCCCGCCAGCGGCTCCTCGCGGCGCGCGCCGAGGCCGACGACCTCCGCATCGGCGCCCGGCGCGAGGTGAAGGAGCGGCGCGGGGAGGCGCTCGCTGCGTTGCGCGAGGTACGGCAGCGCACCACCGGCATGCTCGCCGAGCAGGAGCGGGAGCAGGCCGAGCGCTGGGCCGCGGCCGAGCACGAGGAGGCCGAACACGTGGCCGCGCTGGACGCCGGCCACGCCGAGCGGCTGAGCCGGGCCGAGGCCGCGCTCTCCGCGGCGAAGCAGGCGTTCGGGGAGGCCGAGGAGTCCGCGCGCCGCTGCCAGGAGGAGGCACGCGCGCGTGCCGCCGAGATCGTCGCGGACGCGCGCGTGCGCGAGGAGCGCATCGCCCGCGAGACGGAACAGGTCCTGCGCGAGCACGGCGAGACCTGGGACGACGTACAGGCGCAGATGGACCACGTACGCAACAGCCTGACCTCGCTGACCGGCCGGGCGGCCCAGGAGTAGCGACCGCCCCCCGGCGGGCACCGCGGCTCCCCCGGGAGGCGGCTGCGTCAACTCCCCCTGCGCACCGCCCCCGCCAGGATCCAGCCCTCCACCGCCTCGTACTGGTGCCGTTGTTCCCCCGCCTCGCGGCGGCCCGAGGCGACCGTGCCGAGCCAGCCGAAGAAGAAGCCGGCCGGTATGGAGACGATGCCGGTCGTGGTGAACGGGAACCAGTTGAAGTCGGCGTGCGGGAAGGCCGATATGGGCGAGCCGGAGACGAGATTGGTGCCCGGCATGAGCAGCAGCACGGCCAGCGAGCCCCCGAGCAGCGTGGCCATCAGCCCGCTGCGCGTGTAGCGGCGCCAGAAGAGGCCGTAGACCAGGGCGGGCGCGAGCGCGGAGGCGCCCAGGCAGAAGGAGAGGGTGATCAGCGGCTGCAGGCTGTGGTGCTGCACCAGGGTGGCCAGCAGGACCGTGGGGATGCCGATGGCGAGCGCCGAGAGGCGGGCGAGGGCCATCTCCCGGCGGGCGGGCATCTCCTGCGCGCGGGCCGCGAACACGTCGTGGGCCAGCGAGTTGGCGCAGGCGAGGATCATCCCGGCCACCGAGGCGAGCAGGGTCAGGAAGATCGCGGTCGTGACCATGGTGAAGAGGAAGGTCTCCGCCGTGGACACGTCGCTGCCGAACGCCGCCCGCGTGCCCAGCAGATACGCGGTGTTGCCCTGCGGGTCGGCCACGGCGATCGCCGGAGTGCCGACCAGGGCCGTGGCGCCGAACCCCACCACCGTGATGACCAGAACGAACAGGGCGACGATCGACACCGCCCAGGACATCGAGCGGCGCACCTGGCGGGCGCTGGACGCGGTGTACATGCGCATGGTGACGTGCGGCAGACAGGCACCGCCGAGCACGATGGTCAGCTCCGAGGTGACCATGTCGAGGCGGGGGTAGGCGCCGCCGCTGAACTCCAGCCCGGAGCGCAGGAAGGCCGGCCCGGCACCGCTCTGATGGGCCGCCGCGGTGAACAGGGCGCCGGGGTCCCAGTCGAAGCGGCGCAGGATCAGTACGGCGACCACGGCGCCCGACCCGAGCAGGATCACGATCTTCAGGATCTGGATGAGGGCCGTGCCCTTCATGCCGCCGATCGCCGCGTAGCTGATCATCAGGGCGCCGAGTCCCACGACACAGCCGGTCTTCACCGACGCGTCGGAGAAGCCCAGGATGAACGCCATCAGCTGTCCGGTACCGGCCAATTGGACCAGCATCAGCGGCACCAGCGCGGCGAGGGTCACCGCGCAGGCCGCGATCCGTACGCCCCGGCCCGGCATCCGGCGGGCCAGCGCGTCGCCCATGGTGAAACGGCCCGCGTTGCGCAGGGGTTCGGCCAGCAGGAACATCAGCAGCATCAGCGACAGCGCCGTACTGAGGGCGAGGACGACACCGTCGTAGCCGCACAGGGCGATGACCCCGCTGGTGCCGAGGACGGTGGCCGCGGAGATGTAGTCACCGGCGATGGCGAGGCCGTTGCGCAGCGGGGACAGGGAGCCGTAGCCGGTGTAGAACTCGTCGAGGTCGTCGCGGTCCGGGCCGGTCATCACGCACAGCAGCAGGGTGAGGGCGGCGACGGCGGAGAACGCGACCAGGGACATGGCCTGCGCGGAGTTGCTGAAGCCGGTCATCGGTCCGCCCTTCGCCGCGCGTCCAGTTCGGCCTCCCTGCGGATGCGGTCCGCGAGCGGATCGAGGTGCCGGCGCGCGGTGTACTCGTACAGGGCGATCGCGAGCCAGGTGACCGGGAGTTGGACGAGGGCGAGCAGCAGGCCGGCGGGGATGCCGTCGGCGACCGTGCTCGTCATGACGTGCGGGGCGCACGCGGACAGGATCAGGAACAGCGTGAAGTAGCCGAGCGCGGTGAGCGTGGCGGTGCGCCGCTGCCAGCGGTAGGCGGTGCGCAGGACGCGCAGGTCGCTGTGGTGTCCGAGGGGTGCGCGCGGCGGCCGTGGGCGGGGCGGTTCGGGGGGTGGGGGCTGCCAGGGGTAGGTGAGGTGGGGTGGGGAGTGCGGCGGGTCGTAGGACATCCCGGGGCTCCTTGCGTGGCTCGGGTCCGTGGCGGCGGACCGCAGGGAGAGGGGGAGCGGGGTCACGCACGTTACTCGCGAGTTGCGGGTGGCGCGGAGTTTTCCACAGACTGGCCAGTCGGTATGCGCTTGCTACTCGAATACCGAGCCGAGCTGTTCGAATACCGGTCCGACCTGGGGTGTTACCCGCGTTAACCCAGAGGGCCCCGGATGCCACCACGCCCCTCACTCCTGCCGTACCGGAAACCGTCGCGGTGCCACCAGCAGCAGCACTACGAACGCCAGGGCCGCCGCGCACGCCGCGCCGAAGTACACCGCGTGCACCGCGTCCGCGATCGCCCGCCGGGTCGCCTCCGGGGCCGTACCGGTGTCCAGTCCGCGCGTGACGGAGTCCAGGTCGCTCGCCCCGCCCAGCCGGGCGGCCAGCACCGCGTTGGCGACGGCGCCGAAGAGCGACGCGCCGACCGTCTGCCCGGTCTGCCGGCAGAACAGCACCGACGCGGTCGTCGTGCCCCGCTCCGACCAGCCCACCGACGACTGCACCCCGATGATCAGCGGCAGCTGGAACAGCCCCAGCGCCCCGCCCAGCAGCAGCATCAGCAGCATCGGCTGCCACCACGCCCCGGGATACGGCAGGAACGGGAACGCGAACAGGATCAGCGTGCCCAGACCGATGCCGATCAGCGCGGTGTCGCGGAAGCCGATCCGCCGGTACACGTGCTGGCTGAGCGCCGCCGAGCTCGACCAGGTCAACGTCCAGACGCACAGCACCAGTCCGGCCGCCGCGGGCGCGAGTCCGAGCACCGACTGCGCGTACGTGGGCAGGAACACCGACGGCGCCACCATCAGCAGGCCCAGCGCGCCGAACGCCAGGTTGACGGCCGCGATCGTGCGCCGCCGCCACACCCACCCGGGCATGATCGGCTGCTCCGCCCGCCGCTCCACCCACACCACCACACCGGCCAGCGCGAGGCCCGCGGCGAACAGGGCGAGCGACGGCGCCGACAGCCACGGCCAGGCGACCCCGCCCTGCACCAGCGCGGTCAGCAGCACCCCGCCGCACGCGAACACCGCGAGCGCGCCCGCCCAGTCCACGCGCGCGCGGGCGGCCCTCTCCCGCTCCGGCTCGTGCAGATGACGGACGATCAGCCACAGCGCCGCCGCCCCGATCGGCAGGTTGACCAGGAAGATCCAGCGCCAGCCGGTGTACGCCACCAGCACCCCGCCGAGCCCGGGGCCGGCCACCGCCGACACCGCCCACACCGTGGACAGCCTGGCCTGGATCTTCGGGCGTTCCGCCAGCGGATACAGGTCGGCGGCCAGGGTCTGCACGGTGCCCTGCAACGCCCCGCCGCCCAGGCCCTGCACGATCCGGAACGCGATCAGCGCCGCCATGTTCCAGGCGGAGGCGCTCAGCAGCGAGCCGAGCAGGAACACGGACGCGCCCACCACCAGGACCGGCTTGCGGCCGAAGGTGTCGGACAGCTTGCCGTAGACGGGGAGGGTGACGGTGACGGCGAGGAGATAGCCGGAGAACAGCCAGGAGAAGTACGAGAACCCGCCGAGGTCGCCGACGATCTGCGGTACGGCGGTGGAGACGATGGTGGCGTCGAGCGCGGCCAGCGCCATCGCGAGCATCAGCGCGGCGACGACCGCGCCCCGCCGCCGGGTGTCCTGCCGTCGAGCGGCGCCGTCGCGTATCGCGGGTGTCGTACTCCCCACCGGACCCCTCCCTGTGTTTCATGCACCTAACTTCGCTACGACAGCTTCCCCTGCCCCCGGCCCTGAGGCAACGCGCTTGAGCCTGACGCGGCGTGAGGGTGGAGGCTTGCTGCGTCCCGGGGTGGAGCCCGACCCCGAGACGATCTCCACCCGGCGGTGGAGATCCCCTAGGGGTATCTCCCCAGCAAGGTGCGGGCAGGGTTCGTCCCGCCGGAGGACGAGAAGGGCCGGGCGCGTTCCTTAATCTGGCTTTACGCCGCTGGGGGGCGGCTGACCGAACCGGCGGGGGTGGGGTTTTCCCCCCTGTAAGACGGGGCTTCGCACCAGCGCGCGACTGCCCCTCCTCCCGCGAGACTCATCGACGTACCGCTGCACGACACCGACGCACTGCTTCACGACACCGCTCGCTGACCGACATAGGAGACTTACCGTGACATCGGCTGTGACCATTCCCAGGCACGGGGGCACTGGAGGGCCTACGGCCGTTGCCGCGCGGGCCCGGCAGGTCGTCAAGGCGTACGGGTCCGGTGAGACCCGCGTCGTCGCCCTGGACCACGTCGACGTGGACATCGCCCGCGGCCAGTTCACCGCGATCATGGGCCCCTCGGGGTCCGGCAAGTCCACGCTGATGCACTGCCTCGCCGGGCTCGACACGGTGAGCAGCGGTCAGATCTACCTGGACGAGACCGAGATCACCGGCCTGAAGGACAAGAAGCTCACCCAGCTGCGCCGGGACCGGATCGGGTTCATCTTCCAGGCGTTCAACCTGCTGCCGACGCTGAACGCGCTCGAGAACATCACGCTGCCCATGGACATAGCAGGCCGCAAGCCGGACAAGGCGTGGCTGGACCGGGTCGTGGAGACCGTCGGTCTCGCCGGGCGGCTCAAGCACCGGCCCACCCAGCTCTCCGGCGGCCAGCAGCAGCGCGTCGCCGTGGCCCGCGCGCTCGCCGCCCGCCCGGAGATCATCTTCGGGGACGAGCCGACCGGAAACCTCGACTCCCGCGCGGGAGCGGAGGTCCTGGGCTTCCTGCGCCGTTCGGTCGACGAACTCGGCCAGACCATCGTGATGGTCACCCACGACCCCGTCGCGGCCTCCTACGCGGACCGCGTGCTGTACCTCGCCGACGGCCGCATCGTGGACGAGATGCACAACCCGACGGCCGATCAGGTCCTCGACCGCATGAAGGACTTCGACGCCCGGGGGCGTACGTCATGACCGTCCTCAAAACCTCGATGCGCAACTTCTTCGCGCACAAGGGCCGTATGGCGCTGTCAGCGGTCGCGGTGCTGCTGTCGGTCGCGTTCGTCTGCGGCACGCTGGTGTTCACCGACACGATGAACACCACCTTCGACAAGCTGTTCCAGGCCACGGCCTCGGACGTGACGGTCACCGCGAAGAGCGCCTCCGACACCGGTGAGACGACCTCCTCCACCGGCAAGCCGCCCGTCATACCGGCCTCCGTGGTCGGCGAGGTCCGCAAGGCCCGGGGCGTGCAGAAGGCCGAGGGGACGGTCTTCTCCACCTCGGTGACCGTCATCGACGGTCACAAGGACAAGCTCTCGCCCAAGAGCGGCGGGCCGACCATCGTCGGCAGCTGGAACAGCAACGACGCCCGCACCATGAAGATCACCTCCGGCGCCGCGCCCAAGGGCCCGGACCAGGTGATGGTCGACAAGGACACCGCCGACAAGCACCACCTGAAGCTGGGCGACGACATCGGCATGATCTCGGTCGTCGGCACGCACCACGCGCGCGTGTCCGGCGTCGCCTCCTTCGCCGTCACCAACCCCGGCGCGGCCATCTTCTACCTGGACACGAAGACCGCCCAGCAGACCCTGGTCGGCAGGACCGGCGTGTTCACCAACGTCAACGTCACCGCCGCCAAGGGCGTCACCAACGCGGCGCTGAAGCAGAACGTGATCGCCGAACTCGGCCACGGCTACAAGGTGAAGACCGCCAAGGAGGTAGCCGACGCCAACCAGAAGAGCGTCGCGAGCATGCTGAACGTCATGAAGTACGCGATGCTCGGCTTCGCCGGAATCGCCTTCCTCGTCGGCATCTTCCTGATCATCAACACCTTCTCGATGCTGGTCGCCCAGCGCACCCGCGAGATCGGCCTGATGCGCGCCATCGGCTCCTCCCGCAAGCAGATCAACCGGTCCGTGCTGGTCGAGGCGCTGCTGCTGGGCGTGATCGGGTCCGCGCTCGGCGTCGGCGCGGGCGTCGGCATCGCCGTCGGCCTGATGAAGCTCATGGGCAACATGGGCATGCACCTGTCCACCGACGACCTGACCGTCGCCTGGACCACCCCGGTGGCGGGCCTGCTCCTCGGCGTGATCGTCACCGTCCTCGCCGCCTACCTGCCCGCGCGGCGCGCCGGCAAGGTCTCCCCGATGGCCGCCCTGCGCGAGTCGGGCGCCCCCATCGACGCCAAGGCCGGTGTCGTACGGGCCGTGATCGGCCTGCTCCTCACCGGCGCCGGCACCGCGAGCCTGTTCGTCGCCGCGAACGCCGACAAGGCCAAGGCCGGTTCGGGCTGGCTGGGCCTCGGCGTGGTCCTCACGCTGATCGGCTTCGTCGTCATCGGCCCGCTGCTCGCGGGCGGCCTGGTCCGCGTCCTCGGCGCGATCATGCTGCGGATGTTCGGCCCGGTCGGCCGGATGGCCGAGCGCAACGCGCTGCGCAACCCGCGCCGCACGGGCGCCACCGGCGCCGCCCTGATGATCGGCCTCGCCCTGGTGGCCTGCCTGTCGGTGGTCGGCTCCTCGATGGTGGCCTCCGCCACCGACCAGCTCGACAAGACCGTCGGCACGGACTTCATCATCAATGCCGACAACGACAAGACGATCGTCCCGCAGGCCGTCGAGATCATCAAGGACACCCCGGGCCTCGCCCGGGTCACCGAGTACAGGATCCTCGACGCCTCCCTGACCACCCCGGACGGCCGCACCTCCAAGGACGAGCACATCAAGGCGGCCGACCCCACCTACGCGCAGGACGTGCGCACCAAGACGGTCTCCGGCACCCTCGCCGACGCCTACAAGCCCGACTCGATGTCCGTGCCCGAGGGCTTCGCCAAGGATCACGGCATCAAGATCGGCTCCACCGTCACGGTCGGCTTCAAGGGCGGTACGGCGGCCAGGCTGACGGTCCGCGCGATCACCAGCGACGAGGCCGTCATCGACAAGGGCGCGATGTACTCCGCCATCGCCACGGCCGCGAAGCACGTGCCCGCCGACCGGATGCCGCTGGACCGGATGGTCTTCGCGACCGCCAAGCACGGTCAGCAGGCCGCCGCCTACAAGGCGCTCAAGGCCGCCCTGCACGACGACCACCCCGAGCTGACCGTGCGCGACCAGACCGACTACAAGAAGGCGCTCAAGGACCAGATCGGCCAGCTGCTGAACATGATCTACGGCCTGCTCGCCCTCGCGATCATCGTCGCGGTCCTGGGTGTCGTGAACACCCTGGCCCTGTCGGTGGTCGAGCGGACCCGCGAGATCGGCCTCATGCGCGCCATCGGCCTCTCCCGCCGCCAGCTGCGCCGCATGATCCGCCTGGAGTCCGTGGTCATCGCCCTCTTCGGAGCCCTGCTCGGCCTGGGCCTCGGCATGGGCTGGGGCGCGACGGCCCAGAAGCTCCTCGCGCTGGAGGGCCTGAAGGTCCTGGAGATCCCCTGGCCGACGATCACCGGCGTCTTCATCGGCTCGGCCTTCGTGGGCCTGTTCGCCGCCCTGATCCCGGCGTTCCGGGCGGGCCGGATGAACGTCCTGAACGCGATCGCCACGGACTAGCCGCACAGGCCAGGCCGAGGTCACGACCACCGCATACGGGGGTTGCGGGGGAAGAGCCCGGTGCCGGGAAGTCTTGGAGGACTTCCCGGCACCGGGCTTCTTGCCGCCGGGACGGCGTTGTCGGCGCAGTTGTCCACAGCCTCCGACGCCCACGAGCCAGGCGTCGTACGCTGGACACCCCCGGCCACTCCACGCGTCGGGCTCTTTGCGTTGCCCACCCCCCTGGACGGAAAAAGCCCCATGAGCCTGCACGGTCTGCTCGACGCCGTCGTCAAGGACGCCGCCCTCACGGAAGCCATCAAGGCCGCGGCGGACGGCAACCGCATGCACGTCGACCTCGTCGGCCCCGCGGCGGCCCGCCCCTTCGCTGTCGCCGCCCTGGCCCGCGAGACCGGCCGCCCGGTGCTCGCGGTCACGGCGACGGGCCGGGAGGCGGAGGACCTGGCCGCGGCCCTGCGCTCCCTGCTGCCGGCCGAGGGCGTCGTGGAGTACCCCTCCTGGGAGACACTCCCGCACGAGCGGCTCAGCCCGCGCAGCGACACCGTCGGACGGCGGCTCGCTGTCCTGCGCCGCCTGGCCCACCCCAGCGCCGACGACCCCGAGACGGGCCCGGTCTCCGTGGTCGTGGCGCCCGTACGCTCCGTGCTCCAGCCGCAGGTCAAGGGCCTCGGCGACCTGGAGCCGGTGTCCCTGAAGACGGGCCAGACCGCCGACCTGAACACCATCGTCGAAGCCCTGGCCGCCGCCGCGTACGCGCGCGTGGAACTGGTGGAGAAGCGCGGCGAGTTCGCCGTACGCGGCGGCATCCTGGACGTGTTCCCGCCCACCGAGGAACACCCCCTGCGCATCGAGTTCTGGGGTGACGACGTCGAGGAGATCCGCTACTTCAAGGTCGCCGACCAGCGCTCCCTCGAAGTCGCCGAGCACGGCCTGTGGGCGCCGCCCTGCCGCGAGCTGCTGCTCACCGACGACGTCCGCGCCCGCGCGCGTGCCCTCGCCGAAGAGCACCCGGAGCTGGGCGAGCTGCTCGGCAAGATCGCCGAGGGCATCGCGGTGGAGGGCATGGAGTCCCTCGCCCCGGTCCTGGTGGACGACATGGAGCTGCTGCTCGACGTGCTGCCCAAGGGCGCCATGGCCGTCGTCTGCGACTCGGAGCGGGTCCGCACGCGCGCCGCCGACCTCGTCGCGACCTCGCAGGAGTTCCTCCAGGCCTCCTGGGCGGCCACCGCGGGCGGCGGCGAGGCGCCCATCGACGTCGGCGCGGCCTCCCTGTGGTCCATCGCCGACGTCCGCGACCGCGCGCGCGAGCTGGACATGATGTGGTGGTCGGTGTCCCCGTTCGCGGCCGACGAAGAACTGGACGCAGACACCCTCAAACTCGGCATGCACGCCACCGAGACCTACCGCGGCGACACCGCGCGGGCCCTCGCCGACACCAAGGGCTGGCTCGCCGACGGCTGGCGCACGGTCTTCGTCACCGAGGGCCACGGCCCGGCCGCCCGCACCGTCGAGGTGCTCGGCGGCGAGGGCATCGCGGCCCGCCTGACTGTGCTTGATGCAAAGACGGGCGACCTCGGCGAGCTGAGCCCGTCCGTCGTGCACGTCTCCTGCGGTTCCATCGACTACGGCTTCGTGGACCCGGCGCTGAAGCTGGCCGTCCTCACCGAGACCGACCTGTCCGGCCAGAAGGCCGCCGGCAAGGACGGCGCCCGGATGCCGGCCCGCCGCCGCAAGACCATCGACCCGCTCTCCCTGGAGCCGGGCGACTACATCGTCCACGAGCAGCACGGCGTCGGCCGCTACATCGAGATGGTGCAGCGCACGGTGCAGGGCGCCACGCGCGAGTACCTGGTCGTCGAGTACGCCCCCGCCAAGCGCGGCCAGCCCGGCGACCGCCTGTACATCCCGACCGACCAGCTGGAGCAGATCACCAAGTACGTCGGCGGCGAGGCCCCCACCCTGCACCGTCTGGGCGGCGCCGACTGGACGAAGACCAAGGCCCGCGCGAAGAAGGCGGTCAAGGAGATCGCCGCCGACCTGATCAAGCTGTACAGCGCGCGCATGGCCGCCCCCGGGCACGCCTTCGGTGGCGACACCCCGTGGCAGCGGGAGCTGGAGGACGCCTTCCCCTACGCGGAGACCCCGGACCAGCTGACCACGATCTCCGAGGTCAAGGAGGACATGGAGAAGTCGGTCCCGATGGACCGGCTGATCTGCGGCGACGTCGGCTACGGCAAGACCGAGATCGCCGTACGGGCCGCCTTCAAGGCCGTACAGGACGGCAAGCAGGTCGCCGTCCTCGTCCCGACGACCCTGCTGGTGCAGCAGCACTTCGGCACGTTCTCCGACCGGTACGCGCAGTTCCCGGTGAGCGTGAAGGCCCTGTCCCGCTTCCAGACCGACACCGAGGCGAAGGCCACTCTGGAGGGCCTGAAGGAGGGCGCGGTGGACGTCGTCATCGGCACCCACCGCCTGTTCTCCTCCGAGACCAAGTTCAAGGACCTGGGCCTGGTCATCGTCGACGAGGAGCAGCGCTTCGGCGTCGAGCACAAGGAGCAGCTGAAGAAGCTCCGCGCCAACGTCGACGTCCTGACCATGTCCGCCACCCCGATCCCGCGCACCCTGGAGATGGCGGTCACCGGCATCCGCGAGATGTCCACGATCACCACGCCGCCGGAGGAGCGGCACCCGGTGCTCACCTTCGTCGGGCCGTACGAGGAGAAGCAGATCGGCGCCGCCATCCGCCGCGAACTGTTGCGCGAGGGCCAGGTCTTCTACATCCACAACCGGGTCGAGTCCATCGACCGGGCCGCCGCGCGGCTGCGCGAGATCGTCCCCGAGGCGCGCATCGCCACCGCGCACGGCCAGATGTCGGAGTCGGCCCTGGAGCAGGTCGTGGTCGACTTCTGGGAGAAGAAGTTCGACGTGCTCGTCTCGACCACGATCGTCGAGTCCGGCATCGACATCTCCAACGCCAACACGCTCATCGTGGAACGCGGCGACACCTTCGGCCTGTCCCAGCTGCACCAGCTGCGCGGCCGGGTCGGACGAGGAAGGGAGCGCGGCTACGCGTACTTCCTCTACCCGCCGGAGAAGCCGCTGAC
The DNA here is from genome assembly GCF_053592475.1 of Streptomyces sp. NPDC002671. Lineage (NCBI taxonomy): Bacteria > Bacillati > Actinomycetota > Actinomycetes > Kitasatosporales > Streptomycetaceae > Streptomyces > Streptomyces sp. NPDC002671. Next base: position 67,174 of record NZ_JBSFVU010000028.1, read on the forward strand.
GGAGACCGCCCACGAGCGCCTCGCGACGATCGCCCAGCACACGGAGATGGGCGCGGGCATGTACGTGGCGATGAAGGACCTGGAGATCCGCGGCGCGGGCAACCTGCTGGGCGGCGAGCAGTCCGGGCACATCGCGGGCGTCGGCTTCGACCTGTACGTCCGCATGGTCGGCGAGGCCGTCGCCGACTACCGGCGCCAGCTGGAGACCGGCGGGGTCGAGGAGGAGCCGCCGCTGGAGGTCAAGATCGAGCTTCCGGTCGACGCGCACGTCCCGCACGACTACGCGCCCGGCGAGCGCCTGCGCCTCCAGGCCTACCGCGCCATCGCCTCCGCCAACTCGGAGGAGGACATCAAGGCCGTCCGCGAGGAACTCACCGACCGCTACGGCAAGCTGCCCGAACCGGTGGAGAACCTGCTGCTGGTGGCCGGGCTGCGGATGCTCGCGCGCGCGTGCGGCGTCGGCGAGATCGTCCTGCAGGGGGCCAACATCCGCTTCGCGCCGGTGGAGTTGCGCGAGTCGCAGGAGCTGCGGGTCAAGCGGCTCTACCCGGGCACGGTCATCAAGCCCGCCGTGCACCAGGTACTGGTCCCGCGCCCGAAGACCGCGAAGGTGGGCGGCAAGCCGCTCGTCGGCCGCGAACTGCTCGGCTGGGTCGGCGAGTTCCTGGCGTCGATCCTGGGTTCCTGAGCCGGCCTCACGTCTTGTGGGGGCGCGTGCCTTGCGCCCCCGTTACCGTAGAGGAAGGTTGGACTCCGCCTGCGCGTGAGGCGTACGCCGTAGGACGTGGTGCGTGCGGGCGGACAGGTGAACTAGGGGGGCGTACCGTGGCGCGGCTGAGGGGTGGGGCGGTCACCGCCGTGGCCATGCTGGTCGGTGTGGCGGGCATGGCCGGCTGTACGGCGGATCACAGCAAGGGGTCCTCCGGGCCCGAGCGGGGAAGCGGGGGCGCCGCCTTGACCGCCGCCGACGCACTGCCCGTCAAGGGGCGCGCACCGAAGACCGGTTACTCCCGGGCCCGGTTCGGCAGCGCGTGGGCCGACACCGACTCCAACTCGTGCGACACCCGCGACGACATACTCAAACGCGACCTGAAGGACGTGAAGTTCACCGGCGGCACCTGCAAGGTGACGTACGGCCTGCTGGAACCCGACCCGTACTCCGGGAAGGACGTCACCTACCGGCGCGGCCGGAGCCTGGTCGACATCGACCACGTCGTCGCCCTCTCGGACGCCTGGCAGAAGGGTGCCAAGTACTGGGACCCCAGCAAGCGCATAGCGCTGGCCAACGACCCGCTCAACCTGCTGGCGGTCGACGCGAGCACCAACCGCGGCAAGGGTGACGGCGACACGGCGACCTGGGTCCCGCCCGACAAGGCCTACCGCTGCACCTATGTCGCCGCGCAGGTGGCGGTCAAGAAGAAGTACGGCCTGTGGGTCACCGCCGCCGAGAAGGCCGCGATGAAGAAGGTGCTCGCCACCTGCCCGCACCAGGCCCTGCCCACGGGCGGTAACCCGACGAAGGCCCCGGAGCGGTTCCGGGCCCGGTGACCAGCTAATTCCCTTTCCCCGCCCGCCCCGGCCGCCTACCGTGACCCGCATGGACGTCAAGGTAAGCAGCCTCGCCGAGCGGCCCGACCGGCTGCCGGCGATGCTCGGCATGGCCGACACATGGCCGGAGTTCGTGACCAACGACCCCGTGGGCACCGCCCACTACGGCCGCATCCCCACCGAACTGCCGGAGTACGCGCTGTTCGCCGAGGACGAGCGGGGCGAGGTCGTGGCGCACGCCTACAGCGTGCCGTTCGCCCTCGCGGCCGAGGGCCGGGGTGGCCTGCCCGCGCGGGGCTGGGACCAGATCCTGCTCTGGGCCTTCGCCGACCTGCGCCGCGGCACGCGCCCCGACACCGTCAGCGCGGTCTCGGTCGTCATCGCCCCGCATGCCCAGGGGCACGGCCTGTCCGCGGTCATGCTCTCGGCGATGCGGGACAACGCCCGCGCCCGCGGCTTCCGCGAGGTCGTGGCCCCGGTACGCCCGAACGCCAAGCATCGCGAGCCGCACACCCCGATCGCCGAGTACGCGCACCGGGTGCGCCCCGACGGGCTGCCGGAGGACCCGTGGCTGCGGGTCCACGCCCGCGCCGGCGCCACCATCGACTCCGTCGCCCCGGCCTCCATGACCGTGGGCGCCTCGCTGGAGGAGTGGCGCCGCTGGACCGGACTGCCCTTCGACACCGCGGGCGACGTCGAGGTGCCCGGCGCACTGGTCCCGGTCCGCTGCGAACCGGAGCGCGGATACGCCGTCTACGTCGAGCCCAACGTGTGGATGCGGCACTCGCTCTGACCCTGCGCAGGGCCCAGCCCCCTCGGCGGGCGGCTGGGCGGGGCGCGCCCGGATCGGGGCCGGGCGCGTACCGCCCCAGCGTGGTGACCGTGCCGGTCAGGCCTTCTTCCAGTCGCCGCAGCTGGTTGTCTTGAAGTAGGCGTCCGTCGGGCGGATGGTGACGACGGCCGTGCCGGTCACGTTGTTGTTGGCGATGATCGAGTCCAGGCCGTGCTCGGCGTCCTTGGTGCGCTCCCAGTAGCAGGAGTCGTCCTTGTTCCCGGTCGACTTGTAGGTGCCCGGCGCGATGTCCGTGCCGACCTTGAACATGCCCCCCTTGCCGCTCATGGCGGAGGCGGGCGTCCCCTTCGCCTTCGGGTCGACGGCCTCCCAGTCCTTGCAGCCGCTGGACTTGAACAGCTTGTCGGTGGCCTTGACGGTGACGTAACTCGTGCCGGTGACATTGTCGTTGGCCAGCAGCGAGTCCGTGTCGCCCGAGGCGTCCTTGGCGCGCTCCCAGTAGCACATGTCGTCGGTGTTGCCGGTCGAGCGGTAGGTGCCCGGCTTCACGTCGGAGCCGACCTGGTACTCGCCGTCCCCGTCGAAGGCGGCCTTCTTCTTCTCGGCCGCCTTCGCGCCGCCGGAGTCCTTCTTCCCGCCGGGCTTGTGCCCGGCGGAGGCCGAAGAGCCCTTGCCGCTGCTGTTGGAACCGCTGTCCTTGTCACCGCCGCCGCCCGCGTTCGCGGACACGACACCTATGACGACGACCCCCACGACGGCGCCCAGCGCGACCTTGCCCTTCATCCCCATGACGGGTCCCCTCCCGTGTGCGGCGGCCTCCCCCTCTGGTGGGCCGCTCGTTCGCTGGGTCAATAAGAGCAGAGCCTGTGAACCGAGTCAACACGGTTCACAAGATGAGTTGTGTACACGCTCGTGAATGCACGGCTCTTGTGTACGCCGGTATGCTCGGTGCACACATGGGACGAGGGGAGCGGGGCTGGTGCAGGACAACGCGACAGAGATGACCGCGGCCGGTATCGCCCGGCTCGCCGGGGTGGGCCGCGCCGCCGTCAGCAACTGGCGTCGCCGCCACGCCGACTTCCCCAAACCGGTCGGGGGCACCGAGACCAGCCCGTCCTTCGCCCTCGGCGAGGTCGAGGCCTGGCTGCGCAGGCAGGGCAAGCTCGCCGAGGTCCCGCTGCGCGAACGCGTCTGGCAGCAGCTCGCCGGGCACCCCGAGGGCCCGGTCACCGCCCTGGTGCGCGCGGGCTGCGTGCTGCTGCTGATCCACGAGCGCCCCACCGTCTGGCTGGACGCCGCCACCGGCTCCGACGAACGCCTGGCCGCGATCCTGCCGGGCGCGCTGGAACAGGTGCTGACCCCGCGCTTCGGTGCGACGCGCAGCCGCCGTGTTCACAACGGAGGCTCCCGGGGCGAGGCGGCGGCTGTGAACACCGCGGGCTCTGTGAACACCGGGACGCCCGCTCACACCGGGGCGCCCGCCCCGACCGCCCCCGCTGTGAACACCCCGCCCACCGTGAACACCGGGACGCCTCCGGCGCCCGTGAACGCCGCGCCGGCCGTGGACAGCGCCCCCGCGCTGCACATCCCCACCGGCCCCGAACTCCTCCCCTCCGTCCCGCTCCTGCGCGGCGTGGCCGAGCTGGTCGCCGAGACGGGGGCGCGGCAGGCCTTCGAGTTCCTGCTGGGCCGGCATCTGGACGCCAACCCCCGCCAGTACACGCTCACCCCGGCCGAACTCGCCGGGCTCATGGCCGACCTGGCCGGCCCCGCCCGTACCGTCCTGGACCCTGCCTGCGGCACCGGCGCCCTGCTGCGCGCCGTCGAGACCCGGCCCGACCAGGAGCTGTACGCCCAGGACAGTGCCCACGACCTCGCCGCGCTCACCACGTTGCGGCTCGCCCTGCACGCGCGCGCGGGCGTGCGCGGCGCCGCTGGCGACACCCTGCGCGCCGACGCCTACCCGGAGCTGCGCGCCGACGCCGTCCTGTGCCACCCGCCGTTCAACGAGCGCAACTGGGGCCACGACGAACTCGCCTACGACCCCCGCTGGGAGTACGGCTTCCCCGCGCGCACCGAGTCCGAACTGGCCTGGGTGCAGCACGCGCTGGCCCGGCTCGCCGACGGCGGCACCGCCGTCCTGCTCATGCCCCCGGCCGCCGCCTCCCGCCGTTCCGGGCGCCGGATCCGGGCCGACCTGCTGCGCCGGGGCGCGCTGCGGGCCGTGGTCGCGCTGCCGGTCGGGGCGGCGCCGCCGTACAACATCCCACTCCACGTGTGGGTGCTGCGCCGCCCCGACCGGACACCGGCCGCGCCCGAGGTGCTGCTCGTGGACACCGGGCGGTTCGCCGGCGAGGGGCGCGGCGGACCCGACTGGGCGGCGGTGCGGGATGCCGTCCTGGACGCCTGGGGTGCCTTCGAGCGGGCCGGGCGGCTGGAGGAGCGCCCGGGGCTGGCCCGCTCCCTGCCCGTCATCGAACTCCTCGACGACGACGTGGACCTCGCCCCCGCCCGGCATCTGCCGCCCGCCGCCGTGGCCGACGGCGCGGAGCAGCTCACCGCGGTGCGCGAACGCCTCGGCGTCACCCTGCGCCTGACCACGGAACTCACGCCGCCCCCCGCCACGCCCGCGCCGGCCGCGCGCTGGCCGCTCACCACCATCGGCGAACTCGCGCGCGGGGGCGCCCTGGTGATGCGCACCGGCGGAAACGGCGGCCACGCGCGCGTGCCCGTGCTCACCGACCACGACGTCCTCGCCGGCACGGCACCCTCCGGGACGCTCCCCGAGAGCGACGAGGAGGCGGTGCTGACCGAGCCGGGCGACGTCGTCGTACCGGTGCTCGGCGGCGGCTCGGTCGCGCGCGTGATCGACGACGCGACCGGAGGCGCCGCCCTGGGGCGCAACCTCGTGCTCCTGCGCCCCGATCGCGCGGCGCTCGACCCCTGGTTCCTCGCCGGCTTCCTGCGCGGTACCGCCAACAACCGCCAGGCCAGCAGCTACGCCTCCACCGCCACCCGCCTCGACGTGCGCCGCCTCCAGCTGCCCCGGCTACCGCTGGACGAACAGCGGCGCTACGGCGCGCGCTTCCGCGCCCTCGACGAGTTCGAGCGGGCACTGCGCCACGCGAGCCGCCTCGGGGAGCAGTTGGTGCGCGGGATGTACGACGGGCTGACGGACGGGACGGTGGCGCCGGAATGACCGAAGCGATCAGTGCGACAACGGTTCGGTAGACCCGTAACCCCTTGTCGGTGTCGGCCTATAGGCTCGAACTCCGAAGTGGACCAACCCCCGGCCCAGGAGCAGTCATGTACGGCCACGGCGCGGCGCCGCCCACCCGCGGCGCGGGAAACGTCATCACCCTGCGCGTGCTGATGGCTGCCTGCGGCATGTTCTCGTGCGGCATCCTCGCGTGCGTGCCGCTGTTCCGGGTCGCGTTCCTGCGCGCGCGGTGGTTCGACTGGCTGGTGGCCTGGGCGAGCCTGGCGCTGGGCATGGCCTGCTTCGCGGTGGTCGGCTCGGTGCCGGAGAACGACAGGAGGGGCGACTTCGCGCTGGCCACGGTCCTGCTCCTCGGTGTCGCCGCGACCGTCCACTTCCTGGTCGTGGACGTCCGGCACCACTCCGACGCACAGCGCGCGCAGTCCGGTTACGCGCCGCCGCACGCCCAGACCGTCCCGACGTCGTACGGCTACCCGCAGCCCGCGTCGCCGTACGCGAGCGCGCCGGTCACACCGCACACCCCGCACACCCCGCCGCCCATGACGCACACCCCGATACCCGGCCCCCCGCAGGCCACCCCGCTCACCCCGCCCCAGCCCCACCCGCAGCCCCAGCGCCCGGCGCCCGCGCGGATCGACCAGGTGCGCGCCGAACTGGACGAGCTGAGCGACTACCTGCGCAACCACGAGGGCGGAAGGTGAGCGTGGCGGCGGGACGTGTCGTCGCCGGCCGTTACGAACTGTCCACGCTCATCGGCCAGGGCGGCATGGGCCAGGTGTGGACGGCGTACGACCAGCGGCTCGACCGGCGCGTGGCGGTGAAGCTGCTGCGCCCCGACAAGGTGGCCGGGCAGGAGGCGGACGAGCTGCGCCGCCGGTTCGTGCGCGAGTGCCGGGTGACCGCGCAGGTCGACCACCCCGGGCTCGTCACCGTGCACGACGCGGGCAGCGAGGGCGAGGAACTGTTCCTCGTCATGCAGTACGTCGACGGCGCCGACCTCTCCGACCACCTCGCCGAGCACGACCCGTACCCCTGGCAGTGGGCGGTCGCGGTCGCCGCGCAACTGTGCGCCGTGCTGAGCGCCGTGCACGCCGTGCCGATCGTCCACCGCGACCTCAAGCCGCGCAACGTGATGGTGAAGCAGGACGGCACGGTCACCGTGCTCGACCTGGGCGTGGCGTCGGTCCTGGACACCGACACCACCCGCCTCACGCACACCGGTTCACCCATAGGCTCGCCCGCCTACATGGCGCCCGAGCAGGCGATGGGCGGTGCAGTCGGCCCGTACACCGACCTGTACGCGCTCGGTGTGCTGATACACGAACTGCTCAGCGGTGACGTGCCGTTCACCGGTTCCACGGCGCTCGGAGTGCTGCACCGGCACCTGTACGAGCCCCCGCTTCCGGTGCGCCGGATCCGCCCCGAGGTCCCCGAGGCGCTCGAAGCCCTCGTCCTCAGGCTGCTCGCCAAGGACCCGCAGCACCGCCCGGCCTCCGCGCAGGAGGTGTACGAGCACCTGGCCCTGCTGCTGCCCGCGCGCGGGATGCCGACGGGGGAGCCTTTGGACCCCACGCGCCCCTTCCTGCGCCCGCACGCCCCCTGGCCGGACCGCGCGCGGACGCCCGCGCCCCAGCCCGCCCCCGTCGCGCCCGCGCCGCCGGTGGCCGAGAAGCCCGATGTGGCCGCCGCCGTGGACGAGGTCAAGCGCCTCCTGGGGGAGGGCCGGATCACCCAGGCCGTGGACATCCTCGGCGCGATCCTGCCCGCCGCGGCCGAACAGCACGGCGAGCACTCCCCGGTCGTCCGCACCCTGCGCAAGCAGTACGCGGCCACGCTCCTGGACGACGGCCAGTACCGGCGCGCCCTGCCCGAACTGCGCCGCCTCGCCGACGAACGCGCCGCCGAGGCGGGCCAGGCCGACCCGCAGTCCCTGCGCTACCGCTACGAGGCCGCCCAGTGCCTGGAGCAGCTCGGCCAGCCGGCCGCGGCGCTCGCCGAGTACCGCGCGCTGCTGCCGTACTACGAGAACCAGTACGTCTCCGGCGACCCGCAGCTCGCGCACGACGTGCGCCGCCGCATCGGCCACCTGCTGCTCGCCCTCGGCGACCGCCCGGCCGCCCACGACACGCTAGCGCGGCTGCTGATGGACGTGGAGCGCGTGCACGGCCCGGGGCATCCGCTGGCGGCGGACATCCACCGCACCCTCCAGTGGTTGGGGCAGATGCACGGCTAGGAGTACACCTGGCTCCTGCCGTCGGGAGGGGCGCGACGGTGCCCGAAGCGGCTGTGAATCGTTGGTCGAATGGGTTGGCCGCAGCCTGCCCACTGCCTACCATCGATCACCGCAAGACTTTGTGCACCGTCGCACAAACTCCTCGGGAGGTTTCCTTGCACCGCCGTCGTCGCACCGCGCTCGTCCTCTCCGCCGCGATCGCCGCCGCGGCACCCCTCCTCACCGCCTGCGGAAACGATGTGCACCCGGGTGCGGCGGCCGTCGTCGGCGGACAGCGGATCACCGTCGCCCAGCTGCAGAGCCGGGTCGACGAGGTCCGCAAGGCACAGCGGGCCGCGGTCTCGGACGAGGCCCAGTACCAGCAGGTCCTCGCCTCCACCAGCAGCCTCACCCGCGACACCCTGCACAACATGGTCCTGGACCGGGTGCTGCACCGGGCCGCACAGGACGCGGGCGTCACGGTCACCCGCAAGGAGGTCCAGCAGATGCGCGCCGGCCTGGAGCAGCAGACGGGCGGCGCCAAGGGGCTGGAGACGGCCTGGCTGCAGAAGTACGGCATCGCGCCCAAGCGCCTCGACGACAACCTCCGCCTCCAGCTGGAGGCGCAGAAGCTCGCCGCCGGCCTCGGCACCGACACCAGCCAGCCCGCCTTCTGGAAAGCCCTGTCCAAGGCGTCCCAGGAACTCCACGTCGACCTCAATCCGCGCTACGGCTCGTGGGACGTGCAGCGGAGCAGCCGGGTGGATGCGAAGACGCCCTGGGTACGGGAGGTCACGGCGGACGGCGGGCAGCCGCTGTCGGCGTAGGCGCCGGGCCGCCGGAACGGAACGGCGGACGGGGCGGGCTGCCAGTCATACGATCACGAGAATTCGCGGGCCCTGTGGACAACCGAGCCGCTCCCTCCGCACCGTGCGTTACGTTCGGATCGTGAACGCAATCAGCCCCGAAGCCCCTGGCCGTATCGTCCTGCTCACCACGAGCCACCGAGTCGCGCCCGGCCTGCTGTCCTGGCCCGCCTGGCAGGCGCTGCGTGCCGCGGACGCCGTGCTGTGCGCGGACGGCGCCCATCCGCAGCTGCCGTATCTGCGCGAGGCCGGGATAGCGGTGGCGGAGGCGTCCCCCACCGCGCAGGAGCTGGTCGACGCCTGCGCCGGCGGGCGGACCGCGGTGGTCGTGGCCACCGGCGAGGGCGAACCGGCCCTCACCGACGGCCTGGCCCGCCTCGCCGGCTCCGGCCGCGTCCGGATGCCGGAGCTGGAGCTGCTGCCCGCTTCCTACGACCTGCCCGGCGCCCGCCTCCTCGACCTCGTCCAGGTCATGGACCGCATCCGCGCCGAATGCCCCTGGTCGTCCCGGCAGACCCACCAGGGCCTGGCGAAGTACGGCATCGAGGAGGCGTACGAACTGGTCGAGGCCATCGAGGCCGGCGACCGCGACGAACTGCGGGAGGAACTGGGCGACGTCCTGCTCCAGGTCGTCTTCCACTCCCGCATCGCCGAGGAGGACCCGGACGCGCCGTTCTCCGTCGACGACGTGGCCGGCGGCATCGTCGCCAAGCTGATCCACCGCCACCCGCACGTCTTCGGCGACGAGAAGGCGGAGACGCCGGAGGACGTCAAGGAGCACTGGCTGCGCACCAAGGCCGAGGAGAAGCGCCGCTCCTCGGTGACGGAGGGCGTCCCCCTCGGCCAGCCCGGCCTCGCCCTCGCCGCCAAGCTCGTCTCCCGCGCCCGCACGGCGGGCCTGGACGTGCCCCTGCCGAGCGGCGCGGGCATCGGCTACGAGCTGCTGGAGCTGGCGGCCCGCGCCGAGGCGGACGGCATCGACCCGGAGGCCGCACTGCGGGCGGCGGCCCGCGCATACCGGGACGCCATACGGGCTGCTGAGGGGCTGCCTGCTTGATACCGTTGCTCCAACGGGCGGGCGCGATGCGTGGGGGCGGTTGTGACAGCGGAGTTGGTGCAGCTGAGGAAAGCGCTTCTGCGCGCGATCGACAGCTCGCCGACCACGGCACAGAGGGTCGCTCAGGTGATGAAGCGGGCAGGTGTCCGCGACGTCATGGACATCTGGATACGGCGTACGGGATCACGGGAGACGCGGACCGAGCGGCAGCTCGGCTCCCTGTCGACGGTGCGCGACAACCATCCCGAGAAGTTCTCCAAACTCGTGGCCATCGCGGCCGGTTACCCTGCCCCCGTACCCCAGCCGGCTCGCACCGCCTCGGCCCCCACGCCCCGGGGAGACACCGGAACCCAAGTCGCGGGTGATCACATCGACATGCGGAACGGCAACTTCTACGGCCGCGTCGTCGGGGAGGAGCGCAACTACTACAACACCCTTCCCGCCCCCGTGGAGTGGCGGCCGGTCGGTGAGGTGGGGGCGGGGGAGTTCGGTGTGCATCCGACCGGGCCGGTGGCGGGGCTCCCCGACGTGCCGCCGTACGTGCCGCGCGACCGCGACGATGACCTGCGCGCCCAACTCGACCGCCCCGGGCTGGTGTTGATCGTGGGTGAGCCGTACGCGGGCAAGTCGTACACCGCGTGGCACGGCGTGCGCCTACTGGAGGACCGCCGCCTGTACGCCCCCTACCCGGGCGAGGACCTGCGCCCGCTGGAGGCCGCACTGCGGAAGGACCCCGGCAAGCACGTCGTCTGGCTGGACGAGCTGACCGAGCACCTCGGTCCGGGCCTGCTTGATCTGCGACTGCTGAGGCGGCTCAACCAGCTCGGTGCCGTCGTGCTCGGCACGATCAGCCCCACCGAGTACTACCTGCGCCGCGCCAGGTCCGCTCCCGACGACCAGGTCGTCACCGCGGCCCGCCCGGTTCTGCTGGAGCGCGAGTGGAGCGACGCCGAGCTGGAGCGGCTGTCGGCACTCGACGACCCGCGCGCGTACCCGGCGTACATGTGGAGCGGCAAGGAGGGAGTGGCCCCGTACTTCGCGGTCGGGCAGCTCCTGTTCGACGAGTGGCAGCGGGAGGGTACGCGGTCGGAGCACCCGCGCGGGCAGTCGCTGGTCCGGGCGGCGGTCGATCTCGCTCGCTGCGGGGTCACCGGGGCGGTGCCGGCCGAACTGCTCAGGAAGGTCCAGGAGCAGTACGGCGCGGCCGGGGAGACGGGCGAGGGGGAGCCGTTCGAGGACGCGCTCGCCTGGGCGACCGCGCGGATGTTCCGGGTCTCAGGACTGCTCGTGGCCGGCGAGGAGGACGGCACCTGGCGGGCATACGGGGCGCTGGTCGCGGAGGCACTGCGGGCGGGGAACCTGGAGCCGGTACCGGACGAGGTGTGGTGGACGCTGCTGGACGCGGCGATCGAGGGCGCGCCGCTGGACAAGGACGCGATTCTCGGCGCGGCCCGCGCGGCGCTGCGCTCGCGCGTCGAGGCGGGGGACGCGGAGGTGATGTTCCACCTCGCGTATTACCTCGACGGCCAAGAGTCCGTTTCCCTGCTGTGCCGCGCGGCCGACGCGGGCCACACGGACGCGGCGGCGGAGGCGGCGCTGATCTTTCTGTCCGACGAGGACAAGGAGAAGGCGCTTCCCTACCTGGAGATCGCCGCCGAGGGCGGCAGCTCCTGGGCCGCGCTGCACCTCGGCCGGATCCACCGCGACCGCGCCGAGCGCTGGCTGCTGACGGCCGCGGAGGCGGGGAAGGGGGCGGCGGCGCACGAGCTGGCGGATCTGTTGCTCACGAGCGATGTCAACCTGGCGAGAGAGTGGTATCTGGAGTCGGATCGCCTTGGCTACGTCGAAGGGGCCAGGAGCCAGGGCATGTTCCAGTTGATCGAGGGCCAGCGCGAGGCGGCGGAGATCTGGCTGACACGCGCTGCGGACGCGGGTGACGAGCAGGCGGCCGAGTTGCTTGAGGTTGTCTTCCACAAGCCGAGCCCCTTGGACGACGACTACTTCGACGGAGACGCGAACCCCCTCATCTACCCGCTGGACGCCACTCATCAGGGCGTCCTTCTGGAGATGCGGGGACGTCTCGACGAGGCCCGCAAGAAATACGAGAAGGGCTACACGGTGGCCGACGCTTATGGCGCCTACCGTCTCGCTGCCCTCCTCGCGAAGGAAGGCAAGCCGGACGAGGCCAGGCAGTGGTACCGCAAATCCGCCGACATGGGTCACCCCGGTGCCCTGAAGGCCCTCGGCGAGACGTCGGACAAGCCGGATACCGTCAAGGAGTGACCAACCAGCTCAACCCCCAGCCCGCCCCCGGCGCCCCCGCCCCCGACCTCTTCACCTGGGAGTTCGCCGCCGACCCCTACCCGGCCTACGCCTGGCTGCGGGAGCACGCCCCCGTGCACCGGACCCGGTTGCCCAGTGGGGTGGAGGCCTGGCTGGTCACCCGGTACGCCGATGCCAAGCAGGCGCTCGCCGACCAGCGGCTGAGCAAGAACCCGGCGCATCACGACGAGCCCGCGCACGCCAAGGGCAAGACCGGCATCCCCGGTGAGCGCAAGGCCGAGCTGATGACGCACCTGCTGAACATCGACCCGCCGGACCACACCCGGCTGCGCCGGCTGGTCAGCAAGGCGTTCACGCCCCGCCGGGTCGCGGAGTTCGCGCCCCGCGTGCAGGAGCTGACCGACCAGCTCATCGACGGGTTCGCGGCGAAGGGCTCCGCCGACCTCATCCACGAGTTCGCCTTCCCGCTCCCCATCTACGCCATCTGCGACCTGCTCGGCGTCCCGCGCGAGGACCAGGACGACTTCCGGGACTGGGCGGGCATGATGATCCGGCACGGCGGAGGGCCCCGGGGCGGTGTGGCCCGGTCGGTGAAGAAGATGCGGGGCTATCTCGCCGAGCTGATCCACCGCAAGCGGGCGGCGCTGCCCGCCGAGCCCGCGCCCGGCGAGGACCTGATCTCGGGCCTGATCCGCGCCTCCGACCACGGCGAGCACCTCACCGAGAACGAGGCCGCCGCCATGGCCTTCATCCTGCTCTTCGCCGGTTTCGAGACGACGGTCAACCTCATCGGGAACGGCACATACGCCCTGCTCACCCACCCCGAACAGCGGCAGCGGCTCCAGCGGTCCCTCGCCGCCGGGGAACGGGAGCTGCTGGAGACCGGCGTGGAGGAACTGCTCCGCTACGACGGCCCGGTGGAGCTGGCCACCTGGCGGTTCGCCACCCGGCCGCTCACCATCGGCGGGCAGGACATCGCCGCCGGCGACCCGGTGCTCGTCGTGCTCGCCGCCGCCGACCGGGATCCGGAGCGGTTCACCGCCCCGGACCGGCTGGACCTGTCCCGCCGGGACAACCAGCACCTCGGCTACGGCCACGGCATCCACTACTGTCTCGGCGCGCCGCTCGCCCGCCTGGAGGGCCAGTTCGCGCTCGCCACCCTCCTCACCCGCCTCCCCGACCTGCGGCTCGCGGCGGATCCGGCCGAGCTGCGCTGGCGCGGCGGACTCATCATGCGCGGACTGCGCACTTTGCCGGTGGAGTTCACGCCCGTCCAGTGAGGGGCTTGCCCCGTGAACTCAGCCCAACCAGCCGAAGATGACAGGCGTTCGCTTCTGTGATCTTCACGTGATCTGCGCGGCATTAACTTGTGACAAGTGATCGTATGCCTATACGTTCACCCAGCAGCGTGGCGCCCAGCAGCACCCGCCGCGCGGGTCCTGCTGTCGCACGAAAGGCTTCCGCATGCTCACCGGGAACGGTCGTCACCGTCGCCCCCGTCAGGCCCCGGCTCTCCTCGTCGCGGCCGGAGTAACCGGCTCCGCCATCGCCCTCCCGCTCCTGGGCGCGGCGAGCGCCAACGCGGCCGACGGCACCACGTGGGACAAGGTGGCCGAGTGTGAGAGCGGCGGCTCCTGGAGCGCCGACACCGGCAACGGCTACTACGGCGGCCTGCAGATTTCCCAGGACGACTGGGACAAGTACGGCGGCACGAAGTACGCCTCCAGCGCCGACCAGGCCAGCCGTTCGCAGCAGATCGCCGTGGCAGAGCGGATCCTCGCCGACCGGGGCACCACCCCCTGGGCCACCTGCGCCCTGCTCAACGGCCTGACCGCGCACTCCGGCTCCGTGGACGTCGACACGGGCGTCGGAAACCCGGGTTCGGACTCGGACTCCGGCTCGCACGGCTCCGGTGACTCCTCCGAGTCCAGGCATTCGTCGGAGGGCCAGCAGGGCCAGCAGGGTCAGCAGGGCCAGGATTCGTCCGACTCCGCCGACACTTCCGACTCGCCCGGTCTGTCGGATTCGCCGCCTTCGTCACCCTCTTTGCCTTCGTCGTCCCCGTCGAGGTCGTCCGACTCCTCGGACGCCACCGCCAAGCCGTCCCCGGGCGCGAGCCATGGTGCGGGCAAGGGGGGCAAAACCCCCAAGTCCGACAAGTCCACGTCGTCCGACACTCAAAACGGACAGGGGGATGGCGGCGCCACCACGGACCCCGCAACGGACGACTCGGACAATTCCTGGCAGAACGGTGGCTCTTGGAGCCTCGTCGACACCGGCTCGCTCAGCAGTGGTGGACGTCACCGTGGCGTCAGTGCGGACGAAAGCGTGACAAACGGTCAGAACGCCACCCGGTCCGGCCGTCACGCGTCCCCCGATGCGAGCACCTACGAGGTCCGTGAGGGAGACAGTCTCTGCTCCATCGCCGACTCCCTTGACGTCGACGGCGGATGGCGCGCGCTCTACGGCCACAACAAGAAGGTCATCGGCGCCGACCCGAACCACATCGCCGCCGGTCAGACCCTGGAAATCGGTGCGGAAACGGGCCAGAAGTAGCGGGAGTTGACGCCCCACTAAGCGCCTGAATGTCCGGTTTGGTGAAAGTGTGGGATGAGTCTCAGAAGCCCTGATCGTCTTTGAAATTCCGCGGATCGCGTGGCTACGGTCAAGGCCGCTCGTCACCACGAGCCCCGGCAGTCGCAACGCCGAATCCTGCCAGCGGTTGCCCGGGAACAGTCGTCGCATCATGCGCCGTAGGCAGGAGCGGGGGACCCAAGGTAAGTGCCAAAACCGGCAGTTGACGTCGGTTGCGGCTTGGGGTGAAGCCGCGTCCCGAAAGGGCCGCGGCCGGGCAACTCAACCGGCCCGAACCCGACAGCTCACCTCGCAGGCGTCGGTGAGGGGATCGATCCATGCTGTTCACCGGCAAGGGCAAGCACCGCCGCCCGTTCAAGGCCACCCGCGCCATCGCGCTCGCCGGAGTCGCCGGCGCCGCTGTCGCCGCCCCGCTCATGGCGGCCGGCAACGCCTCCGCCGCCACCGCCGCCGAGTGGGACAAGGTCGCCCAGTGCGAGTCCGGCGGCAACTGGTCCATCAACACCGGTAACGGCTTCTACGGCGGCCTGCAGTTCTCGGCCTCCACCTGGGCCGCGTACGGCGGCACCGCCTACGCCCCGCAGGCCAACCAGGCCACCAAGGCGCAGCAGATCACCGTCGCCGAGAAGGTCCTCGCCGCCCAGGGCAAGGGTGCCTGGCCGGTCTGCGGCACGGGCCTGTCGAACACGCCGTACAACGGCACCGCGGCGGCCCCGAAGGCCACCACCACCCGCTCCACCGACCAGGCCGCCTCCCGCTCCGCCGAGCGCACGGCCCCGGCCAAGAGCACGGGCAAGAGCGCGACCGTCACCACCCCGACCGGCAAGAAGGTCAAGAAGGGCGACGGCGAGTACAAGGTCGTCAAGGGCGACTCCCTCAGCACCATCGCCGAGAAGCACGGCGTCAAGGGCGGCTGGAAGAAGCTGTTCGACCTGAACAAGGACATCGTCCAGGACGCCGACCTGATCTACCCGGGTCAGCAGCTGCACCTGAAGTAAGGCGCGGCCCCCAGTCCCCCCGCCCCGGTGCGTGTTCCCCCGTACGCGCCGGGGCGGGGCTTTTGTGTCCCCGCTGTCCGCCGCTCTCCTCCCCGCTTTCCGCCGCACTTTCCCCACTCTTCACCCGGGGCTCACCCGGGAACCCCTTTGTTCCGGGCGTGAACAATGGGTACCGTTTGCCTGTCCACGGGGCGGTCGGTCGGTGGCCGACGCCCCATGGACGGTTAGGCTCTAGGCGCAAGGCACAGCCGCAAGGCACACGCCCCGCACTTCCAGCGTCACATCCCAAGAAGGAGATGCTCGTGCCGTCCATCGACGTCGTCGTAGCCCGGGAAATCCTGGACTCCCGAGGCAACCCCACGGTCGAGGTCGAGGTCGGCCTCGACGACGGCAGCACGGGTCGTGCCGCCGTCCCGTCCGGCGCCTCCACCGGTGCCTTCGAGGCCATCGAGCTGCGCGACGGTGACCCCAACCGCTACCTGGGCAAGGGTGTCGAGAAGGCCGTCCTCGCCGTCATCGAGCAGATCGGCCCGGAGCTGGTCGGCTACGACGCCACCGAGCAGCGCCTGATCGACCAGGCCATGTTCGACCTGGACGCCACCGACAACAAGGGCTCCCTCGGCGCCAACGCCATCCTCGGCGTCTCCCTGGCCGTGGCCCACGCCGCCTCCGAGGCCAGCGACCTCCCGCTCTTCCGCTACCTGGGCGGCCCGAACGCGCACCTGCTGCCGGTGCCGATGATGAACATCCTGAACGGCGGCTCGCACGCCGACTCCAACGTGGACATCCAGGAGTTCATGATCGCCCCGATCGGCGCGGAGTCCTTCTCCGAGGCCCTGCGCTGGGGTGCCGAGGTCTACCACACGCTGAAGAAGGTCCTGAAGGGCAAGGGCCTGTCCACCGGCCTCGGCGACGAGGGCGGCTTCGCCCCGAACCTGCCCTCCAACCGTGAGGCCCTCGACCTCATCCTCGAGGCCATCAAGCAGGCCGGTTACATCCCCGGCGAGCAGATCGCGCTCGCGCTCGACGTCGCCGCGTCCGAGTTCTACAAGGACGGCAAGTACCTCTTCGAGGGCAAGGAGCGCTCCGCCGCCGAGATGACGGAGTACTACGAGGAGCTCGTCGCGGACTACCCGCTCGTCTCCATCGAGGACCCGCTGTTCGAGGACGACTGGGCCGGCTGGAAGGTCATCACCGACAAGCTCGGCGACAAGGTCCAGCTGGTCGGCGACGACCTGTTCGTCACCAACCCCGAGCGCCTCGCCCGCGGCATCGAGGAGGGCACCGCCAACGCCCTGCTGGTGAAGGTGAACCAGATCGGTTCGCTGACCGAGACCCTGGACGCCGTCGAGCTGGCCCAGCGCAGCGGCTACAAGTGCATGATGTCCCACCGCTCCGGCGAGACCGAGGACGTCACCATCGCCGACCTGGCCGTCGCCACCAACTGCGGCCAGATCAAGACCGGCGCCCCGGCCCGCTCCGACCGCGTCGCCAAGTACAACCAGCTGCTGCGCATCGAGGAGATCCTCGACGACGCCGCGGTGTACGCCGGCCGCAGCGCCTTCCCGCGCTTCAGGGGCAGCGTGGAGATCTCCAAGGGCTGACCCAACCCGGGGTAAGCCTTAGCCAGTCGTACGTACGTCCCCGCACTCGGTCCCGTACCGTGTCCGGGGACGTACGTGCGTGTGAAAGGGGAGGCGGAGAGCCAGATGGCAGTGAAGGACCGGGACCGTTTCTCCACCGCGACCAGGCTGCGCCTGCTCGGCGAGCAGACGGCGGCCCGGGTCTACCGCTCCCAGACCAAGCGGCAGGCCCGCCGCTCCCGGCTCACCGGCCGCGCGGCCCTGCTCGCCCTGGTGCTGTGCTCGCTCATCGTCGCCCTGGCCTACCCGATGCGGCAGTACGTCTCCCAGCGCGCCGAGATCTCCGACCTCCAGCGGCAGCGGGAACAGGCCCGCCGGCGCGTCGAGCAGCTGCGCGACCTCAAGGCGCGCTGGCAGGACGACTCCTACGCCGAGCAGCAGATCCGGCGCCGGCTGCACTATGTGATGCCCGGGGAGACCGGATACGTGGTCGTCGCCCCGGGCGCGGCCAAGCAGTCCCGCGCCCGACTCGGGGCCTCCCGCCGGCCCTGGTACGCGAACGTCTGGGACGGCGTCGACAAGTCCGACGCCTCCGACCAGTGAACCGACAGAAAGACAGCCGAAGACAGTCATGGAAACGCCTCCGCCGCCCACTCCGCGTACCGAGCCGACCGACGCGGACGTCGAGGCCTTCAAGCAGCAGCTCGGGCGACCGCCGCGCGGGCTGAGGGCGATCGCGCACCGGTGCCCCTGCGGCCAGCCGGACGTCGTGGAGACGGCACCCCGGCTGCCCGACGGCACGCCCTTCCCGACGACGTACTACCTGACCTGCCCGCGCGCCGCCTCCGCGATCGGCACGCTGGAGGCGAACGGCGTCATGAAGGAGATGACCGAGCGCCTGCAGACCGACCCCGAACTGGCGGCGGCCTACCGCGCGGCGCACGAGGACTACATCCGGCGCCGCGACGCGATCGAGGTCCTGGAGGGCTTCCCGAGCGCGGGCGGCATGCCGGACCGGGTGAAGTGCCTGCACGTGCTGGTCGGCCACTCGCTGGCCGCCGGGCCGGGCGTCAACCCGCTCGGCGACGAGGCGCTCGCGATGCTGCCGGAGTGGTGGGCGAAGGGGCCGTGCGTGCAGCCGCTCGTGGCGCCCGATCCGGCGGACGAGCACCCGGGCGAGGAGGGCGCGGTCCTCGACCCCACCGAGGTCCGCAGCGCTTTCTTTGCCGAGCGCCCGCTGGTCCCCGAGGGCTTCTCCCGGGTCGCGGCCGTCGACTGCGGCACGAACTCCATCCGGTTGCTCGTCGCGGACGTGAACCCGGCCACCGGTGAACTGCTGGAGCTGGACCGGCGCATGACGATCGTGCGGCTCGGCCAGGACGTGGACCGCACCGGGCGGCTGGCGCCCGAGGCGCTGGAGCGGACCTTCGCCGCGTGCCGGGAGTACGCGGACGTCATCCGCGAACTGGGCGCCCCCAAGGTGCGTTTCGTGGCCACCTCCGCCTCCCGGGACGCGGAGAACCGGGACGACTTCGTGCGCGGAGTCGTGGACATCCTCGGCGTCGAGCCCGAGGTCATCTCCGGCGACCAGGAGGCCGAGTTCTCCTTCACGGGTGCGACGAAGGAACTCGCCGGCCGCGAGGACCTGACCCGGCCCTACCTCGTCGTGGACATCGGCGGCGGCTCCACCGAGTTCGTCGTCGGCGACGACCATGTGCGGGCCGCGCGCTCCGTGGACGTCGGCTGCGTGCGCATGACCGAACGGCACCTGGCGCAGGGCGGCAAGGTGAGCGACCCGCCGACCGCGGAGGAGATCGCCGCCATGCGGGCCGACATCGAGGCCGCCCTGGACCTGGCCGAGGAGTCGGTCCCGCTGCGCCGGGCGCACACCCTGGTGGGCCTGGCCGGCTCGGTCACCACGGTGTCCGCGATCGCCCAGGACCTGCCCGAGTACGACTCCGCGCGCGTCCACCACTCCCGGATCTCCCGTGAGCGCGTCCGCGAGATCACCGAGTGGCTGCTGCGCTCCACGCACGCCGAGCGGGCGACCGTCCCGTCCATGCACCCGGGCCGCGTCGACGTCATCGGCGCCGGCGCCCTCGTGCTGCTCGCGATCATGGAGCGGACCGGGGCCGAGGAGGTCGTCGTGAGCGAGCACGACATCCTCGACGGCATCGCGTGGTCGGTGGCCTAGCCCGCACGCGGTCGGTGACCCAGGCAGCATGCGCCCGGTGGCGTGACTCTCTTTTATTACTGGCCAGTAGCAGTCGGCTGAGCAGGTCGGATAACGTCTGAGCGGGGCTGAGGGGCCCTCAGGGGCCCCTCGGTGACGGCCGGTCGGAAAACTTCGTGAAGTTCTTCACAAGGATTTAGGCCAAGTGGCACCACGAAAACGGGCCGATAGGCCCTTCCGGGGGCTCCGGAGCTGTTTGAACATGTTCAGACGATGGCCGGAAAAGTGGCGCGAACGGGTCTGATCCAGGGGTGTTGCGAGGTGCTCACAGCCACCCCGAAAGCCCAGAGAGGCAGCTCACGCGGCCTTGACAACGGGGCAGACCGCCCAGGGGTTCCGGCCCGCCGGCATGACCTGCGTCACGCGGGCCGCGGATATTAACACAGGCCCTGTCGGACCTTGTGAAGGGGCGCACGAGCACCCCTCCCTGACCGGGTGGATACTCGATGGCATGAGCACCACGGAGCGTCCCAGGATCCTCGTAGTAGGCGGTGGGTACGTAGGCCTGTACGCAGCTCGGCGCATCCTGAAGAAGATGCGCTACGGAGAGGCGACCGTCACGGTCGTCGACCCCCGGTCGTACATGACCTACCAGCCCTTCCTCCCCGAAGCCGCCGCCGGCAGCATCTCCCCTCGCCACGTCGTCGTCCCGCTGCGACGCGTGCTCCCGAAGGCGGAGGTCCTCACCGGCCGGGTCACCACCATCGACCAGGACCGCAAGGTCGCCACGATCGCCCCGCTGGTGGGCGAGGCGTACGAGCTGCCCTTCGACTACCTCGTCATCGCGCTGGGCGCGGTCTCCCGTACCTTCCCGATCCCCGGCCTTGCCGAGCAGGGCATCGGCATGAAGGGCATCGAGGAGTCCATCGGCCTGCGCAACCACGTCCTGGAGCAGCTGGACAAGGCCGACTCCACGACTGACGAGGAGCTCCGCCGCAAGGCACTGACCTTCGTCTTCATCGGCGGCGGCTTCGCGGGCGCGGAGACCATCGGTGAGGTCGAGGACATGGCCCGGGACGCGGCCAAGTACTACAAGAGCGTGTCCCGCGAGGACATGCGCTTCATCCTCGTCGACGCCGCCGACAAGATCCTTCCCGAGGTCGGCCCCAAGCTCGGCCAGTACGGCAAGGAGCACCTGGAGAGCCGGGGCGTGGAGATCTACCTCTCCACCTCCATGGACTCCTGCGTCGACGGCCACGTCGTGCTGAAGAACGGCCTGGAGGTCGACTCCAACACGATCGTGTGGACCGCCGGCGTCAAGCCGAACCCGGCGCTCGCCCGCTTCGGTCTCCCGCTCGGCCCGCGCGGCCACGTGGACACCGCGGCCACCCTCCAGGTGCAGGGTACGGACTACATCTGGGCCGCCGGCGACAACGCCCAGGTCCCGGACGTCGTCGGCCGCAAGGCGGGCAACGAGAACGCCTGGTGCCCGCCGAACGCCCAGCACGCGCTGCGCCAGGCCAAGGTCCTCGGCGACAACGTGATCTCCGGTATGCGGGGCTTCCCGCAGAAGGAGTACGAGCACGCCAACAAGGGTGCGGTGGCCGGTCTCGGCCTGCACAAGGGCGTCGCGATGATCGTCTTCGGCAAGATGAAGATCAAGCTCAAGGGCCGCCTCGCCTGGTACATGCACCGTGGCTACCACGGCATGGCGATGCCGACCTGGAACCGCAAGATCCGCATCTTCGCGGACTGGACGCTCGGCATGTTCCTCAAGCGCGAGGTCGTGTCGCTGGGCGCCATGGAGAACCCGCGCGACGAGTTCTACGAGGCCGCCAAGCCGGCGCCGGTCGCCGCCGCGCCCAAGACCGAGGAGAAGGCCAAGGCCTCCTGACCTCAGGCCTCCTGACCTCCGGTCACTGATCCACCCGAAGGACCTCCCGCTATCCGTGGTGCGGGGGGTCCTTCGGCGTTCCACGGGTTGTCGCGGCGAAGAAAAATGACCAGCTGTAACTCCTTCGCGGGACTGCGCCACGTAGCCGTCGGTGTTTACGTGGTAACCGGCATCCGGGATCGTCGTCTTGGAGGTGGGCACCATGACCGACGCCGCGTCGCGGCTGAGGAGGCTTTCCGAGCAGCTGCTGGGAGTTCCGCTCCCGGTGCGCCTGCGGGCGTGGGACGGGTCGCAGGCCGGGCCGCCGGAGGCACCGGCGCTCGTCCTGCGCAACCGCCGCGCGCTGCGCCGCATGATGTTCAAACCGGGCGAGCTGGGCCTCGCCCGTGCCTGGGTCTCCGGCGACCTGGAGATCGAGGGGGATCTGTACAGCGCGCTCGACGCCATGGCCGGGCTGGTGTGGGAGCGCGGGGAGGGCGCCCGCGGCCTCACGCAGGCGCTGCGCGACCCCGGCGTACGGGCCGCCGTACGCGAGCTGCTGAAGCTCACCGGGCCGCCCGTCCCGCCGGCCCCGCCCCGCGAGGAGGTCCGCCGGCGCCGTCATCTGCACACCCGGCACAGTGACAAGCGGGCCATCAGCCACCACTACGACGTCGGCAACGACTTCTACGCGCTGGTCCTCGGCCCGTCGATGGTCTACTCGTGCGCGTACTGGGAGGACGGCGGGACCCTGGAGTCGGCCCAGCGCGACAAGCTCGAACTGATCTGCCACAAGCTCGGCCTGACCCCCGGTCAGCGGCTGCTGGACGTCGGCTGCGGCTGGGGCTCGATGGCCATCCACGCGGCCCGTGAGCACGGCGTGAGCGTCGTCGGCATCACCCTCTCCCAGGAGCAGGCGGCGTACGCCCGCAAGCGCGTCGCCGACGAGGGCCTGACCGACCGGGTGGAGATCAGGGTCCAGGACTACCGGGACGTCACGGACGGCCCCTACGACGCCATCTCCTCCATCGGCATGGCCGAACACGTCGGCGCCGAACGCTACCTGGACTACGCGAGCGAGCTGTACGGCCTGCTCAAGCCCGGCGGACGGCTGCTCAACCACCAGATCGCCCGCCGCCCGCAGCGGGACGAGTCCTCGTACCGCGTGGACGAGTTCATCGACGCCTACGTCTTCCCCGACGGCGAACTCGCCCCCCTCGGCACCACCGTCACCCAGCTGGAGCGGGCCGGGTTCGAGGTCCGGGACGTGGAGTCGATCCGCGAGCACTACGCCCGCACCCTGCGCCGGTGGGTCACCAACCTGGAGGCCGACTGGGACCGCGCGGTCCGCCTCACCAGCCCCGGCCGGGCCCGCGTCTGGCGCCTCTACATGGCGGCCTGCGCGCTCGCCTTCGAGCGCAACCGGATCGGCGTCAACCAGGTGCTGGCCGTCCGGACCCCCGAGGCGGGCGCCTCCGGCCTGCCGCCGCGCCCGCGCACCTGGCACGGGTGACACCTGTAGGTACGGCGAAGGCCCCGCTCGGCGCGTTGCGAGCGGGGCCCTCGGCTGTCGTACGGCTGCCCGGCGCTACTCGGCCTTGATCGCCGCCAGCATGTTCAGGCGGGACGCGCGGCGGGCCGGCCACAGGGCGGCCAGGACGCCGACCCCGCCCGCCAGCAGCAGGAAGACCGCGATGCGGGCCCAGGGCAGGACCAGTTCGTACGTCGACATCTTCGTGCCCAGCAGCTCACCGGCCGCCCAGCCGAAGAACACGCCGAGCCCGATGCCCAGCACACCGCCGAACAGGGAGATCACCAGGGACTCCAGACGGACCATCCGCTTCACCGAGGAGCGGTCCAGGCCGATCGCGCGGAGCATGCCGATCTCCTGCGAGCGCTCGAACACCGACATGGCCAGGGTGTTGATGACACCCAGGACCGCGACGATCACCGCCATGCCGAGCAGGCCGTAGACCATGTTCAGCATCATCGTGAACATCTGCGCGATGGAGTCGGAGATGTCCTGCTTGTCCTGGACCTTGATCGCCGGGTTGGAGCCGAGGGTCTTCTCCAGGCTGTCCTTGGCCGCGCTCGACGCGCCGGCCGCCGTCTTGACCATGACCTGCATGTCGGCCGGGTCCTTCAGGTGCGGGGTGAGGACCTTGTTGTCGAGCATGATCCCGTTGATCATGTCGTTGCCCTCGTAGACCCCGGCGACCGTCAGCGTGCGCGCCGCGCCGTCCTCGAAGTGCGCGGTGAAGTGCGAACCGGCCTTCCAGCCGTGCTCCTTGGCCTTGTCCTTGTCGACGACGACCCGCGTGCCGCCCACCGTGAAGGAGCCGTCGGCCACCTTCAGGTCCGTCAGCTCGCCGATCGTGGAGCCGTTGACGCCGGTCAGGAACTCCGTCCCGCCGTCGACGCGGGAGATGCCGTTGCGCAGCGGGCTGCTGGCGGTGATGCCCTTCGCGCCCGCGAGCTTGTCGGCCACGTCGGGGGAGAGCGCGGAGCGGTTGGCCATCGACACGACGTAGTCCGCGCGGATCGCCGAACTCGCCATCTTGTCGATCGACTTCTGCAGGCTGCCCGCCATCACCGTCATGCCCGTGATCAGGGTCAGGCCGATCATCAGCGCCGACGCGGTCGCCGCCGTACGGCGCGGATTGCGCACCGAGTTCTGGCGGGCCAGCTTGCCCGAGACGCCGAACACGTGCAGCAGCGGAGCCGCCGCCGCGATCAGCGGACGGGACAGCAGCGGGGTCAGGATGAACACGCCGATGATCAGCAGGACCGCGCCGAGGCCCATCGGACCCTGGGCGGAGTCCGTGCTCATCGTCGTCGCCGCGAGGACCACCGCGACACCGGCCGCCGAGAACAGCGCGCCGATCGTGTTGCGCAGCACCAGCGACTTGGTGGTGGCCTTGGCGTGCACGCTGCTCATCGCCGCCACCGGCGGGATCTTCGCGGCCCGGCGGCTCGGCAGCCACGCGGCCAGCACGGTGATGACGATGCCGACCGCGAGGGCGGCCACCACGGTGCCCGGCGTGATCACCAGCGGCCCGTCGGGCACGGTCGCGCCGAAGGAGCCGAGCAGCGCGCGCAGCCCCGCGCCGATGCCGATGCCGGCGACGAGACCGGCCACGCCGGCGACCGTACCGACGACGAACGCCTCGATCAGCACCGAACGCGTCACCTGCCGGCGGGAGGCGCCGACCGCCCGCAGCAGGGCCAGCTCCTTGGTGCGCTGGGCGACCAGCATGGTGAAGGTGTTGGCGATGATGAACGTGCCGACGAACAGGGCGATGCCCGCGAACACCAGCAGAGCCTGCCGCAGTCCGCTCATCCCGTCGGCGATGGCCTGCGCCTGGTCGTCGGCGAGCTGCTTGCCGGTGGTGGTCTCCACGAGGCGGGACGGCAGCGCCCGGTCGAGCCCGGCCTTGAGCGCGCTCTGGCTCGTGCCGGCCGCGGCCCGCACGTCGATCTCGTCGTAGGTGCCCTTCTTGCCTATCAGCTGCTGCGCGGTCGGCGTGTCGAACAGGGCCAGGGAGCCGCCCGCGGCGACGTTGCCGTCGTCGGTGGTGAAGATGCCGCTGACGACCGGGGTCAGCACCGGGCCGTCGACGGAGAGCCGCACGGTGTCGCCGACCTTGTATCCGGTGCGCTCGGCGGTCTTGGAGTCGATCAGCACCTCGCCCCTGCCGTGCGGGGCGTGCCCGGCGGTCAGCGGGTATCGGGCGTCCTTGGTGCCCCAGTAGTTGCCGCCCTGGGACTGCCAGCCGCCGCCGACCAGCTTGCCGTGCTTGTCGGCGATCGCGGTGAAGCCGCTGACGACACCGGTGGCGGAGGCGGCGCCCGGGACCTTTGCGGCCTTGTCGAGCAGCGCCTGGGTCAGCTCGGGTGTCGTGCCGACCCGGTTGCCCTTGGAGTCCTGGTGCTTGGGCTGGACGGCGACGTCGACCTGGTCGAAGCCCTTGGCGGAGCTGTTCTGGTAGGCGTCGGAGATGGTGTTGGTGAAGACCAGGGTCCCGGAGACGAAGGCCACGCCGAGCATGACGGCGAGCACGGTCATCAGGAGCCGGGCCTTGTGCGCGAGGACGTTGCGCAGGGCCGTGCGGAACATCAGCTGGTACGGCCCTTCGCGTCGAACTGCTTCATGAGGTCGAGGACGGAGTCCGCCGTGGGGCCGTAGATCTCGTCGACGATCCGCCCGTCCGCGAGGAAGACCACGCGGTCCGCGTAGGCGGCGGCCACCGGGTCGTGGGTCACCATGACCACCGTCTGGCCCAGTTCCCGCACGGAGTTGCGCAGGAAGCCCAGCACCTCGGCGCCGGAGCGCGAGTCGAGGTTTCCGGTGGGCTCGTCACCGAAGATGATCTCGGGCTTGGAGGCGAGCGCGCGGGCGACGGCGACACGCTGCTGCTGGCCGCCGGACAGCTGGGAGGGCCGGTGGCCGAGTCGGCCGGACAGCCCGACCATCTGAATGACCTGATCCAGCCAAGCCTTGTCGGCCTTCCGGCCCGCAATGTCCATCGGAAGGGTGATGTTCTCCAGGGCGGTCAGCGTCGGCAGCAGGTTGAACGCCTGGAAGATGAAGCCGATCTTGTCCCGGCGCAGCTTGGTCAGCTGCTTGTCCTTCAGGGACCCCAGCTCGGTGTCGCCGATCCGCACGGACCCGGAGGAGAAGGTGTCGAGGCCGGCCACGCAGTGCATCAGCGTGGACTTGCCGGAGCCGGACGGGCCCATGATCGCGGTGAACTCGGCCTGCCGGAACTCGACGGAGACCTGGTCCAGGGCGACCACCCGGGTCTCACCCTGCCCATAGATCTTCGACAGCTCCGTGGCGCGTGCGGCCACGGTCGTGGTCCGGCCGGCGGTGGGTGTGGTGGTCACGGGACGGTGCTCCTGTCGGGACGACGTGCGTTCGTGGGGACTCATCCATCGTCCCCGCGCAGAGCGTCCGTGGAGTCAGTCGCTGTTCCGGTTCCGGGGGGCGACTCGGGTCGGACGGGGCGGGCCCGTGTCATACCTGGGGAGGACGGCCGACCCCGAGGACGTAAGGCCTCGAGGCCGGCTGGAGCCGGCCTGGAGCCGGCCTGGAGCAGTGCTCGTCAGCTGACGGAGCATGTGGCGCAAAACAGGTGGCACACCCTCGTTCAGGTGGTGAAATCCCGTCATTCCGCGCGCACGCGATTCCATGTCGCAGCAGGCTAAGTGGCAAGTAAGCGTGGCTAGTTCCGTGGTCTGATGCACCCTCAGGCGTCAATAAAATAAGACAACAGCGCTCCGTGCGGCCGTTGTTCGGGAGGAGCCTCCCGATAGTCTCGAACCCCGAAGCGGAGCCCGTGCCCAGCCCGGATGGTGGAATGTAGACACGGCGAGCTTAAACCTCGCTGCCCCTTCGCGGGCGTGCCGGTTCGAGTCCGGCTCCGGGCACTTCCTCCTTCCCCTTCTTCCCCTTCACTCCCTCCGACTCCTCCACGGCGGCGCCGTCCGCACCGTGCCGCCCACCGGGACGTACACCGGTTTCCCCCGGGGGCTGCCGTAGCCGGGAATCGGCCGTCCGCGTAGCGTGTTGCGCAACACGGCGAGGGAAAGATCCTCCTCAGGTATTACGGATGATCCTTTGCCAATCCATTACTCTTGAGGCCGAAGCCACGCAGGGTGGCCGTGGAGGAGTGAAATGAGGAGCAGCAACCCGGTCTTCTCGCGACGGGGGTTCAGCCGCGACAACGGCTACGCCGGCTTCAACGCCGCACCGCAGGCCGGGTACGCACAGGGCAACCCGTACGCGCAGAACCCCTACGCCCAGAACCCGTACGCCCAGCAGGGCGCGCCGTACGGCACCATGCCGCAGGCCCCGGCCACCACCGACCGGATGACGATGGACGACGTCATCGTCCGCTCGGCCCTCACGCTCGGCACGGTCGCCGTCGGCGCCGTCCTCGCCTGGGCGCTGTTGCCGGTCTCGGCCACCAGCTACGGCCTGGCCATCGGGGCCGCGCTCATCGCGATGGTCCTGGCGATGGTCCAGAGCTTCAAGCGCACCCCGAGGCCCGCGCTGATCCTCGGATACGCCGCCTTCGAGGGCGTCTTCCTCGGTGTCGTCAGCGAGATGTACAACAGCCGCTGGAACGGCGCCCCCTTCCAGGCGGTGCTCGGCACCATGGCCGTCTCGGCCGCGACGCTGCTGGTCTACAAGGCCGGCTGGGTCCGCGTCACCGCACGCTACGCCCGCATCGGCATGTCCATCGCCATCGCCTTCGTGGTGGTCATGGCGATCAACCTGCTGCTGGTGGCGTTCGGCGTCGCCGAGGACGGCGGACTGCGCAGCTTCGGCCCGCTCGGTGCGCTCGTCGGCATCGTCGCCGTCGTGCTCGGCGCGTTCTTCCTGACCCTCGACTTCAAGCAGATCGAGGACGGCATCGCCTACGGCGCCCCTCGCAACGAGTCCTGGCTCGCCGCGTTCGGCCTCACCATGACCCTGGTGTGGATCTACGTGGAGATGCTCCGGCTGGTGGCGATCTTCACCAACAACGACTAGCCGGTTTCGGCCTGAGCGAGCCTCAGGCCGGGTGAGCTGTGAGAGGGGCCCCGGGTTCGACCCGGGGCCCTTCAGGCTTCTCAGCGCAGCTTTCGCGCCGCCCTCCTCAGGTCGTACTCGTGGACGATCGCCTTGGCATGGCCGTACGCGAGGTCGTACTCGTGCCGGAGCCAGCTGACCTTCTCCTCGAAGCGGAAGAGTGCGGGGCCTTCTTCGACGGTGCGCAGCCAGTCGGAGACTTCACGACCGGTGCAATGGGGGATGCGGGCGAGCAGGTTGCGGTGGGTCTCTTCCGAGAAGACTTGGGACATCGGCGCCTCCGGACGCGATCGATGAAGCCGGTCCTTCACGTCACCGTGCCTGAGCGTTGGCGTGTTGGCAACAGTGCGGCACGTTACGCTCGGGCGCGTGGTTGATACGACGCCCCTCACCCAAGCCGTGGATCACTTCGCCGACCGCCTGCGGGCGGCGCCGCAGAGTCGGCTCCAGCGGGGCGCCGCCGCGGAGGCTCTGGCGCTGGCCCGGGAGTTGGCGAGCTGGGTGCAGCGCGTGGAGGAGCCGGGTACGGAGCCCCGGGAGATGCCGGACGCGGGGATGTTCGCGGCGGCCGACCAAATTCTCGTCGCCGCGCATGACTTGGCTCTGGTCCTGAAGAGCGAGGACGAGGTCGAGCAGGCCGTGCGCGTGGTCGAGGAGGCCCGGAAGCGGGCGGGGGTCTGACCCCCAGGGCCCTCGGATCTCAGGGCCCTCGGATCTCAGGGCCCTCGGATCTCAGGGCCCTCAGAGGGACGCGATGACCCGGTCCGCCAGGACGTAGACCATGTCCTCGCCGTCCTTGCCGCAGGCGAAGGTCAGGGTGTACGAACCGGAGATGCCCGAACCGCCCAGGAGGTACGGGGACTCACCGGACCGCAGGGACGCCGCCAGGTGTTCCGCCGTCTCGCGGTGGCCCGGCGTCATGCACAGGGTGGTGCCGTCGGCGAAGACGTAGACGTCGAGGGTGCCGAGCGGGCCGGGGCGGACGTCGGAGAGTTCGGTGCGCTCGGCGGCCAGCTGCTCCAGCGTGGTCGCCGTGCGCTCGTGGTCGTTCACGACCGGCGACTGCACCGGGACGAAGTCGGGGTGCGAGGGGTGGCGGCGGCGGGCCGCGGCCAGCTCCGGGGACTCCCCGGCGACCTCGTCGGCGTCGGCGGTCGGCTCGGACACCGGCTCCAGCGGCTCCAGGCCCGCGAAGTCGGCCTGCCGGGGCAGGAACAGGTCGGAGTCGTGCAGGCCGAGCAGGGAGGGCGCGTCGGAGGCGTCGCGGGCCTCTTGGGCCGCCCAGAAGGCGCGGGCCTCGGCCAGCTCCCGCTCGCGCTCCTCGGCGAGCGCCTCGGCCACGGCCGCCCGTATCTGGTCGGTGTCGGCGTGGCTGCGGGCGTTCGGCAGCAGGGCGCGCGTCGCGGCGGCGTCGCTCTCGGCGTTCGCGTCGAGCTGCCGCTGCAGCTGCGCGAGCTGACGACGCAGCTTCAGCACGGTGCGCAGGACGGCGACGCCCACGGCGCCGGTGGCGGCCGTGGTGAGCAGCAGGGCGATCGGCATGGCGCTCACTGACACACTCCCTGGTTCAAAGTCGACCCCCGACTTCCTACATCAGCTTGAAGGGCGGACTAACCGCCTGTCAGTGCGTAACGTCACGAAACGGACAGGACTTTCGCTGCGAGGCTCCCCAGGGAACGGCGTTGATCTGCGTTGACCTGCGCAGATGTCCACGGCGAGGGAGATAGGTCACATCCTGGGGGAGATTGGATCACAAAAGGGCCCGGAACCTTGGGGTTTCCCAGGTTCCGGACCCTTGACCGACGTACGGTGGTCGGTTCGCTACGGAACGTCGATCAGCCGAGGCGTGTGATCAGCTGAGGCGCTCGATGACCATCGCCATGCCCTGGCCGCCGCCGACGCACATCGTCTCCAGACCGAACTGCTTGTCGTGGAACTGCAGGGAGTTGATGAGCGTGCCGGTGATGCGGGCGCCGGTCATGCCGAAGGGGTGGCCGACGGCGATGGCGCCGCCGTTCACGTTCAGCTTGTCGAGGTCGATGCCGAGGTCCCGGTAGGAGGGGATCACCTGGGCGGCGAAGGCCTCGTTGATCTCGACCAGGTCGATGTCGTCGATGGTCAGACCGGCACGGCGCAGCGCCTGCTGGGACGCCTCGACCGGGCCGAGGCCCATGATCTCCGGGGACAGGCCGGAGACGCCGGTGGAGACGATGCGGGCGAGCGGGGTGAGACCCAGCTCGCGGGCCTTGGTGTCGCTCATGATGACGACCGCGGCGGCGCCGTCGTTGAGCGGGCAGCAGTTGCCGGCGGTGACGAGCCCGTCCGGGCGGAAGACCGGCTTGAGGCCGGATACGCCCTCCAGCGTGACGCCGGCGCGCGGGCCGTCGTCCTTGCTGACGACCGTGCCGTCGGGGAGGGTCACCGGGGTGATCTCGCGCTCCCAGAAGCCGTTCTTGATGGCCTGCTCGGCGAGGTTCTGCGAGCGGACGCCGAACTCGTCCATGTCCTGGCGGGTGACGCCCTTCCAGCGGGCGAGGTTCTCGGCGGTCTGGCCCATCGCCATGTAGGCGTCCGGGACGAGGCCGTCCTCGCGCGGGTCGTGCCAGGTGGTGCCCTCCTGCTCGGCGACGGCCGCGGTGCGGGCCTCGGCCTCGGCGAAGAAGGGGTTGTGCGTGTCCGGGAGGCTGTCGGAGTTGCCCTTGACGAACCGGGAGACCATCTCGACACCGGCCGAGATGAAGACGTCGCCCTCGCCGGCCTTGATGGCGTGCAGGGCCATGCGGGAGGTCTGCAGCGAGGAGGAGCAGTACCGGGTGATCGTGCAGCCCGGCAGGTGGTCCATGCCCATCTGTACGGCGACGATGCGGCCGAGGTTGTTGCCCTGCTCGCCGCCGGGCAGGCCGCAGCCGAGCATCAGGTCGTCGATGTCGCGCGGGTCCAGCTCCGGGACCTTGGCGAGGGCCGCCTGGATGATCGTGGCGGTGAGGTCGTCCGGGCGCAGGTCCTTGAGGGAGCCCTTGAAAGCGCGGCCGATCGGGGAACGGGCGGTCGAGACGATGACGGCTTCGGGCATCACGGCTCCAGTGGCTGACAGAGGGTTGGGCAGGGCCGCTTGGGAAGTTACCCGTACGTATGGGCCAGGTCACCGGTGTTGTGGTGTGACACTGGCCGCAATTTACTAAGCGCTTGCTTGGAGCTCGGCAGAGTCACAGCGTCGGGGCTGCTGGTTCGGCTTCCGGTACGCGGCGGCGGCGCCTGCGCTTGAGCAACGCCCACGGTCCCCTCGGCCCCGTCGGCATCGCCGCCGTGACCTCCGTGCCCGCCTCCGACGCGGCCTCCGCGGCGGCACGGGCAACCGGCAGGAAGCCCTCGCGCCGCGAGACGTCCGGCCGTTCCTCCTCCGCCGGCCACAGGCCCAGCGTCGCGCACACCGTCGGCAGCACGGCCATCGCCGCCGTGGCATAGCCCTCCGCGGAGGGGTGGTAGTTGTCCGGCCCGAACAGCTCGCGCGGATTCGCCTCGAACTCCGGGCCCAGCAGGTCGCCCAGCGACACCGTCCGCCCGCCCTGCTCCACCACCCCGATCGTCTGCGCCGCCGCCAGCTGCCGCGAGGCCCGCCGCGCCAGCCACCGCAAGGGCTGCTGCACCGGCTCGATGGTGCCGAGATCAGGGCAGGTGCCCACCACCACCTCGGCACCGGCCGTCCGCAGCCGCCGTACCGCCGCCGACAGGTGCCGTACCGAACGGGTCGGCGGCATCCGGTGCGTCACGTCGTTCGCGCCGATCATGATCACGCACACGTCAGGGACGGGAAAGGGCGACGACAGAACCAGGGCCACCTGGCGGTCCAGGTCATCGGACTGCGCCCCGGGAAGGGCGACGTTGCGCAGCACCACCGGGCGTTCCGCCACCGCCGCCAGCCCCGACGCCAGCAGCGCCCCCGGTGTCTGCCCCGAGCGGTGCACGCCCTGCCCCGCAGCCGTGGAGTCGCCGAGCAGGGTCAGCCGGAGGGGAGGTTCGCCGGGGACGTCGTACGCCTGGCCGTACACGCCGTCGGCCGCCGGCACCCGCCCGCCGCTGCCGTTGCCCACATGGCGCCGCGCCATCCGTACCTCCGCCAGCAGCAGCCCCATGGCCGCCGCACCGACGAGCCCGACGCCTCCGCCGCCGTACGCCGCTCCGGCCGCGATGCGCCGGGCCACTCTCGCCCTCGACATGTTCGTCATGCGTCGCCGCCACCTCCTCGTAGCCGTACACCCACTCCTTGCCCCGTACAAGGCGTGCGCCAATCTCCACTGGGAGTGAACGCCCTCCGTACGTCACCCGGGGGCCGTACGCTGGCTTAACCACTACGACCACTCTTTTTGCAAGCAACCGGAGACAACGGTGCATTTCCACGACTCGATGATCAGCCTCGTCGGCAACACCCCGCTGGTGCGGCTCAACAACGTGACCGAGGGCATCCAGGCCACCGTCCTGGCCAAGGTGGAGTACTTCAACCCTGGCGGCTCCGTGAAGGACCGCATCGCCCTGCGCATGATCGAGGCGGCCGAGCAGAGCGGCGAGCTGAAGCCCGGCGGCACCATCGTCGAGCCGACCAGCGGCAACACCGGCGTGGGCCTGGCGATCGTGGCCCAGCAGAAGGGCTACAAGTGCATCTTCGTGTGCCCCGACAAGGTGAGCACCGACAAGATCAACGTGCTGCGCGCGTACGGCGCCGAGGTCGTCGTCTGCCCGACGGCCGTCGACCCTGAGCACCCGGACTCGTACTACAACGTCTCCGACCGCCTGGTCCGCGAGACCCCCGGCGCCTGGAAGCCCGACCAGTACTCCAACCCCAACAACCCGCTCTCGCACTATCACTCGACCGGCCCTGAGCTGTGGGAGCAGACCGAGGGGAAGATCACCCACTTCGTGGCGGGCGTCGGCACCGGCGGCACCATCTCCGGCACCGGCCGCTACCTGAAGGACGCCAGCGACGGCAAGGTCAAGGTCATCGGCGCCGACCCCGAGGGCTCCGTGTACTCCGGCGGCTCCGGGCGCCCGTACCTGGTCGAGGGCGTCGGTGAGGACTTCTGGCCGACCGCCTACGACCGCACCGTCGCGGACGAGATCGTCGCCGTGTCCGACAAGGACTCCTTCCAGATGACCCGCCGCCTCGCCAAGGAGGAGGGGCTGCTCGTCGGCGGTTCCTGCGGCATGGCCGTCGTCGCGGCGCTGCGCGTCGCCGAGAAGCTCGGCCCGGACGATGTCGTGGTGGTGCTGCTCCCGGACAGCGGGCGCGGCTACCTCAGCAAGATCTTCAACGACGAGTGGATGGCCGACTACGGCTTCCTGGAGGACGAGGGCCCCAGCGCCCGCGTCGCCGACGTCCTCGCGGACAAGGTGCACGGCGCCATTCCGTCCCTGGTGCACATGCACCCCGACGAGACCGTCGGCCAGGCCATCGAGGTGCTGCGCGAGTACGGCGTCTCGCAGATGCCGGTCGTCAAGCCCGGCGCCGGTCACCCCGACGTGATGGCCGCCGAGGTCGTCGGCTCGGTCGTCGAGCGGGAGCTGCTGGACGCCCTGTTCTCCAAGCGCGCCTCCCTGGAGGACCCGCTGGAGAAGCACATGTGCCCGCCGCTGCCCCAGGTCGGCTCCGGCGAGCCCGTCGGCGACCTGATGTCGGTGCTCGGCACGGCCGACGCGGCGATCGTCCTGGTCGAGGGCAAGCCGACCGGTGTGGTCAGCCGGCAGGATCTGCTGGCCTTCCTCGCCAAGGGCGGGAACAAGTAGCAAACGTCCGGTGAACTGCACGTGGCGGCGGCGAACTTGCGGTGACGGCGGCCGATCGAGCCGTTTCGCAAGTGGTACGAGCGTGTCACGTGCGCGCAGCACTCGCTTAACACGGGTCCGGCAGATTGGAGGCGTCGGCAGGGCGATGGGAACTCCCGGGCATCGAGCACCGGGACGGCTCCCCGCCCAGGCCGGCGCCGAACGGCGTCACGGACCTCCGGAGCGGCTCCCGGACCTCCATGGACGCCTCGGACGCGCTGCCCGGCCCTGACCCGGCCCGCGTCCCGCGCGGGGACCGCCGTCGTCCCGCCCCCCGGAAACGGGGGTGCGGCGGTCCCCGCGGTTTTTTGCGCCTAAACCGGCGCCGCTTTCGCGGAGGTGGTTGCTCGCCGTTGGGGTTGCTCAATTGGTGGTTGCGGTTTTTGTCGCTCTCAAATCGCCATCAGCAAGCCTCAGTCCTGTTCGGCGGACCGGTCTTGGCGAGCCCGGAAGATCTCCGGGTTGAGGCGCGCCGCCTGGGCCAGGTTGACGCCGACGATGCCGAGCCAGGCGGTCACCATCCCGGGCAGGCCCTCGACGGCGGCGATCGCGGACAGCGGGATGGCCAGCACCAGCGTGAGGAGCGCGAAGCCGTAGCGGTCGGCCCACGAGTCGGCCGGCCGGGGCCCCCGGCCCCCGCGCGCGGTCGCCATCTGCTGCTCGGCCAGGTGCCGCCGCACACGGCGGTCCACGCTCTCGCCGATGCGCTGCTCGACCTTCTCCAGGAACGAGTCGACCAGCGCGGAGTCGTACTCCGCGCCCAGCTCCCCGCGTGCCCGCAGGGTGGCGTCGAGTTCCTTCTTGAGGTCGGCTTCCTTCTCGAGTCCGACCCGCTGCGGGTCCAGTGCGCTCATGCGCTCCACCCTAGGAAGCCGGCGCGCCCGCCGCACTGGGGACAACCCCCCTGTCCGTGCTGGGGCTGACAGCCGCCAGGACCCCGCAGGACTCCAGGACCCGCCGGTGGTCCACGCCCACCCCGCTGATGCGGACCTCGACGCCCCGCCCGCGCAGCTCGCCCACCGCCTCCTTCAGCGCCAGCGCGCCCGTCGCGTCCACCGCCGTCAGCCCCGACAGCCTGAGGTCGACCGCCGAGACCCCGTCGTGCAGGCCGGCGAGGCCGCACCGGAAGCGGTGGGCGGCGGCGAACAGCAGCGGGCCGTCGAACCGGTACGTCACCGTGCCCGCCTCGCCCGGGAGTTCGTCGGCGGCGGCCGGGGTCAGCCGGGTCGCGCGCATCGCCGCGCGCAGCGCCAGCAGCACCGAGACGCCGAGCCCGATCAGCACGGCCCGCACCAGGTCCAGCGCGAGGGTGGCCGTGGCGGTCAGGGCCAGCACCAGGGCGTCGCCGCGGGTGGCCTTCGCCATCGCCCGGACCGCGTCCCGCTCCACCATCCGTACGGCCGTCGCCAGCAGCACCCCGGCCAGCGCGGCCAGCGGGATCCGGCCCACCAGCGGGGCGGCGACCGCCACGATCCCGGCGAGGATCACCGCGTGCGCGAGCGCCGCCAGCCGGGAGGCGGCGCCGGTACGGACGTTGACCGCGGTCCGCGCGATCGCGCCGGTCGCCGGGACCCCGCCGAACAGCGGGGCCGCGAGGTTGGCGATGCCCTGCCCGAACAACTCCTTGGACGGTTCGTGCCGTTCGCCCGGCCGCATGCCGTCGGCGACCGACGCCGACAGCAGCGACTCCAGCGCGGCGAGCGCGGCCACGGCCGCCGCCGGGGCGAGCAGGGAGGGGACGCGGGAGAGGTCCAGGAAGGAGAGGGAGGGCGCGGGGAGGCCGGACGGGAGCGTGCCGATACGGGCCACGGGCAGCCGGAGCGTCGCCGCGACCGCGGTCGCGGCGACGGCTTGCGCCGGGGGGGACCGCACCGCCCGCCCCCCCCCGGGCCCCCCCCGCCC